>PLAI01000268.1 GCA_003134075.1 Methylocystaceae bacterium | reverse complement strand
GATTCGCTTAGCGTGCGGCGGAGTTCATGTTCGTCAGTCATGTGATCGGTTCCTTGCGAGAAGAGCAGGACTTGTGGCGTCAGGAAACAAGCAATTATTCTTAGTATTTGATTGTATGGCCCACTAACCTCGAATGCTGGCTTCAACGAGCGGGCTCGAATGCAACTCTATGCTCGCCACATAGCAGAGCAGAGCGCAAGCTCCTTTTTCGCAAAAAAGAATTCTAATAATTAAATACGATAATATCGATCATCTTTGTGTAAATTTGCGAAGCGGTTTGACTTGTTTCAGGCGCATCGGTGACGAATCAATGCCGGCCCGTATGGTCGGCGCCGGCGTTCAAACGCGCGAGAGCCCTGGTGACAGGGCGCCAAGCGGGATTGCGTAAGCTCCACTAGCACTTCCGAAAATCGAGCGACGGCTACATGCCGCCGGATCTTGCGGAGATAAATATATTCTGCTTAAGCTTTGTCACGATAGGCGATTATTCAACGCATTTCTGCCTAAGAGAGAATATTATTCCTTTAGCCGAGGGGCTTGAGAAAGAAACGCCCCAAGGCCGTCGCCTTTGTCATAGCTATCTGAATTGACATGGTGATCCGCGCGCGAGGGCTGGTGATCGCCTCCTTCCAGCGCAAGATAGCCCGGGCGCATTTCGCGTCGAACGAACGACTTCGCAGCGGGACAAACCACCTTGAGCGAGGAAGGCGGCCTACTCACGCGTCCTTGCTCACCCGCGACTTGGCTCCTAATGCGTCCGCGATCAGCCGTTCCATCACCATGCCCGCCGCCATCGAGACGACGAAGACCAGCGCGCGCCAATCGAGAAAGCCCACGTCCGCGATGCCTGGACCCGGGCATATGCCGGAAAGGCCCCAACCAATCCCGAAGATGAGACTGCCCACGACGAGCGGCGCGTCGATCTCGGTTATCCGCGGCAATCGCAATTCGTCGCCCAGAAACGTTCGGCGGCGCTGTCTCGCAAATGAAAAGGCCACGAGCCCGACCGCCACCGCGCCGGCCATGACAAAGGCTAGCGAAGGGTCCCAATCGCCAAGGATGTCGAGAAAGCCCAGGACTTTGGTCGGCTGCGTCATGCCGGAAACATATAGTCCGACGCCAAAGACCAGGCCGAGCACAAACGAGATAAACAGGCGCATTGCTGCTCCCTTCAGCCTGCGAGATGACGGACGACATACACGGTGACGAAGCCGGCGAACATGAAAGTCAGCGTTGCGATGAGAGATCGCGGAGACAGACGCGAGAGCCCGCAGATGCCATGACCGCTCGTGCAGCCAGAACCCAAGCGCGTGCCGAATCCGACGAGGAGGCCGGAAATCGTTAGCTGCGCCCAGGGCGTCTCGATAGTCGGCGGCATCGGCGCGGCGATTAGCCTCAGCGCGTTCGGCGCTGCGAGGAGTCCAAGCAAGAAGGTCGCGCGCCAACCGAATTCGCGATCACGCGCGGTGAGCGCGCCGTCGACGATCCCACTGATCCCCAGGGTGCGGCCGACAAGCAGGAGGAGCAGTGCGGCGGCGAATCCAAGCGTGACGCCGCCGGCGAGGGAGGTCCAGGGCGTGAAATGCGTCCAGTCGATCCGCATATTGGCTCCACGAGCTTTAGCCAAGCCGTGACATAGTCAACCACGGCGGAAAGGACGCCGCGCACCTAACACAAAATCAAGCTGATACTCCGCAGCATGACGTTGGGAATTTTGACGGCGATAATAGTCTATTTTGATAATAGCCTATATAGACCATATCGTCGATCGATGGGCAGCCACTGATTCGAGGCGATGATGAGCCGCTCGCAATTGCACTGAGCGGCCGCGGCCCCGGGATTGGTAGTCGGCTCGACGGTCGATAACTCGATTGCGCAAGCGACATTGAAGTGTAAATCGAGACCCGGCTCGATCCGACGAGTCGGCGTGGCTTTGGAAGTGTGTTTTGGATCGACCTTTATAGTGGCCCCCAATTATTATTTCCCGGGCGAGAAGGTCACGAACCCNNCTCGCCGCCGCCCTCGCGCAAGGCGGCTTCATCCGCCTCCTCGATACGATGAGAAGCAATGGCCGCCGTTCTTGGTCCCCGCCGCGCCGCGTTCAGGAATTCCTCGACGGCGGCGCTCGGACCGGCGACGAGGGTCTCCACCGAACCGTCGCGGCGATTTCGCACCCAGCCGTCGAGATGCAGTCGCCCGGCCTCGCGGGCGACAAAAACGCGATAGCCGACGCCCTGCACGGCGCCTTCGACGACGATGCGAGCGATGCGTGTTTGCGTGATCGCCATGTTTTCCTCATCTAATTGGACGGACGACGGACATTGCGTCAAACGAGGTAGTAAAGCCTGTCCCTGGGCGCGGAGGCCCGCGGCGTCAAGCGTCCGCGAATCGCCCGAATGGCGGCCAAAGTGGCGGAGTCTTCGTCGGCGCCTTGCACGAAGACCTGATTTTTCGGCAGCCATGCGAAGAAGTTCAGACGCAGAAAGGAGTCGAGAAGATCGGGTTGTATCCCCGCGAGCCAAACGGTGACGTTTTGACCCTGGGCTTGTTTGAGGAAGTGTTCGAAATGTTCGAGCGCCACCACATCGGGATGACGCACGCGTTTGAGACGCAGCATGACATGATCGATCGCTTCGTCACGGGCGCGATGCAAAACTTGCTCGAAGGCGCGGTCGAGTTCGGCGCCCGCGCCGAAGAATAATTCTCCTTCCAGATCATAAAGCAGGAAGCCCTCGTTGGGCGGATCGGACCGCTGCCTTTCTCGCACGACCTCGCGATCATCGACCACGAGTTCGATCGCCTTGAGTTTCGCGGCGCGCGGAACGAACAAGAGGATCGAGATGGCGACGCCGATCAAAATGGCCTGATCGAGTCCGAAGGCCAAGGCCGAGAACGCGGTCACGATGACGACGCCGGCGTCCATTCTCGTCGCGCGCAGCGTGAAGGCGAGGCGCTTTAAATCGATCAACCGCGCGGCGGTCAGCAACAGCATAGCCGCCAGCGCCGCCTTGGGCACATAGCGCGCGAGCGGCGCGAGCCCAAGCACGGCGATGGCGACGAAGGCGGCGGTGAGCACGCCCGAGAGGCGCGTCGCCGCGCCGGCCTGGAAGTTAATCGCCGATCGCGACAGCGAGCCCGAGCCGGGCANNGCATTGAAAGAAACCGCCCGACAAATTCGCTATGCCCTCTGCAAGGCACTGGCGATTGAAATCGAGCGGTTGGCGGGTCTGATAGGCGATGGATTTGGCGATCGCGAGCGCCTCCAACAGCCCAAGAAAGGCGATAGCGGCGGCGTCGGGGGCAAGATCCAGGAACCAGCCGAGCTTCACCACCGGAATATGCGGGGTGGGCAGGCTGCTCGGCACCGCGCCGGCCACGCCGATCGCGGTCTTGCCGTCAAGGCCGGGCATGGTCCAGCCGGCGAGATAGGCGCCGACGCCAACGATGACGAGAACGGCCAGCATGTCGAACTGCGGCCATTTTTTGCGGCGCACGACGCCGCGAAACAACACCGCCAGCGCCAGCGTCACCACCGTGGCGACGACCGCCTTGAGGTTGATCGCGTCGCCCGCCGTCAGCGTCAGCCACAGCCGATGCAGCACATGCTGCGCGCCCGTGCCCTTTTCGCGAAGGCCAAGCGCGTTGCCGATCTGGCCGATCGCCAGCAGCAGCGCGGCCGCGCTCATGAATCCGAGGATCACCGATTCCGAGATGTAGCGAGTGAGATCGCCCAGACGAAAAACCGCGATGAATATCTGGATGGAGCCCACCATCACGCCAAGCAGGAACATCGCCTCCGCCGCTTCGACGCGCTGCTCGGAATCGAAGATCGACAGGGCGCTGAACACGACCAGCGAAATCGCGCTGGTCGGGCCGTTGATGAGGTGCGAGGACGAACCGAACACGGAGGCGACGGCGGTGACTAGGATCGCCGAATAAAGACCGTAACGCGGGTCGACTCCCGCCAGCAGAGCATAGGCCATGCCCTGCGGCAAGGAAATCGCGGCGACCGTCAGCGCCGCGACGAAATCGCGGCGAAACTCGGCCTGGCTATAGTCGATCTTGAAGGTCATTTGCGCCGCGATCCGATGATCAAGTCGATGACGCCGTTTTCGGCGAAGAATTTCTCATTGGCGTCGTCCCAGTCCCGGGCGATGTCGGTGACCGGCGCGAGCGTCAGCGGGTGAAAGTCCACGCCCGCCTTGCGCGCGGC
>PLAI01000378.1 GCA_003134075.1 Methylocystaceae bacterium | reverse complement strand
TACTAGGGCAGGCAGGGCTGAGCGGGGATCAGGCGCCCGAGGACTTCACAAGGGCAGTCGAGCGCGTTTCTCGTTCGGGCGGCACGCCGCTCGCCGTATCCGAGAATGAACAATTGCTCGGCGTCGTTCATCTCAAGGACATCGTTAAGCCGGATATCAAGGACCGGTTCGCGGCGTTGCGCGCCATGGGCATCAAGACGGTCATGGTGACGGGCGACAATCCAATCACGGCGGCGGCCATCGCCGGCGAGGCGGGCGTCGACGATTTCATCGCGCAGGCGACGCCGGAGGACAAGTTGAAATATATCCGCAAGGAGCAGCAAGGCGGCCGGCTCATCGCGATGTGCGGCGACGGGACCAACGACGCGCCCGCGTTGGCGCAGGCCGATGTCGGTGTCGCCATGCAGACTGGCACGCAAGCGGCGCGCGAAGCCGGCAATATGGTCGATCTCGATTCCGATCCGACTAAGCTCATCGAAATTGTCGCCATCGGCAAGCAGCTGTTGATGACGCGCGGATCGCTGACGACTTTTTCCATCGCCAATGACGTCGCGAAATATTTCGCGATCATTCCGGCTCTGTTCGTCATCACCTACCCAGAGTTGGAGGCGATCAATGTCATGAAGCTCGCGTCGCCTCAGTCGGCGATTCTGTCCGCCGTCATCTTCAATGCCTTGGTCATTATCGCGCTGATCCCGCTGGCATTGAGGGGCGTCGAGTATCGTCCCGTCGGCGCCGCCGCCCTGTTACGCCGCAATCTGCTGATCTACGGGCTGGGCGGAATCGTCGCGCCGTTCGTCGCCATCAAGTTCATCGACCTCGTCGTATCGGCTTTGCATCTGGCTTGAGGAGTCCATCATGTTGGCCCAACTGCGTCCCGCGATCGTGATGATCGTCCTGTTCACCGCCTTGACCGGCCTGGCCTATCCTCTGGCGATCACCGGCGTCGCTCAACTTGCGTTTTCCACCCAAGCCAATGGCGGCGTGATCGAGCGCAATGGCAAGATTGTCGGCTCGTCCTTGATCGGTCAGAGCTTCGCCTCGGATCGTTATTTTCACGGCCGCCCTTCGGCGACCAGCGCGCCCGACCCCACTGATTCAACCAAAACGGTCGACGCTCCCTATAATGCCGCGAATTCCTCTGGCTCCAATTTGGGCCCCACGTCGCAAAAGCTTATCGATCGCGTGAATAGCGCCATTGAAACGGAGTTCGCCGTTGGACGGATTGACGTGGTGGCGGCGGACGCCGTGACCGCTTCCGGCTCCGGCCTCGATCCGCATATTTCGCCGCAATTCGCGCTGGCGCAGGTTCCGGCGGTCGCCCGGGCGGGCGGCCTGAACGAGAGTCGTGTGCGCGCCTTGGTGGAGGAGCACACCGAGCAGCGCTTCATCGGATTGATCGGCGAGCCACGCGTCAATGTCCTCGAACTCAACCTGGCGCTGGACGCATTGCGCCCGGAGATCATCTCCAGCAGGCGCCACAATTGAGTGGGTCCAGATGTGACGGCGGCAGACCGAAGGTCGCGCCTCCTTATGGCGCCGCGCCTCCGGTCGCCCAGCGTTTCAACTCGCCAAGTTCGGCTTCCGGCCGCTCGATTACGATTTCCGCCCAGCCGCTAGAGATTTTCCCGCTCTCGCCGTCGATTGAGAGCCAGTCGCCTTCACTAAGCTCGCGCCCAGCGAGCCTGATACGGCGATTATTTTCATCGATCTCCAGACTGTCGCATCCAACCAGACAGGCCTTGCCAAGTTGGCGCGCCACCACCGCCGCGTGCGCGGTGCGTCCCCCAACCATGGTGAGAATGCCCGCGGCTGCGTTGAACCCAGCAATATCGTCGGTCGAAGGCTCGCGCCGAACCAATATGACTGGCGCGCCGCCCGCGGCCATGCGCCGGGCCGTCTCGCTGTCGAGCGCGATGCGGCCGCTGGCGACACCAGAGGAAGCGGAAATCGCTGTCGCCAGCGGCGTCGCTTCACACCGCAGCGTTGCGACGCCCGCGCGCTCCAGATTGACGCCTTCAAGGCTCCGTAAAGCCTCTGCCGGCGTTATCACCCCTTCGCGGACCAAATCCACCGCGATCCTGAGCGCGGCGCGTGGCGTGCGTTTGGCCGAGCGGGTTTGCAAAAAATACAGCTTGCCGTCTTCGACCGTGAACTCGATGTCCTGCACATCCTTCAATTCTTGCTCCAGTCGCCGCGACGCGACGGCGAGATCTCGGGCGATATCCGGTAGCCACTTCGCCAACAAGGTGGCGTCGCCTGGCGTGCGGCGACCGGATACGACGTCCTCCCCCTGAGCATCGAACAGGAAGTCGACATAGGGCTCGTTGGCGCCGGTGGCGGGATTGCGAGAAAAGGCCACCCCAGCCCCGGATCTATTGCCGGAATTACCGAACACCATCGCCTGGACCGTGACGGCCGTGCCCGCTAAATCATGTAGTCCATTGATTTGCCGATACTCCCGCGCGCGGACGCTCTCCCACGAAGCGTAGACGGCTAGCGCCGCTGCATCCAACTGATCCAGCGGGTCTTCGGGAGGACGGCGGCCCGAAGCGCGCGAGGCGATCTCGATGAACTCATGTGTCAGACGTTCCAGCGCCTCGCAATCGAGTTCGTCTTCCGACGCCGCGTCTTCCGCTCTCAACATGGCGGCGAGCGGGCGTTCGAATTCGGCGTTTGGAACACAGCCGACCACCTCGGAATAGCTTTGCACGAAGCGCCGATAAGTGTCCCAGGCGAGACGCGGGTTTCCAGTCAGCCGGATGAGACCCTGAACAGTTTCATTGTTCATGCCAACGTCGAGAATCGTGTCGAGCATTCCGGGCATGGACCTGGCCGCGCCGGAGCGAACCGAAACAAACAGCGGCGACCGGCTATCTCCGAAGCGGCGGCCCGTCGCCGACTCAAGCCGGGCGACGCCGAGACGCAGGCCGTTTTTTAGCGCCTGGACCGCTGCTCCATCCTTTTGGTTCACGCCTTTGCATAGGCTGGGNNGCATTACGAAAGCGGGTGGGACGGGAAGACCTAGCCGGCTCATTCGCGCGAGCTGGGCCGCCTTGGAGCCTACGAGTTCCGCGGTGGCGTCGGAAGAGGCGTTGGCTGGAACTACGAGGAACGGCTGGCTCGTGTCGTCCGTCATGCCGACAGTTCCTCTAACACTCGATCACGCAGCGCGTGAGCGGCATGGGCGAGGCAATCGGTCGCGTGCTCTATCGTCCGCGCCATCTCTATGCCGAGCATGAGGGCTTTTGCGTCGCCGCCCACGTTCGTGAAGAAGGCGGCGAGCGCGGCCCGCTCGGCGAGGTCAGCGTTGCGCTCCAATTCAGCGACCGCATCAATCGATTGCAACGCGAAGGCCGCGTCGATGCGCTTGCCTTCAGGTAGCCTAGCCGTCGCAGCGACAGCCTTGACCATCTCGCTCGTCCCGCGCGTCGCGAGATCGGCGAGTTCGGCAAGCTGTTCGCATAATGCCCGCGCTTGTTCGCCTTCCGGCAAAAGGCTGATCAAAAATACCGCTTCGTCAAAAGCGTCGGCCGCGTTTTCAACTTCGTCGATCACAAAACGTAGTTCCCTTGCGTCATGCAGCTTGGCGCAAGCAGCCCGAGCCGCCAGGGTGAGCCCATCGGCTTTCGCCTCGATGCGCATGGCTCGCCGCACGACGGACTGACGCTCGGCGCTGTTCCCCGGATGCGCCAAAGCGGTCCAAATGATTGACGCCAACGTATGCGACAAGCCGAGATGACGTTCGATGATCGTCAGAACCGCATTCTCCGCCGATTCGAAACGCTGCGCGAGATCGGCTTGAATCTGATCTCGGATCAGCCTCGCGGAGCGGCCAGACCGCAGCCCTACGCTTGCTTCCTTCAATACGTGCCGCAGGAAATCGATGATCTCCTCGGCGCCGAGCACGGCGTCCAGTCGAGCGCCATAGGGAATGCGGTCGGCCGCGACGTGGCGGATCGCGTCGAATACCAGATCCGCCCCGCCAAGCTCCAGAAGGGCGCGATGTCCCACGTCGTTGTTCGCCGCCCAAGTCAGAAGATTGATCGAAGTGTTCTTGCCGACGAAGGTCTGCAACGCTTTGCGGCCCTTGTTCCAGTCGATGAGAAAGACGATGCGCGAGCCCAGAAACGTCAAGAAAGCGTCGATCCCATCGCGCGTGTCCGCGACGAAACGACCCGTCATCAGATAAAAAACATCTTCCTTGCCAATGCTTCCAGCCTCGTGTTCGGCAAGAACGCTCCACTCGACGTTCCAAGTCTCGAATAATGACGAAAAGAACTTTGCGCGAACACGGTGAATATCGGTATAGGTCACACTAACCAAGCCGTGTTCGACATGAATGACAAGCACATGCGCATCGGTGGCGCCGATGTCATTTTGTATCGTCAAGCGAGCGCCGACACGCGCCGCTGTGGTGGCGAGGCCAGGATGGCCGAAAGCCAACGGAGCTGTTCGGTTGAGCCCCCGCATGAAGGCCGCAACCCGGTCGCGATCGTCAGGATCGAGGTGGTGAACATGCGCGCCGTCGATCACTTCGACGGCCGTCTGCGCCGCAATGCGGTTTAGCGCCTTGTGCGCATCCATCACAAGAAGATGCAAACTGTCTTCCCGACCGCGCCGCACCGAAGTCATCCGTGATATTTCATCGCGGCCGATCACGCTGTCTGGAGCAGAGGGAGCCCTCTTTTGCAAGTCGATCAACCGCGCCCGCAAGGATTTTCCGCTTTCCGGATCGACCGCTTCGACTGGCGCGAGCATGGTCGCCATATCGACCGGAATGCCTGCCAGAAGCGCCGTAACGCCGGGAATTGCGATGCGGTCTCCGTCGAGCGGACGAGCCCCGGCAATAATGCGATCGAACTGGGGGTCCGACAAGCCGGCGGCATGCCGCTCCGCCTGCAGAGATGGCGCGGCGCCCCCCACTGACGATGCATGCGCCGCCGCCTCCTGCAGCATGGTCAGGCGCAATTTGATGCGATCGTTTGCATTCAGCGCTTCGGCGATTAGCGATGGAAGCAGGATGGCCTGCTCTCCCAACAGCTTAACGATCTCCACCTTCGCGGTCATGTCGCCCCCGGTTAGGGTCTTTGGCCCAATCGGCGAAGAGGCTCGCTTTGCGCTGGGCCAGCGCTAGAATTATAGCGCGAGGCCACCCACGGAAAGCAATCATTGTTTTCGGCTGGTGTTGGAGATGGGCCGTGTCGACGCCCATTTTGTCCTTTGTTCGTGATCCACGCTTTCGCCCCACGTCGGCGTCCGCCAGATTCCGATAAGCTCGACATTCGCCACATTCGCTCTACCTAACTCGGATGACGCGCAAGTGAAGGGGTGAGGCATTGCTCGCCGAGCAAAAGGAGCGGGACCCGGCCAAGGTCGTTTCGTTGGAGGTTCGTGTGCGGGGTCGCGTGCAGGGCGTGGGGTTCCGCCCGACGGTCTGGCGACTTTCGCGCGCGCTGGGCCTTTGCGGCGAAGTTTTTAACGACTCCGAGGGAGTTTTTATTCGGCTGTGGGGCGCCGAGCAACAAATTACCATTTTCCTTGGCCGCCTGCGGCAGGAGCCGCCGGTATTGGCGCGGATCGACAGCGTCGAATGCACGGAAGGTCGCGGGGATATGCCCGCGGACTTCCGGATCGCGCCGAGCGTCGAGGGGCGCGCGCATACGCAAATCGCCCCGGACGCCGCCATCTGTCGCGCTTGCGCCGCGGAAATCTTGAATTCGCGCGAACGGCGCGCAAACTATCCCTTCACCAATTGCACGCATTGCGGGCCGCGCCTCACGATAGTCACGGAAATCCCGTATGACCGCGCGAACACGACGATGGCGCCATTCCCGATGTGCGCGGCGTGCGAAGCGGAATACACAGACCCTGGCGATCGTCGTTTCCATGCTGAAGCGATCGCCTGCGGCGCCTGCGGTCCAAAGATCACATTGCGTCGCCTGGACGGGTATGCGGAGGAACTGGAAAAGCTGTCGAGCGAGGAATGCCTCGCCGCGGCGCTTCGGCTCATTATGTCGGGCGCAATCCTCGCACTCAAAGGTCTTGGAGGCTATCATCTCGCCTGCGACGCCACGAATTTCGATGCGGTTTCACGCCTTCGGCGATTGAAGCGCCGCGACGCGAAGCCTTTCGCTCTGATGGCGCGAGACCTCGGCGTAATAAGAGACTATTGCGCCGTCGGAGAAGAGGAGGAGCGCCTGCTTATCAGCTCCGCGGCGCCGATCGTCCTGCTGAACACGCGCGGCGGGAAACGATTGCCGCCAGTGGTCGCGCCGAGCCTTAACGCGCTTGGCTTCATGTTGCCGACGACCCCGCTGCATCACCTCGTCATGCAGGGCTTTGCAGGGCCGCTGGTGATGACGAGCGGTAATCTCTCCGACGAACCGCAGGCCATTGACGACAATGACGCTCGGGAGCGTCTCGCCGCGATCGCGAGCTACGCGCTTGTCCATGATCGGCGGATTGCAAATCGCGTCGATGATTCAGTCGTCCGCGTCATGGCCGGTCGCGCGCGAGTCTTGCGCCGCGCGCGAGGCTATGCCCCCGCGCCGCTCCGTTTGCCGTCAGGGTTTGAATCCGCCCCCCAGCTTTTGGCTTTTGGCGGTGAATTGAAAGCTGCATTCTGTCTGCTCAAAGGCGGAGAAGCCACGCTGTCACAGCATCAGGGCGATCTTGAAGACGAAAGAACCCTCGACGACTACCGCAAAAACCTGGCGCTTTACGCGAGGCTTTTCGACCATCGCCCGGCGGCTTTCGTCGTTGACAGCCATCCGGACTATGTCTCCTCGAAGTTCGCGCGAGAGCAAGGGCTCACGACGTCGACGCCGGTGATGGAGGCCCAGCACCACCACGCTCACATCGCGGCGTGCCTGGCGGAAAATGGACGCCCGCTCGACGCGCCGCCGGTGTTGGGCGTCGTCTTGGATGGTTTGGGTTTTGGCGACGACGGAACAATCTGGGGCGGGGAATTTTTGCTCGCCGACTACCGCCGCTATGAACGGCTGGGCGCGCTGCGGCCGGTCGCGATGCCAGGCGGGGCTCGGGCTGTTCGCGAACCTTGGCGCAATCTTTACGCTCACCTCACGGCCCTTATGGATTGGCCGGAGTTTGCGCGACATTTCTCGCAACTCGACCTTTGCGCCGAGCTAAGCAAGAGGCCGCTTTCGACTCTCGAAGCCATGATGCGAAGCGGCGTCAATTCGCCGATGGCCTCGTCATGCGGTCGATTGTTCGACGCGGTCGCGGCAGCCCTCGACATCTGCCCGGACCGCCAAGCCTATGAGGGCGAAACCGGAGCGCGTCTCGAAGCGATTGTGGATGAAAGTGAATTGCGGAACGGAGATGAGGCGCATTGCTATTCCTTCTCGCTTTCTCCGCGAAGCCCGGCTGGCCTGCAATATCTCGAACCGGCGACGATGTGGCGCGCGCTTCTTGACGATCTCATGACGAGAACGCCGCCTCCCATAATCGCAGCGCGCTTTCACAAGGGTCTTGCCGCCGCGATCGTTGCGATGACGAAGCAGCTTGCGCGAAAAAACGGCGGTCGCGCGCGCCTATTTGACACTATCGCCCTGTCGGGCGGCTGCTTTCAGAACCATATTCTCTTCGCGGAGGTGGTCCGTCGCCTGGAACAGGCGGACTTCAAGGTGCTGACCCACGCGGAGGTTCCGACCAATGACGGCGGTCTTGCGCTCGGACAAGCCGCGATAGGGGGCGCGCGTCTGATCGACGAGGCGAAACGGCATAGCCTTAAGGGAGGGGTTCGTGTCGCTGGAGCGTGACCTGAAGTCGCTTTATCCCTTCTTGCACGGGAAAAGTCAGGATCCCGTCAAGCTCGGCGAGGCGTTGCTGCGTTCCGTCGATGAGAAGGCGAGAGAGTCGCGCGAAACCAACGCGCGCTTTTTTGAAAAACAAGGCGCCGCGCTCGTCGAAGCGTCAACGGCCATCGCCGCGGTTTACCGGCGAGGCGGACGCATGTTCTCCATGGGAAACGGCGGCTCGAGTTGCGACGCGTCGCATTTCGCGGTCGAATTCGTGCATCCCGTCACAACCGGACGGCCGGCTCTCGCGGCGGTCAATCTCGTCGCCGACCTCGCCACGATAACTGCAATCGGCAATGACGTCGGTTTCGAACATATCTTCACGCGGCAGGTGATCGCGCAGGCCAAGTCCGGCGACGGTCTGATCGGCTTTTCGACGAGCGGAAACTCCTCCAATTTGCTGCATGCCTTCGCCAAGGCGAAGGAGATTGGCGTGACGACGATCGGATTTGCGGGCGGCGACGGCGGCGCCATGGCGTCGAGCGGACTCCTGGAGCATTGCCTCGTCGTGCCCACGACCTCGATCCATCGCATCCAGGAGTGCCACGTCGCCGCTTATCATATCGCTTGGGATCTCGTGCACACGCTGCTCGCCGACGATCGCGGCTTCGCCTCGAGGAAAGGCAATGCGGCATGAAATATGTCGATGAGTTCCGCGACGGCGAAAAGGCGAGGATACTCGTCAAGGGAATCCACGAACTGATGTCGACCATGGATACTCCCAAGGATCGGCCGCTTCATATAATGGAGGTGTGCGGCGGTCACACGCATTCGATATTCCGCTACGGCGTCGAGGGCATGCTCCCCAAGACGATCGAACTTGTGCATGGGCCGGGTTGCCCCGTGTGCGTGCTACCGATGGGCCGCGTCGATGATTGCGTGAGCATCGCCGAGCGTCCCGAGGTCATTTTCACGACCTTCGGCGACGCTATGCGCGTGCCCGGCTCCAAAGTCAGCCTGCTTCAAGCCAAGGCCGACGGCGCCGACGTGCGCATGGTCTATTCCCCCATGGACGCGCTCGCGCTGGCACGAAAGCATCGCGACCGCGAGATCGTGTTTTTTGGACTAGGCTTCGAAACCACGATGCCCTCGACAGCGCTGACGATTTTGCAGGCCGACCGGGAAGGCGTCACGAATTTTTCGGTCTTCTGCAATCACATCACCATCGTGCCGACAATAAAGGCGATCTTGGACAGTCCAGATATAAGGATCGACGGATTTTTGGGGCCCGGGCACGTGTCGATGGTCGTCGGCACGAGACCGTATGAGTTCATCGCGCAATATTACCACAAGCCGATGGTCGTCGCGGGCTTTGAACCGCTGGACATTCTCCAGTCGATATGGATGGTGGTCAAGCAGATCAAGGATGGTCGCTGCGAGATCGAGAATCAATATGCGCGCGTAGTGCCCGACGAAGGCAACGCTGCGGCGCTTAAAGCAGTTTCCGAGGTTTACGAGCTACGTGAGTTTTTCGAATGGCGTGGATTGGGATCGATCGATCATTCGGGCGTCAGGCTGCGCGACGATTACGCGCGCTTCGACGCCGAGCGCAAATTCGCCGTTCCTAATCTGAAGATCACGGACCCAAAGTCCTGCCAGTGCGGAGAGGTGCTCAAGGGCGTCATCAAACCGTGGCAATGCAAAGTGTTCGGATCCGCCTGCACTCCACACTCGCCACTTGGAGCATTGATGGTGTCGTCGGAAGGCGCCTGCGCCGCCTATTATCAATATGGCGGATTGAAAAAACACGAGGCGGCGACATGACTCTTGCCGCGCCCCCCAAGCGATCCCGTTCTCTCGGCAGGGTGTTCGTGCCGAAGGTGACGCTCGCGCATGGCGGCGGCGGCAAGGCAATGAAGGATCTGATCGACGACGTGTTCGTCGCGGCTTTCGACGGGGCCGCGCCGGCCGTGCTCGAGGATCAGGCCCGGTTCGATCTCGCCTCGTTCTCCATGCATGGCGATCAACTGGCTTTCACGACCGATGCGTTCGTCGTCGATCCTCTGTTCTTTCCGGGCGGCGACATTGGCAAACTTGCCGTGTGCGGAACGATCAACGATCTCGCGGTCGGCGGCGCGAAGCCGCTGTATCTTTCCTGCGCAGTGATCATCGAGGAAGGCGTCGCCATCGACACTCTTCGAAAGATCGCCAGATCCATGGCGCGAACAGCCTCCGATGCGGGCGTGAAGATCGTCACCGGAGACACGAAGGTCGTGCAGAAGGGCGCATGCGACAAGCTTTTCGTGACGACCACGGGGATCGGCGTGATCCCCAGCGGAGTAAATCTCGGAGCGCAACTGGCGCGGCCTGGCGACGTTGTGCTGGTGAACGGGCGTCTCGGCGATCACGGCGCCGCCATTCTCGGCGCGCGGGGCGACATGGCGCTCGATACGCCAATCGAGAGCGATTGCGCGGCGCTGCACGAGCTTGTCGACGCACTGCTCGCCGCGGCGCCGGGCATTCGAGCCATGCGCGACGCGACACGGGGAGGCGTGGCCACGGTGCTCAACGAAATCGCGGAAGCGTCAGCGGTCTCCATCGAGATCGACGAATCGCATACACCGATCGGAGACGAAGTGCGCGGGTTTTGCGAGATTCTCGGACTTGATCCGCTTTATCTCGCCAATGAGGGCAAGATTGTCATCGTTTCGCCGCCTGGGCAGGCGGAGGCCGCGCTGGCGGCGATGCGCGCTCACCCGTTAGGCGTGCGCGGTTGCGTGATCGGACGCATTGCGCAAGGCGAACCGGGACGCGTGGCGATGCGGACCGTGTTCGGGGGACGACGCATCGTCGATATGCTTGTGGGCGAGCAATTGCCACGAATTTGCTAACGGAGAGTCGACTATGTGCGGACACTGCGGATGCGGAAGCGAAGCGAAAGCGACGGCCCTGGATCTTCAGACCGGGGCGGAGATTACGATGGAGCCGGTGGCCCACGATCATGAGCATGAGCATGAGCATGNNGCTAACCCTCCAGACTCGCATTCTCGCCAAGAACGATGCGTTCGCCAACAAAAACCGCGCCTGGTTCCATGGACGCGAAATTCTTGCGCTCAACCTTGTCAGTTCTCCCGGTTCGGGTAAGACCACCCTACTTGAGCGCACCATCAAAGATCTAAAAGAGGAATTTAAGCTGTTCGTCGTCGAGGGCGACCAGGCGACAGCGCGCGACGGTGAGCGCATACGCGCGGCGGGCGCCGCCGCCGTCCAAATCAACACCGGCTCCGGCTGTCACCTCGAAGCCGACATGGTGGGCCGGGCGCTCCAGCACTTGAAACCCGGAGCCGGCTCCATCGTTATGATCGAGAACGTCGGCAATCTTGTTTGTCCGGCCTTATTCGATCTCGGCGAGCGCGGTAAGGTTGTGATTTTCTCCGTGACCGAAGGCGAGGACAAGCCGCTGAAATATCCGACCATGTTCGGCGCCGCGGCGATTATGATCTTGAACAAGATCGACCTGCTTCCTTATGTCGAATTCGACGTGGCGCGAGCCATCGCCAACGCCAAGCAGATCAATCCCGACATCGTCGTGCTACGCCTTTCCGGACGTACAGGCGAAGGATTCGAGGGCTGGTATGAATGGCTGCGGAAAGAGATCGATGCGATGCGGGACGCGGCTTTCGCCTAGCGCTCTTGCGGTTCCAACTCGATGCTGCGGACATTAAGCTCGCCACCGCGCAGCAGCGTTTTGCGAAAGGAGCCGCACGAGCATGCGGTAAAGAGATCCGTGATCGGGAACTCCAGTCCGCAGTCCTCGCATCGCGCCGTCGCGGGAATCTCAATGATATTGAGCCGCGCGCCTTCCGCGCAAGTTCCCTCGGCGACGAGATCGAAGCTGAAAGCTATTGCGTCCGGCGCGACGCCCGACACGGCGCCAATTTCGACATTGACGCAGGCTATTCGCCGCCCACGCGCGGCTTCGTCGACGACTGTCACGATCCCCTGAGCGATCGATAGTTCATGCATCGAGGCGCCGCCTATTGAAGGAGAGAGCCCCGCATCGCCTCGACCTCGGCCTGCGCTTCTCCGAGTTCGGTCAGGAGTTTGAGGGTTTTTACGGCTTCGTCGTCGTCGATGCGGCTCATGGCGAAACCGACATGAATCAGCACCCATTCACCGACGCATGAGTCGACCGGATGATCGTCGTCGATGATGCAAGATACGTTGATCTGGCGCTTGACGCCGCAAACGTCGACCGTCGCAAGACAGTCTTCGCTGTTATCAACGGTGACGATGCGTCCGGGGATGCCGAGGCACATTGGCTCGCTCCTTATTGATTCCCTGCGGCAAAATTTGTCGCCGCGGTCGTTCGCTACATCATGGTGATCTTAATGTAACGATAAAGGTCGCGAAAGTTCATCACGATCAGCCCGATGACGATGAGGCCAATGATGGTCCAAAAGATCTCCCAACCGCTCATTGCAGGCTCCTTTCGGTCTTGGATCCGCGCATACTCTGAACAGAACGGCCAGCGGTGCCGCGCTCCTGAAGAAACGCTTCCGCCAGGCGTTCGACAACATCCGCGGCAGGTCCGATCGCCGCCGCCACCGTCTCGCTCAATCCCATCGCGCCTTCGTCTCCGCCAAAACTTTGCGGCTCACAAAGAACAAGGACAATCTTTTCGCAAAGGTCTTCATGACCCACGAGTGATTTCAAGACCGTCGCCGGATCGAGGCTGTGCGCCATCGCCGCCATATTTTGGGGAGAGAATTCCTCCCTCGGCTCCACGATTGAAATCGTCCCAGGGGCTGCACCGCGTCGCGCGCAGTCCAGCAATATGACGATCTCGTAGCCGCCGGTCAGCGCGTAGGCCAGGTCGACTCCACAAATGCCGAAGTCCACGAGCGCGACTTCCGCGGGCAGCTTTCGAGCGGACAGCGTTCGAACGGCTTCGACGCCAAACGCGTCGTCTCCCTCGAAGATATTGCCCACGCCCCCCACAAGAATGCGCTTCATACGCGGTCTCCAGCGTTGACGGGTTCGATCTCCTCGCGCGAGAAATAAAAGCGGTGCCCAGGAAATCCAGCGGCGCCTAGATCACCGCCGGGATCATCCATGAGCGTCACCGCGACATGCACGCGATCGTCGAAGTCCCTTTCGATCGCCAAAATCGTCGCCATTTTGCCTTTGAGAGCGAGATCAAAGACGTCGCCGCGCGGTTTGGGGTTTAGACGCACATGATGGCCGATCGAAAGGTCAAATGGCCGCGCCTCGGCGCGGGAGCTTTCGGCGGGTCGCACCGCACCGTGCAGAGATGCGAAGTCGGGACCGTTCATCGCCTCGCAACGCTCCAGCATGGCTTTCGTTCGAGGGTCGGCCGCCATCATTTCGCGCTTTTCATCGTCGGTCAGGGCGAGAACGCGGAGCGCGAGCATTTCATCGATTTCGGCGCCGTCAAAGAAAGGCCCTTTGCTCTCCGGCGCCACTTTCGGATAGTCGTAAAGGATAATTGGCGATGAAAGGATCTTGTCTCGCTTTCCTTCATTGCCGACAAGTACGGGCCATGTCCCCTGATTGCGGCATGTCTCGGCGGCTGCTTGGAGATCAGCGGGCGGATCGAGGATCGAAATAAATTCTCCGGACGGCGTATGTAGCAGCATGTGGGTCGACATAAAGGCGTAAGTCTGCGCATCGGCCCGGGAGAGCCGGCCCGACTCCGAGAGCTTGGTGGTATTCGTCACGGCGACGCCGAGGCGCAAAACACCATCGTCAAGTTCTGTCGTGGAAATTTCCAACAAGCCTTCAAGGGCTTTACGAATTCTCGTAACAGCGCCCACGACGGCCCCAGAGCGCGCATGTATTGCTTCAACGGATTCTTGCGCCGGCGCGTCGAATGTTATGCGCCTTGGCCGCGACAGAACCTCGGATAGAAGAATGTCCGAAGCCGTGATCTCGCGTTCGACCGCTTCATCCCAAGTGACGTATCTCTGCCCCTCGACATCCAACTCCATGACGGGCTCGTAGAGCGCCCCCTCCGAAGCATGCATCGTTAGCTTTCGAACCTGCCGCTCTTGTGTCTGGAGAAAGCGAATGAGAATCTCGACCCGCGCCGCCGCGTCGGCGCGCAGCAGGATCTCGGTTCTCATCGTGGAGATTTCACCCTCGACATGTTGCGGAAACACGCCGCCAAAGGTCCAGCGCTGCCGATTTTTGACGGCCGAAGCGCGATAGGGATACAGAATATACCCTTCATAAAGAATCGCGTCGGCGATCTCCTTTTCGTGATCGAAAATCATGGGACGACTTCCTTCGCTTGCATATCGAGCAGATCGAGGAGCGCGGCGTCGAAGGTCAGGCGCCCCGAGCGCCGTTTGTATGCATAGAGACGATCGAACGTGTCGTGTTCGAGTCGCAGCCAATCGCTATCGGGATAATGCTGATCCATCAGGGAGCGCCATACGCTTGCCGGGAGTTGGAAGGTCGTCTCCTTGGTCCAGGGAATCTGTTCTATCTGAAGCGATCCACCATCTTCGCAATAGAAGACCGAGCCGCTGAATAGGAACGTCAGCGGCGCCTCGCCCTCGATGAGGCCATTGAAATATTTGGCGCTGGCGACGTTGAAGTCATGCGTGCACGGCGCTGGCAGCTGCACGCTGGCTTCATGATCGAAACTGGGGATCGCGACATTGGCGTGCGTCCAAAGCAAGCTTCGCAACGCGCCGCCCCAATGTTCGGCCGCGCCAAACAACTCGACCAAGCGTTCTCGCTCTTCCGCGTCGTAGCCGCGGCGCGCCGGCTCGATGCGAATTTGACAGGAAAGGAGAATGTTTTTGATCGCCGCGGCCGGGCTATTATTGACGACATGAAGCGCGAACCATAACAGGGGCGTCGCCGAGTATTTCTCGACTTCGACGCTTTCAATCTTGAATTCCAAATCAACCATGGAGGTAGGCCTTATCGCTTCTCGTCGCCGCGCTCGCATCCAGCGAGGCGAAGAAGTCGCGGACGTCGTCCCAGACGTCGGAGCCGCCGGAAAGGCCGCGCCATCGCGTTCGAATGAGGCCGACGAGGGCGTAACATCGATCGATGGACACGCGATAATAGTCGCGTGCGCTCTTGGTGCGGTTGACGAGGAGCGCTTCGACATCCGGCTCCATATCCGCGAGCGAGGGGTTGGCTTCAAGCAGGTTTTTCCATGCTTGGACGCTCAGCGCGGATTCCATTCCGCCGGCTGGGCTGGGGTAGATGGCGGTTGGTCGAGGATGTTCGCCGCTCAGGAAAAAGAAGACAATATCGATTGGAAGCTGCATCGTCTCCCAAGTGGGATCTGTAAGATGGAAGCGCTGCAACCGCTCGGTTTTCGGCAAGACCGCGCGGAACCTTTCGTCAGATTCGAGCGTCAGCGCGCATGCGTCGCACGCACAATAAAATTGGCGCGTCGCGGGCTCAATGAGATGCTTATGCGCGGGGGGCAGGCGTTGAGCGCAGACGTCACAGGTCTCAACCTGGATCTTCGTCGTCACAAAGCGCCTGACGGTCATGACCCAATTGCTATGCGGTCTGGCTGTCGCAATCATTTGCATGGACCTTCGAAGAGTTCGACGGGACGAACGCGAGCGTCTGAACCGATTTGTCGGAAACTTCGACCACGATCCTGTCAAGATCGGGCGCGGCATCGGTCAAAACTTGCTCGATCTCTAGAGCCAGAGTCTTATTTGCCTCGTGACCGGCAGTGGCCGAGACCGTTACCCGAACCCGCGCGGCGGTTTGATCGATGTGGGCCAATTCCACGCGGAACCCTCGGACGCCCCAATGCGGCCGCATCTCCGCGAGTTTGCTCCGCAGGCGGGCCTCGGCGTCCTGCGGGTGCAATCCATGCAATAGAACGACGGCGCCGACATAAGGGTCCGCGAGCAGATTGCGAATTAAGAGTTCGCCATTTTCCGCTTCCTGGCAAATGGTCAGAACTTTCGCCAGCGCTATCGCGTGCAAGTCCAGCGCGGATTCCAACAGGTTTCTCGCCAAGCCGCGGGCATTTGGGTCGGCGATGCTCTCGAGCGCTTCGATCGAAGTTTCCATACGCCCGACACATTGTCGAAGCGCGCCCGCGCGGGTCTCGTCGACATGCGTCATGACGCTTTTCCGCGCGAGACGCCAAACATCGGAGAGTGCAGGGTTTCGAGCGTCTTTCCTCCGCCGAGATACATATGGACGCCGCATGGCAGACAAGGGTCGAAACTGCGCACGGCGCGCATGATGTCGATGCCCTTGAACTTGTCTTGCCCGTTTTCCTCGAAGATCGGGGTGTTTTGCACCGCGTCCTCATAAGGTCCCGGCGTTCCATAAATATCGCGCGGCGTCGCGTTCCACGGGGTCGGCGGATAAGGATGATAGTTCGCGATTTTCCCATTTCTAATCACAAGGTGATGGGAAAGCACGCCGCGGACCGCCTCGTGGAAGCCGCACCCGATGGCCTCGTCGGGCACTTTGAAATCGGTGAAGGTTTTTGTGCGCCCCGCCTGCACTTCGGTCAACGCTTTGTCGATGAAATGATAGGCGAGAGCCGCGCAATAGGCCTGGAAATAGGTACGCGCCCGGTCACGCTCGATCGCGTTGCTCCATTTTGGAATCTTCCATTCGAATTCCTTTTCCGGTTTGAGCGCCGTTTTCGGTAAATAGATTTTGACGCTGTGGCCTGTCGCCTTCACATAGCCTACGTCGACGAGCCCAGCGAGCGCGGTCGACCACAAGCGCGCGATCGCGCCGCCGCCGGTATCGAGCGCGAGGTGGTCGCTCGTTCTCTTATCGAGCCAGCGCGGACACATCACCCAGGAATAATTGCCGTCGAAATTGCGTTTTTGCGGCCGGGGAATGGTCGTCTGATTCCAGGGATGCTTTTGATCCACGGGGTTGCCGAGGGGGTCCGTTTTCACGAACGTCTCGCAATTGTCCCAGTCACTGTAAAACGAGCTTCCGAGCAAAATTCGAATGTTGAGATTGATGTCGACGAGATCCGTCGTGACAAGCTGGCCATCGACGATCACGCCGGGGGTGACAAACATCGCGCGTCCCCAGTCGGTCATGGTTTTATACTGGTAATCGCATTTATCGGGATCCTGGAAAGAGCCCCAACATCCCAGCAGAATGCGGCGGCGGCCGACCTCTTCATAACCAGGAAGCGCTTCGTAAAAGAAGTCGAAGAGATCGTCGTGCAGGGGCACGCATTTCTTCATGAATTCCACATATTTGACGAGGCGCATGAGATAGTCGGTGAACAATTGCACCGAAGGCGTCGTGCCGACGCCGCCAGGATACAGCGTGGACGGATGCACGTGGCGCCCCTCCATCAGGCTGAACATCTCGCGTGTGTAACGGCTTACGACAAGCGTTTCGCGATAGAATTCCCCGGTGAAGGGATTGAGCGCGGTCATGATATCGGCGATCGTTCGATAGCCGTGATCGGCGGAATGAAGCGCGAGCGTCGATTGAGCTTTCGCCCACACGCTCGGATTTGTCTCCTTCACCATTTGCTCGCAGAAATCCACACCGACCAGATTGTCCTGATATATATTATGGTCGAACATATACTCGGCGGCTTCGCCGAGATTGACGATCCATTCCGCGAGCGCCGGCGGCTTGACGCCATAGGCCATGTTTTGAGCATATACGGAACAGGTGGCGTGATTGTCGCCGCAGATTCCGCAGATGCGGCTTGTGATGAAATGCGAGTCGCGCGGATCCTTCCCCTTCATGAAAATGCTATATCCGCGAAATATCGATGAGGTGCTGTGGCATTCCGCGATGCGGCGGGCGTCGAAGTCGATCTTCGTGAAAACGCCCAGACTGCCGACGATGCGCGTAATCGGATCCCAGTTCATTTCGACGAGATTTGAAGAGGATTTGTTCGCGCCGACTCTCGTCCCCAACACCACATCGTCCATCGCAGCCTCCTAAAGGGGATAGGTTTGCTCAGGTTTGTCGGTACGGTAGCCCGTTGTGCTCTTGGCGCCGTTGTGACGCCACTTCGGTTCTTTGTTCAGGGTATTATTGGTTAGTCGGCGCAAATTGCGTATCAACATCCCGTAGGGTTGGACCAAAACCGAAGAGATCCGCGCGCCCGGGGGTTCGTCCATGAACGGCATGAACTTGTCTGGAAAACCGGGCATAGTACAGCCGATGCAAATGCCGCCAACATTTGGGCATCCGCCGATGCCGGCGATCCAGCCGCGTTTGGGCACGTTGCACTGAACCACAGGTCCCCAACAGCCAATTTTGACGAGACATTTCCGCGAGCCGTATTCGTGGGTGAAATCCGCCTGCTCGTAATAGCCGGCGCGATCACACCCCTGATGCACGGTCATGCCAAAAAGCCATTTGGGGCGAAGCGCGTCGTCGAGCGGAATCATCGGCGCCAAGCCGGCCAACTGGCGCAGCAGATATAAAAGCGTCTCCATGAAATTGTCAGGCTGAACAGGGCATCCGGGAACATTGACGATCGGAAGCCCCGCCTTCGATTTCCAGTCCCAGCCGAGATAGTCCGCGATCCCCATGCAGCCGGTGGGGTTGCCCTTCATTGCGTGAATGCCGCCGAACGTGGCGCAGGTGCCGGCAGCCACGACGCCGAGCGCTTTTGGCGCCAGACGATCAATCCACTGGGTCGTTTTGATAGGCTGGCCCGTCGCCGCGTCGGTTCCCATCGCGGCCCAGTAGCCGTCGCCGCTCAAATGTTCATTTGGGATCGATCCCTCGACGACGAGGACGAAGTTCTCCAATTCGCCGCGATCCGCTTTATGGAACCATTCGAGGAATTCGTCGCCCACTTCGTACGCCAGAACGGGATTATGAAGATGGACCTTGGGCAGACCGGGCACCGAACCCAAAATTATATCCTCGATGCTTGGCTCGGACGCGGCGGTAATCGAGACGCTGTCGCCATCACAACCTAGACCTGCGGTGATCCATAATATGTGAATCTCTGAGATCGCTGGCGAGCGTTGAGTTTTGCGGCCATAGGGAGCGCTTTCAGCCATTGAAACCCCCTGCTATTCTCTGCTTTACCTTTGCGCAACAAGGTTCCGCCGTGCTTTGGAAACGCGCAAACACAATGTTGGTTCCAAATTGCTACGTCTATGCCAGAACTCGAAGTAGATCTGCGATGCCCATGTGCGCCGAAATCTCTACCGCAAGCTTCAGTCGATCACGGAGGCTTTCGCCATCGTCCGGGCAAAGGTGGAGCTCGCGGTGCGATTGCGTCCAGCGCCAAATATGATGCCTCGGGCATTGAATAATACTTAGATGGCTATAAATCACTGTTTAGTATTAAAATGCTAAAGGTGGTCATCATGACGGTGACGAGCGAGCAAATCCGCGCGGCGAGGGCGCTCCTGCGGTGGGAACAAAAAGACTTGGCGGAAGCGTCAAAGGTCTCGCTTCCTTCGATCAAGCGGCTTGAAATTCAGCCCGGCGCGCTTGCCGCGCAAGATCGGACAGTCGCCGCGATTCGTGCCGCCCTCGAATCGTCCGGCGTGATCTTTGTCGATGACAACGGGGAGGGGGCGGGCGTAAGGCTGCGCAAGGCCGCCTCCATGGCCGCGTCCATCCTGATAGAAGACTTGAACGCCGAGAACGACGAATAACGCCCGCGACGCCACGGTAGGACTCAGCGCTAATTCGATCGTCCGCGTTCTTGATGCATCGCTGCGGTCGTCGTTTTCGCCCTCAGCCATTACTTTTTTTGAGATAACCCGAACCCGCCTTCTCGGCGGCCGCCGCTTTGGCGCGCTAGGGCCTGTTGAGAATCAGGATTCCCATTTTGGCGGAGGG
>PLAI01000280.1 GCA_003134075.1 Methylocystaceae bacterium | reverse complement strand
CGCTAAGCTTGGGGAGATCCGATGTTTATCCAAACCGAACCAACGCCCAACCCCGCCACGCTCAAATTCTTGCCCGGCCAGACCGTTTTGGCGACGGGCGCGCTCGAATACCGCTCGAAGGAGAGCGCCGCCAAGGCGCCGCTCGCCGAGGCGCTGCTGTCCATCGCGGGCGTCGAATCGGTGATGTTCGGGCAGGACTTTGTCTCCGTCACCAAAAGCGACGTCGAATGGGCGCATCTAAAGCCGGCGGTGCTTGGGATCATCATGGAGCATTTTTCGTCCCGCGCGCCGCTGCTGGTCGGCGATGGCGAAACCCATGGCGGCGCGGCCGAATTCTTCGATCCCGAGCAAGCCGAGACCGTCGCCAAGATCAAGGAGTTGATCGAGACCCGCGTTCGCCCGGCGGTGGCGGGCGACGGCGGCGACATCGTGTTTCGGGGTCTAAGGGACGGCGTCGTCTATCTGACCATGAAGGGCGCCTGTTCGGGCTGTCCGTCCTCCGCGGCGACCTTGAAAAACGGAATCGAAAATCTTCTTCGCCACTTCCTGCCGGAGATTCGCGGCGTCGAACAGGCGTAACCGCTCGATTTATGCGCGCCGCATTGCTCCTACCGGCAAAACCGTCATAATCGAGCGCCATGAGAATACTCGCCATCGACACCGCTCTTCCCGCCGTTTCCGCCTGCGTGCTCGACTCCGGCGAGTCCGAACCGCTGGCGCGCGAGTCGGCGCCGATGGAGCGCGGCCACGCGGAAGCGCTGCTTCCTTTGATCACCCGGGTCGTCGGGGCCGTGGACGGCGGCTTCGGCTCCATTGATCGGGTCGCGGTCACGGTGGGGCCGGGCTCCTTCACCGGCATTCGCATCGGACTTTCCGCCGCGCAGGGAATCGCGCTCGCCCGGAAAATCGAGCTTGTCGGCGTCTCGACCCTGGCGGCGCTGGCGGCGCCGTATATTCTGGAGCCGTTCGAGGACGTCGTCGCGGCGGCGATCGACGCGCGCAACGGCCAGGTCTTCATCGCCGCCTATGGGCCGGACGGACGGAGCGTGCTGGCGCCGCGCCGCATGGGCGCCCATGAGGCGCTGCGAGCGCTTGGAGACGGCCCGCTGCGCCTCGTCGGCTCCGGGGCCGCGCTGCTGGAGCCGCAGGCGCGCGCCAGCGGCGTCGCCGCGCGGATCGTCGACACGGCCGTGGCGCCGGACATCGTTTTCGTCGCGAGGCTCGGCCTCGTCGCCAATCCCGCCGACGCGCCCGCGCGGCCCTTTTATCTCAAGGCGCCGGACGCCAAGCCGCTCGAGCGGCAAGGCGCCGAGGCCGCGACTCTTCCCGCGTGAGCGGCTGATGTCGCTGATCAAAGGGTTTTTCGCCAAACCCACCTTCTCCGTCCAGCCGATCCGCGCCGATCGCGCGGAGGAATGCGAGCGGCTGCACGCGGCGTCCTTCGCCTTTCCCTGGTCGAGTTCGGATTTTGAAAGCTATCTGACCGATAGCGCGATTCTCGCCGACGGCGCCGTCAACGACACCGCGTCCAAGGGTCCGCTCGGCGGCTTCATCATGTCGCGGCTGACGCCGCCCGACGCCGAGGTGCTGACCTTCGCGGTCGACCCGGCGCGGCGCGGGACGGGCCTCGGGCGGCTGCTGCTCGAGCGCCATCTGCTCAATCTCGAGCGGGGCGGCGCGCGGCTGGTCTTTCTGGAGGTGGCCGACGACAACGCCCCCGCGCTGGCGCTCTATGAGCGGTCCGGCTTCAAGATCATCGGCCGACGCGAAAATTATTACCAGCGCGCCAGCGGCGAGCGCCGGGCGGCGCTGACGATGCGGTTGGAGTTGTAGGGGCGGGGCGCCGTCACAATCCTGTCGCGCCGCCGCGTCACTCACTCCCCATGCCCTATTTCCGCGCGCTTGCTTTCGTGTTGGCCATGGCCTTTTTCGTGATCCTCGTCGCCCCATTGCAGGCGCTGGCGCGGCGCTTCGACTGGCCGTTGCAACACGAAATCCAAAAATTCTTCTGCCGGACCATGTGCCGCGTGATCGGCGTCGAAGTGATTGCCTTTGGAGGCCTCCCCGCCGTCGCGCCGCGATTCGTCGTCGCCAATCACGTCTCCTGGACCGACATCATCGCTCTGTCGAGCCTTTATCCCCTGGTTTTTCTGGCGAAGAGCGAGGTCGCGGACTGGCCGGTGCTGGGCTTTCTGGCGCGGCTGCAGGGGACGATTTTCGTCGACCGCGCCAATCGGCGGGCGATACCCACGGTCAACGCCGCGCTGGCCGGGGCGCTGCGGGCAGGGCAGGATGTCGTTGTTTTCGCGGAGGGGACATCGAGCGACGGGGGCAAGGTTCTAAATTTCAACGCCTCGCATTTCGCGATGCTGCATGATCTCGCGCAAGAGAACGCCGTGGCGGTGGTCCCGGCCGCGCTCGCTTACGCGTCGCGCGCGAAGGGCGCTGAAAATTCGGAGGCTTTCGATGTCGGCTGGTATGGCGACATGAGTTTTGTTCCCCATTTATGGGGTTTGATGCGGCGCGGCGGGGCGCGATGCCGTATAATGTTCGGCGCGCCGATCGATCCGTCGGCTTGTCCGGATCGGAAGGCGCTGGCGCGAGAAACGCAGGGGAGCGTTCGGCGATTGCTGGCAGCGGGCTCTTTCGCCCGGGCCGGGGTGGGCTTATGATCGGCGCGGCCATGACACTAGGGAGCCTTTGAAATTAGCGACGCCGCATCGACACTCATTCCTCCGCGCGCCGACGAACGCGCCGCGCGGGAGACCGCCGCCGGCGGAAAAGTTCTGGTGAAGTCTTTCGGCTGCCAGATGAATGTCTATGACGCCGCGCGCATGACCGATCTTCTCGCGGGAGAGGGTTACGGCGAGACCGCGAGCGAAGAAGACGCCGATCTCGTCATCCTCAACACCTGCCATATCCGCGAAAGGGCGGCGGAAAAAATCTATTCCGAACTCGGCAAGCTGGCCGTGCTCAAGCGCGAGCGCGCGGAAGCCGGGCGCGATTTCAAGATCGTCGTCGCCGGCTGCGTCGCCCAGGCCGAGGGCGAACTCGTGCTGCGCCGCCAGAAGGCGG
Source organism: Methylocystaceae bacterium (assembly GCA_003134075.1). Lineage (GTDB taxonomy): Bacteria > Pseudomonadota > Alphaproteobacteria > Rhizobiales > Beijerinckiaceae > Methylocystis. The sequence continues at coordinate 9,977 of PLAI01000280.1, read as the reverse complement.
TCGATGTCGTCGTCGGCCCTCAGAGCTATCAGCATCTGCCGCGACTGCTGCGCCGGGCGGCCGAGGGCGCGCGGCTGACCGATACGGATTTCGCGGTCGAAGAGAAGTTTCGCGATCTGCCCAAGCCGACTCGGGCGCAAATCGCCGCGCGCGGCGTTTCGGCCTTCGTCACCGTTCAGGAGGGCTGCGATAAGTTCTGCTCATTCTGCGTCGTGCCTTATACGCGCGGCGCTGAAGTCTCGCGCGACGTCGCGCAGGTCGTCACAGAGACGAAGCGCCTCGTCGACGCTGGCGTGCGCGAGATCACGCTGATCGGCCAGAACGTCAACGCCTATCGCGGCGAGGACTCCCTCGGAGATCCCTGGCCGCTGGAGCGCCTGCTCGAACATCTCTCCGATATCGATGGGTTGGAGCGGCTGCGCTACACGACGAGCCATCCCGTCGATATGACGCAAGGGCTGATCGACGCGCATGGCGCGCTGCCAAAGCTGATGCCCTTCGTGCATCTGCCGGTGCAATCGGGTTCCGACCGCGTGCTCAAGGCGATGAACCGCCGCCATAGCGCTCAGGATTATCTCGACATCGTGGCGCGGCTGCGCGCGGCGCGGCCCGATGTCGCGCTGTCCTCGGATTTCATCGTCGGCTTTCCCGGCGAGACCGACGCCGATTTCGAGGAGACGCTGGCGCTCATTCGCGCGGTCGGATTCGCCTCGACCTTCTCGTTCAAATATTCGCCGCGCCCGGGCACGCCGGGCGCCGAGCGTGAAGACCACATCGCGGACGAGATCATGCGCGAGCGCCTCGCGATATTGCAGGGGCTGGTCGAGACCCAGCGCCAGGCCTTCAACACCGCGACGGTCGGTCGCGTCGTCAATATTCTGTTCGAGAAACGCGGCCGTCACGACGGCCAGATCGCCGGCAAGAGTCCCTACATGCAGCCGGTGCATGTGTTCGGCCCTCCCGAACTGGTTGGCCGCGTCTTGCCGGCGAAAATCACCGCCGCCGGCTCCAATTCGCTCAGCGGCGAGATCGTGCAAGGTCAGGAGCAGGGATGACGGAAGTGGCGCGCTTCGCCCGGCAAGGGCGCTCCGAGGCGGCGGAAGAAGACGCCGAGATCACCTTGGCCTTCGACGACAACCGCCATGCGTCGCAAGTGTTCGGCCACTTCGATCAGAACCTCGTCAAGCTCGCGCGGCGACTGCGCGTCGCCTGCGTCGCCAGCGGCAATCACGTCATGCTGAAAGGGCCGACGGAATCCTGCGAACATGCGCGCCGCGTGCTGGAGCTTCTTTACGGCCGGGTGCAACTTGGCCAGGACGTCGGGCTTGGCGACGTGGATGGCGCGGTCGAGGAAACCGCCCGGCAAAAGAGCCTGTTTCCCGACGCCGAGCCGGGGCGCGGCGTGTTCGAGCAGATCGGCACGCGCAAGCGTGGACCGGTGCGCGCCCGCAATCTCGCGCAGGATTTTTATTTGCGCGCGCTCAAGCGCCACGAACTTGTCTTCGCGGAAGGACCGGCCGGCACCGGCAAGACCTGGCTCGCCGTCGGCCATGCGGTGTCGCTGCTGGAGCAAGGCGTCGTGGAGCGTTTGATCCTGTCGCGCCCGGCGGTGGAGGCGGGCGAGCGGCTCGGCTTTCTGCCCGGCGACATGCGCGAAAAGGTCGATCCCTATCTGCGCCCGATTTACGACGGGCTGCATGATTTCATGGACGCGCGCATGGTCGAGCGCGGCATGCAAACCGGCATGATCGAGGTCGCCCCGCTCGCCTTCATGCGCGGGCGCACGCTGACCAAATCCTGCGTCTTGCTCGACGAGGCGCAGAACGCCACCTCGATGCAGATGAAGATGTTCTTGACCCGCCTCGGCGAGGGCTCGCGCATGATCGTGACCGGCGATCCGTCGCAAACCGATCTGCCGCCGGGGCAAACCTCCGGGCTTAGCGAAGCCATCGGCCTGCTCTCGGAGTTCGACACGATCGGCCATGTCAAATTCGCCGAGGGCGACGTCGTGCGTCACGATCTAGTTCGGCAGATCGTCGGCGCCTATGAGAAAGCCGCGCGCGATCGGAGGCGCGGCGCGTGAGATGAGTCCCGCCGTCGATATCGTCGTCAACGCCGCCGCCTGGGAGGCGCTGCCCGGCCTCGAAGACCTCGCCGCGCGCGCCGTGGAGCAGAGCAGTCTGATCGCCGGCGCGAAGCTGGCGAAAGCCTGCGAGCTCTGCATCGTCTTTTGCGACGACGCGGAAATACGCGGGCTCAACGCGCAATGGCGCGGGCAGGACAAGCCGACCAATGTCCTCTCCTTCCCGACCCCCGGCGCGTTGGCGACAAAGCCGCTGCTCGGCGACATTGTGATCGCCTTCGAGACCGTCGCGCGCGAGGCGCGGGAGCAGGACAAAAGCTTGGCCGATCACGCTTCGCATATGATCATACATGGCTTTTTGCATCTGATCGGCTATGATCACGAGACCCCCGCCGAGGCCGAGGCCATGGAGTCGTTGGAGCGGCGCGTGGCGGAAACGCTTGGAATAATAGACCCTTACGAGGGAACGCGGCCTATTGACGGCGCCGGGGCACGGGATTGACGAAGAGCCATGTCGGCGAAAATTGAAAGCGGCGAGACGCAACTGCTGACGCAAGATCGCGCTGGCGATACGCCAAAAACCAATCTTTTCGAGCGGCTACGGGTAATGCTCGGCCTCGCGCCGGCCTCGGTGCGCGAGGATATCGAGGTCGCGCTGGAGGAAACCGCCGGCGACGTGACGCCGCAAGAGCGCGCGCTGCTTAAAAATGTGTTGGGCCTGCACGAGTTACGGGTCGCTGACGCCATGATTCCGCGCGCCGACATTGTCGCCGTTCCCGCGAGCGCGACGTTGCGCGAGGTGCTCAGGGTATTTCGCGCCAACGGCCATTCGCGGCTGCCGGTTTACGGCGAGACGCTCGACGATCCGCGCGGCATGCTGCACATCCGCGATTTTGTCGACTACCTCGCGCAATGCGCGGAAAAATCACGCGAAACTGGCGCGCCGCAAGAGCCCGCCATCGCCTCGATCGACTTCGGCGCGCTGCTGGAGACCGCCGATGTTTTGCGCCCCGTGTTATTCGTGCCGCGCTCGATGCCGGCGCTCGATTTGCTGGTGCGGATGCAGGCGACGCGCACGCATATGGCGCTGGTCATCGACGAATATGGCGGCACCGATGGCCTTGTTTCCATTGAGGATATCGTCGAACTGATCGTCGGCGACATCGAGGACGAGCACGACGTCCACGAGGGGCCGGCGATCGAACGGCTCGCCAATGGCGATTTTCTGGTCGACGCCAAGGCCGGTCTCGACGAGGCCGCGCAAGAGCTCGGCGTTGATTTTCGCGAAGAGGACACGCCGCAGGAAGTCACGACTTTCGGCGGCCTCGTGGCCTTTCTGGCCGGCCGCGTGCCGATCCGCGGCGAGATCGTCCCCGCGCCGCTCGAGGGCTACGAGTTCGAGATTCTGGACGCTGATCCCCGCCGCGTGGCGAAGCTAAGGGTGCGCGCAAAAACGCGCAAGGACGCGCATGAGGGCGCGGTTTAGGACGCGCGGAGGGACGGTGAAAACCAAGGAGCAAAACGTGAGCGGTCTTTTACTGCGACGCTGCGCGTTGGGGCTCGCGTTGTCGCTGTCCTCATCCGCCTTCGCCGAGCCGGCGCGCGTCATCATTTTGCGCCATGCCGAAAAGCTCAACAAACACGAACTCTGCGAGATCGGCTCGCGCCGCGCCGAGGCGATGGCGGGTCAGTTTCTCGGCAAAGGCGCCGCGCAATCCTTGTTCGCTTCGGGCGAGAAGCCGGCGGCGATTCTCGCCGTCACGATTCACTCGCTCGAGACGATTTCGCCCACCGCGCAAAGTTGGGAACTGCCGGCGGTCGTCTACAGCGTGCTGCCGAGCGACGATAGGGACTTGAAAGACGTCGAACTCAACCGCCGCACGCGCGAGGCCGTCCAAGACGCGCTGACCGATCCGCGCTACGCGGGCAAAACGATCGTGATGAGTTGGGAGCACAAACACATCGCCGACGCCAAGCTCGAAGCGAAGTTCCCGGACGAACAGGTCACGCTGCGGCAATTGCTGCATCTCGATGAGTTCGCCGACGCGCCGAAGGATTGGCCGGACGGCAATTACGATTACTTCTGGATCGTGGATTTCACGCCGGGCAAGCCGACGCCGACCGGCTTCCGCATGGTTCGCGAGAGTTTCAAGGCGCCCTACGACAATCTGCCCGCCAATGATTGGGATGCGCCGGAGCCGCGACACATCGACGGCGGCTGCAAGAAATAGAAGCTACTCGACGCCGGTGATCTGCAGGCCGACATACCATGAGAAGGCGTTGGTTTCCCGCGCGTGCTGAAGGCCCTTGCCGGCCGAGGCGAGCAGATGGAAATGCTCGCTGAGATCATAGATCGCGCCGACGTTGAAGCCGGTCATCTGAAAACCGTGGATCTCGGTCGGCGTCTGGTGGAATAGTTCGACGCCGACCGCCAATTGCTCCGCGACCTTGCGCTGCAAGACCCACCCCACGAACCAATTGTTTTTGGCGCCGGGACCGGGATTGATCCAATAGCCGCCGCCCCCAAAAGTCGACCAGTCGCCAAAATCCTTTTGGCCCCAGAACGGCAGCAGGGCGCGGGTCCGGCCGGCGCCGAGTCCGCGCGTCGGATCGCCCGTCGGGGCCTCCAGCAGCGGGTAAAAGGCGATGGAGGGCGTGGCGTTCGTCTTGTCCTGTTCGACGAATCGATATTTCAGGCCAAGCTCCGTGTCGCCAGGCCCCCATGCCGGAGAAGCGCCGCTGGCGCGACGGAAGGCGGCGCCCGGCTGAATATGCAGCTGAACGTCCGGCAGAATGCCGTAGTTGCAATCGCATGACGGCGCGACGCCGCTCGTCTCGCCATTCGCGCGGCCGCCCTGAGAGAAGGCATAGAACTCCCAGCGCTGATAATCGACGGGCTCGGGGTCGTCGGTGATATAGGGCGGCCCGGCGATGGCCGGCGACGACAAAAGTGTCAGAACGGCGATGACGGCGCGGGTCTTTTTCGCGACGAAGCGCGCGGGTCGCTTCGTCGCCGCCGTCGCGTCGCGCACGAAAACACCGGGGCGATTCGTATAGGCCTTTACGTCCTTGTCGCGGCGCATGATTTCGACGCCTCCGCGTTCGCGGTTGATCTCTATTCGAAATACCAAAAAGCCGAAAGCGTCCGCCAAAAGACGCGCGGCCCGTCCGCGTGGCGTCTACACGACGATCAGGCTCGGATTCGAGCATGATCCGTGATCCTGCCTTGCTCGCGACGGTCCAGCCGCGCCCCGACATCGACCGTTTCGCGAGCCTCCTCCCATCAATTGGGCCGCTTCGAATCGAAACGAATTCTCCTTGCAAGCCATTCACTCGTTAAGGAATTCCTCCGAGGGAATCACTTGTTAATTTCATATGAATACGCCAGAATGCAAAAATGTCGCCTCGTTCGAATGGCTGACGCGATTCCCCGAAAGGGGATTGTCGCCAACCGAGCGGAAGAACAAGTCACGCGAGACCGGAATAGCGTTATTTGTTCGCGCGGCGGGGGGGGATTGCAATTCTTGGTTCGTCCGGCGCGTCGATATGTTCGCGGCGCGCGCGGCCCGCGTCCGAAACATCCATTTTGGGGTGGTCCGAGGCGTTCGCGTTGCTCACGAGCGAGAAGTCGCGTCGATAAGCAAGAATTTTCGTTGTCTCGTAATCGCGAGAAGCTGGGTGAGCCGGTGACTTCTATCGATCAAAACAGGCCAAACATGGTCCTCGGCTCGGAATCCTTCGCGCTCGATCGCGGCGGCGTCAGCCGCGTGGGCAGACTTGTCTCGCATGTCCTCACCGACGCGAGGAAGGATTATTCGCTTCTGTCGCTCAACGAGTCGAAGATCGAAAGCGAACTGGGCAAGAGTCTGCTCGCCTGCGCCGGCAGCCGGTTGCGGTTCGCCGCGGCGCTATGGCAACCGAACGACCGCTGCACGCATTTCATGTACACCCACCTCGGCATCGCGCGGGCGCATTGCAATCTCGCGCGTCTGCGGCGTCCCTACGCCGTTTGGGCGCATGGAATCGAAGTTTGGGACAATGTGCGGTCCGATTACCTTCGCTCGGCGAACTACGCCGATGCGATCTTCACCCACACCTATTTCACGCGGTCTCGCGCCGCGTTGACCAACAAGGTGTTCGACCGCGCCGAAGTATGCTGGCTGGGAACGACGGAGGACGACGCGCCCGAGGCGGTGAAATTCGATAGCGAGCCCATGGTTCTCGTGGTCGGCCGTCTCGAAGTCGGACGTTGCAAGGGGCACGACCAACTCATCGCCTGCTGGGCGAAGGTAGCCTCCGCCGTCAAGGGCGCGCGGCTTGTGATCGCGGGCGCCGGCCCCGATGCGAGCCGGCTGCGGAAATTGGCAGCCGAGTCGCCTGCCAAGGAGAGCATCGAGTTTCGCGGCTTCGTGCCCGAGGAGGATATGGTCGCGCTGTGGCGTCGCGCGCATGTGTTCGCCATGCCGAGTCGCGGCGAGGGCTTTGGCCTGGTCTATATCGAGGCCATGCGTTACGGCGTGCCGGTGATCGCCTCGATCCACGACGCGGGACAGGAAGTTAATGTCGACGGCCAAACGGGCTACAATGTCTCGCTCGACCGTCCCGGCGAACTGGGCGATCGGCTCGTCGAACTCCTCTCCAGCCCGAGTCTCGCGCGCCAAATGGGCGCGGCGGGTCGGGCGCGTTGGCATGAGCATTTTCGTTTTTCCGCGTTCAAGCGTCGATTCCTGCCGATCGTCGACGCTTTTCTCGAACGCGGGCAATGGAATCGGGCGGCGAGCGCTGAGCCGGCGCCTGCGTTGAGCGGTAGGGAAGCGCTTCCCCGGACGAGACTTCCGACGAGTTCGGCGGCGCGCATTGACAGCCTCCAGGCAAAAGCGAATAATTATTAATATATAGGTTGCGTTTTATCGGGGGTGCGCGATGGCCCTGAATGGATCTCCAGACAATCGGAACGATCTCGCCGACAAGAAGAGCGCTCCAGGCGCTTGGCGGCGGTCGTTGGCGCCCGTTTTTCTCGCCATGCTCGTCGCGGCGATCTCGCGGCCCGAGCGGGCTCTCGCGCAATGGGATTCGGTGGCCGGCGCCGTGGCGGGCGCGATGGTGCGTGGAATGGCCGGCGGCGGCGGATATTATTCCAATGGCGGCGGCCGTCGATATAGCGGCGGCGGCCGGTCCCGCTCGCATGTCGCGCATGCGCGCGCCAAGCCGGCCCATGTCGCGAGCCATCATGAGCGCGCCGCGCCCGTGCATCATGCGAGCAGCGGCGGTCATGCGGCCAGCGCGAGCGAGCCAGCGGGTCCGGGAGGCGGCAGCTTCCACTGAGGCCGCGGGAAGCCCGCTACAAACTCCGCAACTCCGGCCCTGGCTTTCGCGCCAGCACGCGCCACGTTCCCGCGAGGCCGAGCAGCATCGTCGCGGCGAGGGCCGCGAGCGCCGTCGCCGCCACCGTTGCCGGAAGGAACACGAAGCTCATCTTCATCAGCCCTTCCACGATTCCAAAGGCCGCCGCCGCGCCCGCGACAACCGCGAACAGGCAAGCGACGAGCGCCAGCGCGCCGAACTCCAGCGCATAGGCGGTCATCAGCCAGGGCCGCGTCGCGCCGAGCGTCTTGAGCACGACGGCGTCGTGCTGGCGCGCGCGCTGGCCGGCGGCGATCGCGCTGCCGAGAGCCAGCAAGGCGGTGACGACCGCGACGCCCGCCGCCGCGCGCGCGGCCAGCGCCAATTGCCCGGCGATCTTGTCGACGGCCTCCAGCGCGTCCTTGACCCGCACCGAGGCGACCATCGGGAAACGCTTCGCCGTCTCCCGCGCCAAAGCCGCGTCCAACGCGTCGGCGTTCGCGTAGCCCGCCGCTTGCGACGGGCGTCCTTCGGATACGTCGTAGCCGATGGTGAACAGTTCGGAGTAGGGCGCGCCCTGGAACGCGGCAGGCGAAAACACCATCACGAAATTAATTGCGTAGCTGCGCCATTCGACGCGCCGCAGATTGGCGACGCGCGCGGTGATCTCGCGGCCGAGAACATTGACCGTGATCTCGTCGCCGATGCCGAGCCCCAAACCCTTCGCCACCTTGGCTTCCAGCGAGACCAGCGGCGCCTTTGTATCCGCGTCCCACCATTCGCCCTCGGCGATCCGCGCGCCCTGTGGAACGCGCGCGGCGAAGGTGATCCCGCGGTCGCCGTCGAGCGCCCAGGCCGCGTCCTCGCCGACATGCAGCGTCTCGGCCCGCGCGCCCTTCACCGCGACGATGCGCCCGCGCATCATCGGCACGTGATTTATGCGGGGCGCCGGGACTTGTTGGGCGAGGAAGCTCTCGAAGGCGGCGGACTCGTCGCGCGGGACGTCGATGAAATAGAAGCGCGGGATTTCGCGCGTGCCCGAGCGCGCCAGCTCCGCGTGGATCGCGCCTTCGACGAGCGCCAGCGCGACGAGCAGCGACGCCGTGACGCCGATCGACAGGATCAGCGCCGGCGCCAGACTTCCCGGCCGCGCGATGTTGCTCTGGGCGAGACGCAGCCGCGCGTCCTTCGCCCGCGGCAGCTTGCGCGCCACCCATGTCGCGGCGAAAGCGACGCCGCGCAGCAGCAGAAAGGCCGCCAGCACGGCGGCGAGAAAATAGGCCGCGAGTCTTTTGTCGGTGGCCGAGAGCAGCACGGTCGCGACGAGCGCCAGCATCGCGCTCAAGCCCGCGACGCGATAGCGCAACGGGCCTTTTTCGCGCGAGGATTCCGCCTCGCCGCGCAGCAGCGCCGCCACGGGAACGCCATGCGCGTCGCCCAGCGGCCCGAGCGAAAAAACCAGCGTGACCAGAAGTCCGTAAAGCGCGCCGATGGCGAGGCCCGCATAGTCCATTCCCACGACGACGGGCAGTTCGACGACGCGCTCCAGCGCCGCGCCGGCGAGATAGGGAATCGCCGCGCCTATCCCTAAGCCAAGGCAGATCGCCAGCGCCGCCATCAGCAGCACTTGCGTCAGCGCGATGGCGAAGACGCGCGAGGCCGACGCCCCCAGCGCTTTCAGCACCGCGAAGGCGGCGCGTTTGCGTTCGATCAGCCCGCGCACCGCGTTGGCGACTCCGGCGCCGCCGGCGACCAGCGCGGTGAGCGCCACCAGCGTCAACAACTGCGAGAATCGTTCGAGATTGCGCGAGAACTGCGGCGACGCCGCGTCGCGCTTGCGCATGTCCCAGCCTGCCAGCGGAAAGGCCGCGCCCGATGCGTCGGCGACGGCCGCGACCTCCTCTTCGCTCGGATTGCCCGGCAGCGCGAGGCGCGCGATGTAGCGCACGATGGTTCCGGGCCGCACGAGGCCGGTGGCCTTGAGCGCGTCGAAGGAAATCAGCACGCGCGAACCAAAGCCGACGCCCCCGGAAAGCTTGTCCGGCTCGCCGCGGAGGATCGCGCGGATTTCGAATCGCGCGGCGCCGATGGTCAGGAGATCGCCGATTTTCGCGTCGAGCCGCGCGATCAGCAATGGATCCGCGATAAGGCCGAAGACGTCGCCTCGCAATGCCAGCAGTCGCGCGACGGGTTCTCGCGGCTCCGTCTCCAGCGCGCCAAAGACGGGGTAGAGGCTTGGATCGACGGCCTTCAGCTCCACCAGCGCGGGATCGGCGCCGTCCGGCGTCGTCGCGGCCTCGCGTCGCGCCATCGCGCGCATCAGCGCGATTTCGTCGACGCGGCCGTGTTGTTCGAGCCAGGCGCGTTCGTTTGGTTCGACTTGGCGATGGGAGAGGTTGAAAGAGATGTCGCCGCGNNCCCCGGGGGTCGCCGAGCAAATCGCGCAGCGCGAAGCGCAACGCCAAAGGAAGCTTGTCCAGAACATTACGGTGTTTCGTCGAAACATCGTAATGTTCTGGAGTTTCATTCTGACGCGTTTTCTTAACGCGAA
>PLAI01000039.1 GCA_003134075.1 Methylocystaceae bacterium | reverse complement strand
GCAAGGTCGGCTCGCCGCCGATGAACTGGACGGAACGGCAGTCCAGCGTCGCCGCTTCCCGCAAAGCCCGCTTCCAATCGTCGGCACCGAGGGTCTCGTAGAGATCGCGGGCGGGCGAAGAGTCCGTGTAGCAATGAACGCACTCGAGGTTGCATTTGCGCGTGAGTTCGAGCCACAGAAATTTCAGTTCTAAGCCTGCATTCGCCGGTGCCAAATCCTGACTTTGCATCGCCTAGCTCCGATCCTCACAATCCCGCGGCCCTGTTGCGGCCGAAACATCCGGCGATGCATATGAGTTCGGGGGCCAATGTCGCCGAAATCTGGTCGGGCGTTCCCGCCTGCGCATAGCTGGCGATATTCATCAGCGCGAAGCTCGCTCCGTTTCGCCTCTCGTCGGCGGGAAGCGCCTGGATCGCCTGGTCGTAGGCGTCGATCTGCCGGCGCAAGGCGCCCACGTTGGGGTTCGAATGGAAATCGTTGCGGACGCGCAGCAGAATCGTCGCGTAACCGCGATAGAAATCGCTCGGACAACTTCGATCGTAGCGTTGCGCCCAAATCGCGGGATCGGCAGGCCCCGCTTGGGCGTACAACGCCAGGACCTGATCGTCCAACCAGGCAATATTTACTCCGCTCATCGGATCGCCTCTTCGCTATAGGTTAAAGACGCCCGTCGGCCCGAAGCGGGGACGCGCCTTGGCCGGCGCTCACCAGTTTACTCAGGACGTAAGGAGACGCGCAAGTCGCGCTGGCTCTCGAAACCCAGGCTGCAAAATTGCTCTCAGTGGTAATCAACACCGCTGGGAACGCAAACGCTTAAACGCAGACCGCTCTAAAATTCAAACTGAGACACTGGAAAGGCGTTCGGCCTTGGCCCACGAGTGCCAGTTTGGGCATAACAAATACTTCGGGCCAAGGGGCACCAGCCTGCGCATTAATCGCGAAGGCGAGAGCCAAGCTGCTGAGCGACGCCCACTGGCTCCGCAGGGGTGGCGCGGGGCGCATTCTCGCCTCGTCGGGGTTGAAGTCCATCTAGCCGTTGTCGCGCGCGAATGTAAAACATAAGCCATTGAAATCGTTCAAGTCGTAAATCAAAATCTGAGCGTCGCATATGTGTTAAGTTTTTTGAAGCGGCTTATGACGGTTTGCTGTTCCTCTCAGCCGCACAGGCCACATCCAATCCGAAAAGTTCGCTATGCTCCTTCATGGCTCGCCCTCGCTAAGCTTGGGGCTCGGCTCTGGCCAATCCAGAGCAACCCCCGATTCTTGCTTACCACGGGGCGGCCCGCCAGCACTCGACGAACATAAGGTCTAGGATGACACGAGCGGCGCATATATGCTTTCTGCGAATCCATCTCGTCAAGCACCGATTTTGCGGACGGCATCATGGCCTCTTACAACGCGTCGCCCTTCATTCGCCATCGCCTGATCGATGGCAACGTCATTATTCTGGACTTGAGATCCGGCGAATATAAAATTCTCGACGACGTCGCGACCGCGATGTGGCTGGCGGTCTTGGCCGGATCGGATAGGCCTTGCTGCATCGAGCAGCTGGCGAATACTTTCGCGGCGGCGCCGGCTAAGGTCGCCGCCGACCTCGAAGCGTTTTTGCACGAAGCCGAAGTCAGCGGTTTGCTCACGTCGCAGCTGCCAACTGCGCCGGCCATCGGCCGCCCTGCGCCTCGCTGGCCGCGGTCGTGCCTCGCGTCCGGGGCGTGGTGGTCGCTTTTCGCGACGACGCGCATGCTAGCTGGCAACGGGTTCGCCGACGCTTATGCGAAGCTTAGCGCCTGCGCCAAGCCGAAGTGCGATGACGGTGATGGTTTCACTCGGCTCGCGCGTGCGGAGCGCGCGTTTTCCCTGGCCGAGAATTTTTTCGTCATCCCATCGGCACCGCAGGACTGCCTGCCCCGCTCGCTATCGCTTTACCGATTCTTGCTGATGGCGGGCGTTTCGGCCGACCACGTCATCGGCGTGCGTCGTTTTCCGTTTCAGGCGCACGCCTGGGTTGAGTGCGCCGGACGCGTGGTGTTCGATTCGCCCGATTTCGTTCGATGCTATACTGAGCTGGCGAGGATGTGACGGCATGGAGCGATTCTGCCTGAGTATGCGCTTCGACGATGGGGTGAAGCTCGCGTCTGAACGCGCGCCAGAGCGCTTTGGCGACCTCAATGTTTTCTGGCGTGGCTCCATCTCCGGCCCCCACGCGCAGGCCGCCCAAGTCTCGCCCGAGACTGAGATTCTGGGGCGCGCCTATCGCCGCTTCGGCGAGGAGTTCCCGCAGCATATTAAAGGGGCGTTTGCCGCTGTTGTCATCGACGCCGCGCGGGCGACCGCTGTCCTCGCTCATGATGAACTGGCTCTCGAATCCCTATTCTATACGCCGTACCGGGGCGGCCTGATCGTCGCAACGCATTTGCTCGACATCGTAAGGGCGTANNCGATGAAACTTATATTTCCGATTACCTTGCGCATGGCTGGCATTTTGGCGGCCACACGCCCTACGTGCACATCCGTCGGCTGCAAGCCGGCGAGGCTGTGGTGTTGCGCGGCGGCGACTTAAAACGCGTAAGCGCCTGGACGCTCGACAGAGTCGCGCCGCTTCGATTCGTCGACGCGCGCGATTATGAGGCGCAGTTTCGCGAAATCGTGCAAAAAGCGGTGGCCCGCGCGATGCCTCCTGGCAACGTCTGCTGCGAACTTTCCGGCGGGCTCGATTCCACCACCGTGCTCGCGGTCGCCATGGGGCTCGCGCCCCAACGGATCTCTGCGTGCTCGTTTGTCTATCCGCGATCTGCGAGCGCCGATGAGCGGCCTTGGATGGAAGCAGCCCTCGAAAAGTATCCGGCGCCGTGGCAAGCCTTCGATGGCGACGCCCTGCGACCGTTTTCGGTCTTGCCCGACATGCCGCAAGGGGAACCCAACCAGTCGCTGATCAATGCAGGCCGCCAGAACGCCTATTACGCCTACCTGCGGGCGCGTGACATACGGACCGTGCTGACCGGCGAGGGGGGCGACGCGACCTTTTGCGGCGACAGCCCCGCACCTTTCTATCTAGCCGACCTGTTGCGCGGGCTACGCTTCCGCGAACTCGGCTCCGCCGCCGCCGCGCATTCGAGAGAGTCGGACAGTCGGCGGCCGTCGACCTACTTTCTGTGGCGTTACGCGGCCATTCCGGTGGTGGCGCACGCGCTCGGCCGGCCCGTGGAACGCAGTCCCACGCCCAGCCCTTGGCTCAATGCGGAATTTGCGCGGCGCACCGACATCGCGCAGCGGAGTAAAAGGACGTGGGCGCCGCGGACGAAATCCATCGACGCTTCGGCCGTGCTCGAACAGGTGATCCGCTGCGCACGGCTCGCCGCAGGCTTCTACAGCGGCGACGACATCCCGGCGCAGTTCCGGCATCCTTTGCTCGACCGCGATCTCGTCGCCTTCATGTTCAGCGTCCCGTGGCCCGAAAAGACGCATCCGACGTGCGACAGGCTGCTGCAACGGCGTGCGCTGGAAAATGTCCTGCCGCGCAAGGTGTTGTTGCGCAAAAACAAGATTAGCCCGGAGGAGGCGCTCTACGCCGGCTTGGCTGAGGGCGGCGCATGGCTGGATTGGCTTGCCGACAGGC
>PLAI01000240.1 GCA_003134075.1 Methylocystaceae bacterium | reverse complement strand
CTAGGTTGAAATATTGCCCTTAATCGCCTTTAATATAGCGACTGAAATATTACTATGTAATATCTACAGGGTGCCATGTGGTTTTCAGATGTTTTAATATGGATAGAAAATCACTGGAGAATGATTTGTGTATCGTATTTCGTCCTGATGCTTGTGGCGTGGGTATTTGTCTATGGCGCGGGTCGGGCGAGCGATCGATGAAATAGAGAACCAAGTCATTGCACCAGGCGAGAATCAGGCGAGTGTTATGCGACCGGCGGCAAAGTGCCCATATTAAAATACATAGATCATTACGACAGTAATATACATATATTGCAGTATCGGAGCGGCGCGAAAACGCATTCTTCGTATCCACAAAATATATGTTCTCAATTCTAGACGCTTATTCTCATCGTCAACCCCGTTCGCGGCCATCGCGCGGGAGGCGAGAGCGTTCGCTTCCGTCTCCCCGCTTATGGAGACGCTTTCAGAGGTTGAGTTTATTGAAGACGAAAGTGGGCATGTGGCGAATAATAAGCATGATCGGCAGCCAGAATTTCGGCGCGTAGACCACGGGGCCGCCACGCTCCGCCGCCGCCTCGATCGCCTCGGCAACTTGCTCCGGGGTGGCCCATAGCAATCCCTTTTTCGTAATGCTCGCCGTCATCGGCGTATCGACGAAGCCGGGCTTTATCAATACGGCGCGGGCGCCGAACGGCGCCAGGCGATGGGCGATCCCCTCGACCACCCGCGCGAGACCGCCTTTCGTGGCGCCATAGATAAAATTAGAGCGCCGGCCTCGATCACCGGCCACCGAGCCGATCACCAGCAACGCGCCGGCGCGCTGCTTTTCGAATATCGCCGCGGCGGCAAGGCACTAGGCGGCGGCGCTGGTGAAATTGGTCTGTATCAGCGTCGCCGCCGCGCTCGGATCGCGCTCCAGTTCGGTTTGATCGCCGAGAACGCCATAGGCGAGCAGCAGAATATCGAGGCCGCCGAGCGTCTCGACCATTTTGGCGAGTTCCACGCCAGCGTCCGCGGATGCGCAATCGAGCGCGACGAGATCGGCGGCGACGGCGTTCAGGCGATCCTGATCTCGCCCCACGAGCACGAGCCGCGCGCCGCGCGCCGCCCAAAGGCGGGCGGTCGCCCGCGCGATGGCCGAACCCGCGCCAAGAATGACGATGCGTTCGCTTTCGATGTTCATTGGGCCACCCTTGTCCAAAAATCGGAATTCAATGCTGGATCCTTCAGCAGTTGCTCCCAGCGCGGGAAGGATCGGCGGAACATTTCACGCGACATGCGTCCATCCTTGGCCGGATAGAGCGCGCCGTTCGCCTCCCTGACCATGGCGTCGAGCCGCGCAAGCAGGTTGAGCGTCGTCTCGCCCCTGAACGGAAAGTCCAGCGCGAGCGTCGCGCCCGGCCGCGGGAAGGACAGAACGCCCAGCGAAGGCAAGTCGCCAAAGGTCTTCAGCACCGCGAGAAACGAGGCCTGGCCGGACGCGGCGATAACGCGCAGCATCTCGGCGATCGCGTCCCGCTGGTTTTCGCGGGGAATGACGCATTGATATTGCAACATGCCGCGTCGTCCATACAACCTGTTCCAGTCATGCACCGCGTCGAGCGGATAAAAGAACGGCGCGTAATGCTGGCGGTGCGTTCCCGCCTTGGCGCTGTTGACGCGATGATAAAGCTTGTTGAAGGCGCCGACCGTAAAACGGTTGAGGGCGAAGCCGGGCGCCTCGAGCGGAATACGCTTCCAACTCTTGTCGTCGTGAAGATCATATGCGCCGTCGTCGATCCAATTGGCGCGGGAAAAAATCCCGCGCCCAGTTCCGGCGCCGCCGGCCGCGCAGTCGAGCCAGGCGACAGTGTGTTCGAAGCTTCGCGCGCTCTCGTCGGCCAAGGACCAAAAGTCGTCGAGATTGTCGTAGGGAACGATCTCGACATCGAGGTGAGCCCCGCCAATTTTGACGAGTTGCAACTCCACCCATTCGATCACGCCGGTCAAACCGAGACCGCCGATGGTGGAGGCGAACAGCGCCGGATCGGATTCCGGCGTGACCGTCAACGCCCCGCGATCGCTGCGCAACAGCCCAAAGGCGCGAACATGTCGCCCGAGCGAGCCCGCGCCATGATGATTCTTGCCGTGAACGTCGTTGGCGACGACGCCGCCGAGCGTGACGAAGCGCGTTCCCGGCGTCGTCGGCGGAAACCAGCCTTTTGGGACGACGAGACGCAAAATTTCCGAAAGGCTCGCGCCCGCTTCCGCGCGCAGGACGCCCGTCGCGGCGTCGAAGGCGATGAAGCGATCGAGACCGCTCATATCGACGACCGCGCCGGCGCGGTTAAGACAGGAATCGCCATAGGAACGCCGCGGCCCGATCGCCAAGAGACTCTCGTCGCCGGCGTGGCTCGGGAGACCCGACAATTCGTCGCGAAAGCCGGGGCGCGCCACGCGCTGAACGCCGCGCGAGACGCGGCCCCACGACACAAGGTCGCTTCTCTCGACGAAGGGCGATGGCGCCGAGGCGGCTTTGGCCGTCACGAGATCGCCGCGCCGAACATGGCCGCCATCAACGCCCTATAGATCAGGCTGGGTCCGTCTTTCAGCGCGAAGGCCACGGGATCGTCATGCAATTCGCCGCGGTGACAGAGCAGCCATATCCGCGCGAGCCACAAAAATATGCAGGGAAAGCGGCGTTGAACCTTCTCGGCGATGGAAAGGTCGGCGGCGGTCGCCAAGACGACCCGGCGCCCCCGCTTAGCCTCCCGTTCCGCCACGGCGAGAAGTTCGTCATTGATGGGAAACGTCGCGACGTCTTCCTCGGTGACGACCGCGGCCAGCCGATTTTTAACCTTCGCGCGACCGGAAAGAATCCAGAACGGAATTTTCCACGAGGTCATTCCCTGGCGCTTCAGAAAAAACAGCAGCGACTCATGCAGCGCGTCGGTTGCGATCAAGGTCCCGTCGAGGTCGACGACGAGTGGAAATTCAATGCCGAGTGAGAGTCCTTCGGCCACCGGGGCAAGTTCCCCTAACGCGGACGCTTCGGCATTTCTCATAGTCGAATCGCCTTTTCCGTCCAACTTTGGTCATCAGTCAACATTTTCGGAAGAAGCGACATGGATATCGTTCGGCGTTCGCAGGATCGCTCTCGGCCCATATCTGCGACTGATTCGCATTATTGGCAAGCGAGAAGCGACACTGCTTATTCCAACCGAGTATCGTGAAGGTTAGACGAGTCGCCGTGTTTCGCGCGGCTTGTTGGAGCCCAGTCCCCCAGCGTGCTCAGCCGCCCACCACGAGCACATGCACCAGGGGTTTCTTGCCCCAACTCGCATAGACGGCGCCGCGCACCGCGCGCTCGATGGCCGTCGCCACCGAATCGAAATCTCGCCGGCGCGCGCGCGGCAAGGTGTCGAATGTCTTGAACACCGCGTCGTCGACCACGTCGCCCATGTCGACGTTATTCTTGCCCAGCTTGGGCAGCCCGGCGAAAACAATGTCGGGATCGCCAACGAGATCGCCCTGCTTGCCGACCGCGATAGCGATGGACACGACGCCCGCGAAGGCTAGCTTGACCCGCTCGCGCAAGGCGCCGTCGTTCTCGCTCACGAGGATGTCGCCGTCCTTGAACACTCTGCCAAAGGGAATCTTGCCGATAACCGCCGGCGCGCCGGGCGCGAGGCGCACGAGATCGCCATTGCGCGCCGAGACGACCTGGCTAACGCCCTGCTCTTTCGCGAAAGCGGCATGCCGCGTCAGATGATGCGCCTCGCCATGCGCGGGCACGGCCGCTCTCGGCCGCACCCATTCATACATCCGCGCCACCTCGCCCCTGCGCGGATGGCCCGAGCAATGCACGAGATGGTCGTGATCGGTGATCACCTCGACGCCGAGGTCGCATAATTTATTGATGACGCGATGCACTTCGCGCATGTTTCCGGGAATGGCGCGCGAGGAGAAAATGACGCGGTCGCCGGAAACCAGTTTGATCGCGGGATGTTCGCCTTCGGCGGCGCGCGCCATCGCGGCGCGCGCTTCGCCTTGGCTTCCCGTCGCGATGACCACCACTTTGTCGCGCGGCAGCGTCGCGAGATGGTCGAGCGAATAGAAGCCGGCGATTCCTTCAAGATAGCCGCAATCGCGCGCCACCTGGATCGCGCGATCGAGCGCGCGGCCAGCCACGACGACGCTACGGCCACAGGCTTGCGCCGCTTCTGCTATGGCGCGCACGCGGGAAATGTTCGAGGCGAAAGTCGTCACCAGCACGCGGCCCGCGGCCTCGCCGATCAGAGCGCGGAGCGTCCGGGCGACGTCGCTTTCCGAAAAACTGTCGCCTTCGCGCAGAATATTGGTCGAGTCGCAGATCAGCGCGGTCACGCCCTCGTCCCCGAGCGCGCGCAGCCGCGCTTCGTCGATGCGATGGCCGACGCCAGGATCGGGGTCGATCTTCCAGTCCCCAGTATGCACGGCGAGCCCCGCCGGAGTGCGGATGGCCAAGGCGCAGGCTTCCGGGATGGAATGAGCGACGGCGACATATTCGACGCTGAAGGGACCAAGGTTCAACACCGTCCCCGGCCCGACCCGCGTGATCTCGACATTGGGCGCGCCGGGCTCCGACAGGCGACGCGTTTCGATGAGCCCCGCGGCGAAAGGCGTCGCGAAGACGCGGCAGCGCAGCTTGGGCCACAGGGCGGCAAGCGCGCCAATGTGGTCTTCATGCGCGTGCGTGATCAAAAGCCCCAAAAGATCGCGGCCGATTTTCTCGACGAAGGACAGGTCGGGCAGCACGAGATCGACGCCGGGAAGATCGGGCCCCGGAAAGGTGAGGCCGCAATCCACCATCAGCCATTTGCGCCCGCGCGCGGGACCGAAGCCGTACAGCGCCGCGTTCATGCCGATTTCGCCGAGGCCGCCGAGCGGCGCGAAGACGAATTCGCTTTCGTCAATCGTCATGAACGCAAACCTGACTGTTCGAGAACAATGGACTCATCATGAGCCAAAAACACGTCGCCCGCGTCCACGACGCGTTCGCCCTCGGCCGTCGCGACGACCATTCGTCCGCGGGCGTCGATCGTCAGGAAGCTTCCACGCACTTCCTCGTCCCGCGCCAGCAGGACGCGAACCGGCTGGCCGAGGCCCGCCGCCGACTCAAGCCATTTTTCGCGAATGGCCGCGAAGCCGTCGCCCCCCGCCCAGAGATCCAGCGCGGCGACAAAGGCGTCGGTGAGCGGAGCGAACAACTCCTCGGCTGTCGGCGCGCCGGAGCCCGCTTCGCTCAGTGCGCGGGCGGGGTAAGGCAGTCCCCGCGGCGCGCTGACGCAATTAACCCCAATGCCGATGACGACGATGCACTCATGGGGGGCGCGTGGGTCGCCCGTCGCGATCGGGACGCCTTCGAGGAGAACCCCGGCGAGCTTGCCGCCATCCAGCAGAAGGTCGTTCGGCCATTTCAGCGCGAGGCGTTCTCCCAACCCGGTGACTCGCCGAACCGCGTCGATTAACGCGACGCCAGCGACAAACCCGAGTTGCGGCGCGAGGCTCGGATGGGAGCCGCCGGAGAGAACGAGGCTCGCGTGAAGATTGCCGGGCGTCGAAACCCATTGCCGGCCAAGGCGCCCCCTGCCGTGGGTTT
This sequence comes from Methylocystaceae bacterium, assembly GCA_003134075.1. GTDB lineage: Bacteria > Pseudomonadota > Alphaproteobacteria > Rhizobiales > Beijerinckiaceae > Methylocystis. Next base: position 4,021 of record PLAI01000240.1, on the reverse strand, counting down.
GCCGCCCAGCCACGATCCAAAGCGGGCCGCGCTCGCCTTCGGCGACGAACCGCTTGCCCTCGTCATTGGTGGAATCCACCTCGTCGAGCGAAAGCAGCCGAACACCGCGCGCGCGCGCTTCGCGTCCCAGTTCCAAGCACCCGTCCGCTTTCAAAACAGCGATTTCGCGGCGGCGGTCGCCGCGTTCATCAGCGGCGCCGGATAGACCCAGAAGCACAGCAGGAAGATTGACGAAACCGCCAGCACGGCGCGCGGCGTGAAGGCGGAATGATCGAAATGCGGAGCCGGCTCGTCGAAATACATGACCTTGACGATCCGAAGATAGTAATAGGCGGCCACCGCGCTGGCCAGCACGCCGAGCACCGCGAGCGGGTACAGCCCCGCCTGAACAGCGGGCAGCAGCACGTAATATTTAGCGAAGAATCCACCGAGCGGCGGCACGCCAGCCAGCGAGAACATCAGCATCGAGAAGAAGAACGCCGTCGCGCCATTGCTACGCGACAGACCCGCGAGGTCGGAGATGTTTTCGACCGGCTTGCCGTCGACGCGCATGGTCAGGATCGCCGCGAAAGCGCCAAGCGTCATGATCGCATAGATGACGAGATAAATAGCGACGCCTCTGATCGCGTCCTCGGTGCCGGCGGCGAGGCCGATCAGCACGAAGCCCATGTGGCCGATCGAGGAATAGGCCATCAGCCGCTTGATATTGGTTTGGCNNCGCCATTGGCCGATCACGCCAGGGAAAGCTGTCAATACGATCCGCGCCGTGATGGCGACCGCCGCCACTTTCGCGGAAGAAGCGAAGAAGGCCGTCACCGGGGTGGGCGCGCCCTCGTAAACATCTGGCGTCCACATATGGAAGGGCGCCGCCGACATTTTGAACGCGAGACCCGCCAGAACGAAAACGAGACCGAAGATCACGCCAATCGGCGCCGAGTGGGAGACGACCGCCGCGATGCCCTCGAACGACACCGTCCCCGAAAACCCGTAGAGCAGCGATGCGCCGTAAAGCATCATGCCGGACGACAGCGCGCCGAGAACGAAATATTTGAGACCCGCTTCCGAGGCGCGTCCATCGTCGCGCGAAAAGGCGGCGAGGACATAGAGCGCCAGCGACATCAGTTCGAGGCCGAGATAGAGCGCGATGAGATTATCCGCCGAGATCAGCAGCAGCATGCCGAGCGTGGCGAGCAGGATCAGGATCGGATATTCGAATTTATCGAGCGCGGCGCGGCGCAGGAAATCCGACGACAGCAGGATCGTCACCAGCGACGCGCCAAGCGCCAAAACCTTCACGAAGCGCGAGAAGGCGTCGTCGATGTACGCGCCGTCGAAGACGATCGCCTCGGATTTCGTCGACAACAGGATAGCCAATATCGCCAGCCCCAGCACGGCGACGGTCAACTCGGTCACCAGCGAGAACGAGCGCTCGCCGCGCCAGGCGCCGACCAGGATGAGCGCGAGAACGCCGATGGCGAGGATGACCTCCGGCAGGAAGTGATGCGCGAGCTGCGTGAAAAAAGGCATCTTTACTGATCCGTCATTGGCCGGCGGCGGCGATGTGAACAGCGTGAAGCAGCGCCGAATGGGAGTTGAGTAGATTCGCGACGGAGGCCGCTGAAGCTTCGAGAACTGGGCCCGGCCAAACGCCATAGTAGATCGTCAACGCCAGCAACGGAACGAAGATCGCGATTTCGCGCGGCGATAGATCCGCGATGCTGGCGAGGCTCGCCTTGTCGAGAACCCCGAAGATCACGCGGCGATAAAGATACAGCGCATAGGCCGCCGAAAGAATGACGCCCGAGGTGGCGAACAGCGCGACCCAGCTGTTGGCGTTGAAGGCGCCGACCAGCGCGAGGAATTCGCCGACGAAGCCCGAGGTGCCGGGAAGGCCGACATTCGCCAGGGTGAAGACCATGAAGGTGAAGGCATAGAGCGGCATGCGCTTGACGAGACCGCCATAGGCGGAGATTTCGCGAGTGTGCATGCGGTCGTAAATCACGCCGACGCAAAGGAACAGCGCGCCAGATACGAAGCCGTGCGAGATCATCAGGAACATCGCGCCCTGGACGCCTTGCGTGTTCAGCGTGAACAGGCCCATCGTCACGAAGCCCATATGCGCGACCGACGAATAGGCGATCAGCTTCTTGATGTCTTCCTGCACCAGCGCGACGAGCGAGGTGTAGATAATGGCGATAACCGACAAGGCGTAAACCAGCGGCGCGAATTGAACGGAGGCGTCCGGGAACATCGGGAGCGAGAAGCGGATGAAGCCATAGCCGCCCATTTTCAGCAGGATCGCCGCCAGGATCACCGAGCCCGCGGTCGGCGCCTCGACATGCGCGTCCGGCAACCAGGTGTGCACCGGCCACATCGGCATTTTCACCGCGAAGGAGGCGAAGAACGCCAGCCACAGCCACGTCTGCATTTGCGGCGAAAAATGCGTGCTCAGCAGCGTCTGAATGTCGGTCGTGCCGGCCTGGTTGTACATCGCCAGAATGGCGATCAGCATCAGCAGCGAACCCACGAGCGTGTAGAGAAAGAATTTGAAGCTCGCATAGACGCGCCGCTTGCCGCCCCAAATGCCGATGATGAGAAACATCGGAATGAGGCCGCCTTCGAAGAACAGATAAAACAGCACCAGATCCAGCGCGCAGAACACGCCGATCATCAGCGTCTCGAGCACGAGGAAGGCGATCATGTATTCGGCGACGCGCTTGGTGATCGACTCCCAAGAGGCGAGGATCGAGAAGGGCATCAGGAATGTCGTCAGCAGCACGAAGGGTATCGAGAAGCCGTCGACGCCCAGTTTATAGACGAGGCCCGAACCGAACCACGCCTTTTCTTCGATCAGCTGAAACGCCGCGTCCGACGCGTCGAACCGTTGCCAGACGACGAGAGACAAGACAAAGGTCGCGATCGTGGTGAGCAGCGCCGCCCAGCGAACGTTGCGCAAGGAAGAGTCGCTGTCGCCGCGCTGCGTCAATATGAAGGCCGCGCCGACCAGCGGCAGAAAGGTCAGACCGGAGAGAATTCCAAAACCGAACATTAGCGCATGCCTCCGGCGACGAACCAGCTGACGACCGCCGCGACGCCGATCAACATCGCGAAAGCATAATGATAGATGTATCCCGTCTGAAGACGCATGGCGAGCCTCGCGCCGTCGACGACGCGGGCCGCCACGCCATCGGGTCCGAGCCCGTCGATGATCCGACCGTCTCCGCCCTTCCAGAGCAGCCGCCCCAGCGCGAAAGCCGGGCGCACGAACAGGAAGTCGTACAGTTCGTCGAAATACCACTTATTGAGGAGGAATTGATACAGCCCCGGGAAGGCGCGCGCGAGCGCCTGCGCGGTGCCGGGCCGCAGAATATAGACATAGAGCGACACGAGAAAACCGAGAACCATCATGATCGACGGGCTATATGAAGCCCAGGCCGGGATGTCGTGCATCTCGTGCAGGATGTGATTGTGGGGGCCGAGGAACAGCGACTCCTTCCAAAACTCGTCGAAGGCGTGACCGGCGAAATAGGGCTCGAAGACAAAGCCCGCCGCCACGGCGCCGGCGGCGAGCACCGCGAGCGGGATCAGCATGACGATCGGCGACTCATGCGGCGCGTGGCCGTGATCGTCGTGCGCGTGATCGTCGTGGCCGTGAGCCGCGTGTTGGTCGTGATCATGCGCGGCGCCGTGTTCGGCGCGCTTGCCAAAAAAGGTCATGAACATCAGTCGCCATGAATAGAACGACGTAAGGCCGGCCGCCACGACCGTGGAGACGAAGCCGAACATCGCGGCATGGGAATGCTGTCCGGCGGCGTAGGCCGCCTCGATGATGGCGTCCTTGGAGAAAAAGCCGGCGAAGCCCAATTCCGTATGGGGTATGCCAACGCCTGTCAGCGCCAATGTCCCGATCATCATCATCGCGAAGGTGAAGGGGATGTTTTTGCGCAGACCGCCCATGTTGCGCATGTCCTGCTCGTGGTGCATCGCAACGATCACCGAGCCCGCGCCGAGGAACAGCAGC
>PLAI01000072.1 GCA_003134075.1 Methylocystaceae bacterium | reverse complement strand
CTCGGTTACGACGCTATCGGGGTAGAGTCCAATCGCCTCGCCAGGTCGGCGACAGCATCCGAGGCCGAACAATTTAATCTGCTGAATGAGTTCACTGAGTTGCCGTTCGATGACCATGTCTTCGACGCGGTGGTCGAAACAGCGCTGTGTCGGTTGCCGCAGCAAGAAGTTGGAAAAGCGATTGAGGAAATCAGGCGCGTCACCAAGCATGGCGTGGTGCTTGGATCGATAACGACTGATCTGGCAATCGATCTCCTTGAGCGCCATGACCTGCTCGAAGACGTGCAAACGCTCGGTTCGCGGTGGGACTGGGCAGAGAGGTTTCACGCCGCCGGCTTTGTTCACGCCCTGACAGAGCCGTCACGTTTGGATGAAGCCTGGAAAATAGCCGCGGCGGCGGGGGCGGGCCCCGGACACTGGTATGAGGATGCGGAGAGCCTGATCTATTGCTTTTACCAACCGGGCGCCGTGCCCGCGCAAGCTGCGAAGGACGCGGATAAAATAACTGGAAGCGTCAGGTTCTTTGGACGGTCCCGTGTGGCTGTCCCCCGAGGCGGATAAGCAGTTCCCGCCGCAATCAAACGAGCCAGGCCATTGGAATCTCTCCGGTGGGCGAGGTACGCCCACCGACGAATCTTGATGGATGTGTCACACATGGGACAGGTATTGAGAACTACGATGCTGAATAAGGCGACGCAGCAAGAGCACGTTTCTCTCAAGGCGCAGGCTTGGCGGGTTGACTTCCAGGAAAGGCCGAGCATGGCCGATCTCAGGTCAGTCGTGATCAAGGAACCACGCAATGTAAACGCCGTCTTGACGCCGGTCGACNNTGGAAGAAGCGCTCGCTAGCGGTCGGACGGAGAGCGGCGGATCGCTGATAATCGTTTGGATGCCGCCCGGGGTCAATACCCCACCAAGCATCGAACATGACGTAGATGCGTGGATGCGCGACAGCGCCAGCTCTGTGAGACAGACGCCAGTTCGCGCTACAATTCGTACGGTTCGCGTAATTTGGCACGACACTCGAGCACTAGTTTATACGAACGCCGAGCAGTTGGACGACGCAATCGATGCGGTTGTTCGCTTTACCGTCGCAGAGCGGGAGACGACCGCGCTGGAGCTGGCGATGGATTCCACGTGGGCGTCTATAGATGCGGATGCGCCGTTGACTCATGCGGCAGCGTCTCGTCAACAAAAGCAGCAGCAGCATGTGAATGAGCTGACCGAGTTAGCCACGCGGATGAAAGCCATGTATCTGCGCGTGAGCAAGGCGTTGGAACAGCTTGATCCGGCGCTCGGCGAGTCATCCAAGCGGCTCTATTCGGAACTTGCCAATGCCGCGCTTCTCTGGGATCGCGTGGAGCCGTTGGGGGAGCCCATCCAGTTTGCGCTGGATCAATATGAACTCGCCAACACGCGCTTGATCGAGGCCAAGACTGCCGCGATGGAACATTTACACGCAATGATTGGACATGTGCTGGAAGTCGGAATCATTGTGCTGCTTCTATGTCAGCTCCGCATACTTTGGTGACGCCAACAGCTGGATTGACGTTCCATCCGCGATGGCGGCTGGAGCCTGGTTCCATAGGGTTTGTCCAGGGGCCGAACCCTCTGTCGCTCCCTATCTTTGTCAACATATCAAAGGAGAAAAGCGCATGCGCGCCTTCGTCTCGATTCTAGTGGGTTCCTTGCTCATGATGCCGGCCGTGGCACACTCGAAAGATCTCACCAACGACGACCAAATCCGCGAGGCTTTAATCGGAAACACGTTATCTGGCGTGGAAGAAGGAAAGTCTTATGTCGAATTCCTTCAACCGGATGGCCGGATAGACGGCGAAGAGCGCGAAGGCCGATACACAGGCCATTGGCAAATAGCCAAGGGGCAGATTTGTTTCAGCTATGATGACGACGACAAGGCTACTAATTGGGACTGCGTCAAGGTTGGGATCGAGGGGTCCCGGATCGTTTGGATAGACAAGGGCGAGAAAACCTATGCCAATTTGATCGCGGGTAATCCAAACGGCTTTTGACGGCGCGCCGTGTGAGATTCCGGATTTTCAACATCAAACGGGACATCTCCATAGGCGGCGCGGCGGCGCGGCGGCCGTTTGATTAGGCTTACCGATCACGACGACCGGCGCGCTATTTTGCGCTCTGACGCAAACTCAGTGCAACGTAAGCATCCGGTGCGGGCCGCAGGGGTGTTGATCACACCAAGTCTCAGCGCCCCTCCGACTGTCGAAGGGCTCGTGGGCGACGAATGGTTCACGGCCAGCGCTTACGCCTTTTTGGCGGAGAACCTTCCCGAAGACGCGTCTTTAAGCGCATTTGGCGCGGCCTATCCAGATTTCCTGGCCATGCTCCCAGCTACCGCGGATTTTCCCTATTTGCCGATGTGCTGGTCGCAGCAGACACCGCTGGGAGCGGACATCGCTGGCGGCTGATCGACGATCAGCCCTGGCNNACTCGGGCAAGCCGATTTCGTATGCGTTGCCTAAATGACTCCACGACGGCACCCTCGCGCCTTTCGAAACCTCTGTGCAACAAAGCCGCTGTTCGTGAAATCATCAAAACGAAATGAGCGCGCGGCGGGCGCGAAATAACGCGCGGCGCGCTCATTCGAAACAGCCGCTCACCTCATACGAAAGCCCGCGCGGGCAATGCCGCCAACTCGGTC
>PLAI01000314.1 GCA_003134075.1 Methylocystaceae bacterium | reverse complement strand
GCCCCGCGCCTTCGCCCGTCTCAGGAATCCGCGCGCCATGCCTCACGCGCGAATCTAGATAGCCGCCGTCGCAATGGCGGCGAAAGTGTCGCGCGAAGTGTGACTCAAGCCGCCGATGGTCTCTACCATCGCCAGGCCATCGCCGCGCGCGCGAATGGCCACAATCGCCGAGACCGGAACGGCGCGCGTGGCGTCAAGCGCGATGATCTTCAATTGCTCGGCAAGCGCCGACAGGCTCGATTGATAGGCCACGCGCTCGCCGCCGCGAAGATGCAGGGAAAGCTTGCCGTCGCCGCGATCGGCGATGAGTTCGATTTGATCTGTTTCGACGATCGTGTCAGGGGAGATTTTAAGCAGCATAGCGACTCCTTATCAGTGCGCCGGCGCCATGAAGGACGCCGCGCCGTTGCGTCGAACGTAGCGGGCATATTCAATATCGAGCGCGGCAAAGAATGTTTGGCGCAGCTCGGGAGCCCGCTCGCGCGTGACGAGAGGCATTATGTCGTCCGCGGCACCGATGACGATCGCAAACGCCGCGTGCAGGCGCATTCCGCCGGCGACGTAGCCTGCTATCGCTGCCACTTGCCAGTCAGCGAACGTGGCGCGCCGCTCGCCGGCGGCGTTATGAGCGTTTGTTGCCACGGCTCGGGATTTTCGCATCGAAGATCGCCTCGATTTGCCGGTTAGCGCGCCGCCAGCGGAACAAAAGCGCTTCGCGAGGCTCCATCCGTCGCTGCGATCGGCGCCGAGACGAGCGGGCGCCCATCGCAGCGCCAGGTCACGCGAAGCACGGCCTGATCGCTCGTGAACAGCACATGCGCGGAGAGCGCCGAGGCCATCGGCTTAGAGGCGAAGCCATACCAGGCCGGATCAATGAGTAGAACGTCGCCGGGCGTGCCGACGGCCGGCAGCACGTCCGTTTCTATGACCGGCCGGCCCTTTATACGCGGCAAATCGTCCGGATTGGTCGATCCGGACGCCGGGCGCGTGACGGCCTCGAAGTTCCCGACCAATTCCATCGCGCTTTCCGACGCCGCCCAGATCGCGCGGCGGCGGGAGGGCGCCGGCAGCGCGTAGAGCATCGTGCGCAGATTGAGTTCGGTCAGCGTTCCCGAAGCTTGCGCGCTTGTCTTCGCGACCGTGACGAGCGCGGGGGAATTGAGAACCGAGAGAGGACGGCCCGCGCCGGTCCCGGCCGAGGAGAGGATGTATTGTTCGAGTTTGTAACGGAGCTCGTCGGCGATCGCGCGCCGCAGGAACGTGTCGAGGTTTTCGACATCGGCCATGAGTTCATTCGTCAAAACGACATAGCCGATTAATTTTTCCGCCGCGAACTGGGTAGACTTATATCGCGGAAACTCTGGTGCCTCGACAGTGCCTTCGTCGACAAAATCGGCCAGCACGCCGCCCCAGCGATAGCCGTTGGCGCGGCTGGTTTCGTCGACGCCCGGCACCCGCAACGTGTTTGAACCTTCCGGGATATTGAACCGCTGCAGATAGCTCAAAATCGAGGTTCGATCCTCGTAGAGCGTCGTCAGAATCACGTCGGAGAAGGCTTCTGGAACCAGGAAGCCGCCGGCCGTCGGCGAGGTTTCGCCAGCGCCGGTCGGGGCGCGAGAGAGGCGTGGGTCGGGTCTGTCGTGGCGCGCCTCGACAACGGCGCGGACATATTCGCCGAAATTTTGAAACGTGCCCCGAAGCTCGGCGGCGTGGGCGCGACGCTCCTCTATTGTGCGCGCCTCGTTGGCCATCGAAGTCTTGCGAACCGGAGCGGTCAAGGCGCTCACGAGCGAGCGCGCATACTGGCGCTGCGCCGGCTTTCCTTTGGTCGCCGCGTTCTGCGCCCAGGCGCTCACGGCGCTTAAATTCAAGCCCGCGCCGCGCGCCTCGGCCAGCGCGTTGGGGTCGGCCGGAACCGGAACCGCGCTAATTTCCAGAAGTCGAACACGCGAAAAATCGAGCGCGCCAGGTTCGCGGTCTGGCCCTCGCGCCTGCTTGTATGCGATCGGAAACCACGAGACACTTGCCCCCCGGATGAAGCCCTTCCGGAAAAGCCGATAAATTTCGTCCGCAAAATCATATTCCGCGAACTTGACGGCCCCGGACAACACGCCGTTGCGCTCGTCGATCGAGATGACGCGGCCGATCGGTGGCCGCGTCATGTCATGCGCCCATCCGAAGATGGCGTTTCGCTTAAAGTCCTTCAGGCCATCGTGATCTTTGGATTTCCAAGCGCCAGCGAGAATCCGGTGTCCGTCGAGCGCCTCCTGGTCGGTCGAGAAAGTGAAGCGAATCACGCGATCATCCGCCTCCGCTTCTGGCGAGGTTTCCGCGAGCAACCGCGTATATATTTTCGCTGATTTATTCATCGTTGATTGCTTCCTTGAGCGCGCTTGCAAGGGCGAGATCGACGGCCTCCGAAAACTTTTCGACGGCGGCTTCGAAATGGGGAGAAAATCGCGAGGGAGCATCGTCTTCAAGCCGCAGCGTGTTTTCGTGCGGCAACGCCGCGACTCCCGCGTTGAAGACCGTGTTTAGATTCGCGTCGGAATCGCAGCCGGCTAGAACAAGCTCAGCAAGCGCGTTCGCGATGCGCTGCGGAAAAAAATTGCGAGCGTCGCGCGCCGCGCGGTTCGTGATAACCTCGACATCTTTGCGTTTGCTGATCGTGGGAACCATTGACGGGGGCGCGTCGCGCCGTTCCTCTTGGATCAACCTAATCTTGCGCGCATCCTCGGTGATCTGTTCGAGTTTCAAATATAGCTCTCGCGCAAGCGGATTCATCACGCTTGAAATTTTGCCATTTATTTCGCCGATGCGTTCCCCGACTTCTCTTTGCAAAGAGGTGCGCGCGACGTGCGCGGCGTGAGCTTCCTGCCGCACCTGTTCGAGTTTTTCCGAAGCTTCGCGAAAAGCCGCGAGCGCATTCTCCTCGGCCTGTTCGAGCGCGGGAAACGCGGCGTCGAAGTCGGTGAGCGCGGCGGCGCGCTCTTTCGCGAGTTTTTTCGCGGTCGCGAGTCGCTCAGCCTCGCGGATCGCCGCAAGATCGCGACCTAGAGGCCCGCGCTTGAGCTCTTGAAGGAATTCTTCGTCGGTGATTTGTTTCATTTCGTCCTCGTTCGATCAGCAGCAGGCCCGAATTTTTCGGACACAAATAGCCCCCCATTCGTGTCGGAAATTTATTATTTAAATTCAGCCTGATGGCCTGATTAGGCGTTTGATGTGATCCGGCGAGGTCGGCGGGTCGTTTTGGCAAATCACGGCGAGCAACTCGTCTTCGCGAGAGGCGCCGGGCCGAAAGGCGCTGCGGCGTTGCCTCAATCGACATCTAATTTTTGTCGCGATTTCACTGTGGGTGCGGCCTAATTTCGCGAGTTCGCGAATTGCCGCATAACAGCGCTCCCGACGTTCGAGCGCGGGCCAAGAATCCCCTCCGACGGATGGCACCAAACCAAAGGCGCGCGCAAGTGATTCACCGCACACGTCGAACAGCTCATAGCGCGCCAATGATTCGGCAAACCACTGAGCGTCGGCGTCATCCTCGCCGAGGCGGTCTCGAATTCGGCGAAGAGCGCGGATCGCGTCCAATGGCGTGCGAGGTCCGCTGGCCGGTGTGCTCGCGACGATCGGCGATTCATTCGCCACGGCGGACGCGGCGGCCGTCCCTTTCTTTTCGCGCGAGGCCCTGGTCACGCGAGCAACCTCCCATCAATCGCGGCGATCATTTTTCGCTCGGCTCGAAATATTTGGCGGCTATGTCGTCGTCGGGCGACGGCGGAGGCGCCGAGACGCGCGCCCGATCGGCGGGCGACATTCCGAACGCCGCCGCGCACGCTCTAATTTGGGACGCCAGCGCCGGCGTGAGGCTTTCGAGGATTTCCGAAAGTGAGCGCATTCATCGTTCCGCCGTATCAGCGAGCGCGACAGGCTCGAGAGAATCGGGTCGGAGGCGGCGGCGTTCGCCGGGCAGGAATAACTTGTGACGCGCCAGATAGGCGGCTTGCGCCTCGAACGTCGGCGGGTCGACGTCGTCATATGCGGCGCATTTCAATCTCGGCCAGGTCGTCAAATCATCGGCGGTTATCCAGTCCGCTGGCGCGCCGTAGTCCAGACTCGGCGCGTAAGCGAAAACGTCGGAACGGGGCGTTCCGGATCCGCCAATGCGCTGGCGCGGCTCCGGGGCGGTGTAACTCCACCAAAGCGCCGGGCGAGTTCCGGGCTTGTCGGCAATCCATTGAGCGACGACTTCGGCGCCGTAGTCGCGCCAGATGGCCTCGATGCTTTGGCCGTTCCAAATGGCTTCGCCGGGGCGCGGGAAGCGGAGATTTAGCGATAGGAACGGGTCGCATTCCGCTGGCAAGGCCTCATCGAACAGATGCGCGATGATGGCGGCCGGCAGGTCGGGGTCGCTCGATCCTCGGGTTTTTCGGCGAATGTATTGGCGTGGCATGTTCGGGCTCATTTCGGCGTTGTGGGTTCAATGTCGAGATTCAATTGGCGGAGCGCGGAAAGCATGGCCGCGCGAGAGTCGCGTTCAATCGTCGTCGCTGGATTTGGCATCACTTGCTGCCAGCGATCGACAACGGTCACGCCAAGCTTCGCGATCACGGCTTGGGCCGCGCGCATCCGGTCAAAACTCTCGAGCGCAGTCGCCAGGATCAGCAATCCAGGATGGTCCTCGATCGCGGACTCTTCGAGGATTTTCCGCCACCATTGCTTGCTTTCGGCGCTGAGGTGAGCAGGCGGCGGCGCTGTGGCTCTTTTTTTCCTGACCAACTTTTTCAAAGGAAAATCTCCAGTTTTTGCGCGCGTAGGGACATGCTCGATTGCAGAGGCGCGGCGGTTTTATAAATCAAACCCCATACCCCCATCTTGCAAAAGCAATGACTTACGCGCTCCCATCATCCGTGCATCAATGACGGGTCGCGCCGGGCGGCGGGAGGTCGGCGAGGTCACAGGCTGCCCTCCTCTTCCTCGCGTCGCCAGCGGTCCTCGCGTTCTTCCCGCTCCGCCTCCCGCTCGGCGGCTTGGCGCTTCATTGCCTGAATTGACCTGGCGAGCGATGCGCCAGCTTGTAGGCTGCGCCGCTGCGCTCTGAGGGTTTCAAGAACCTCGGCGATGGACGGCGTGAACGTCTTCGATCGCCAGATCGCGCGGACCGCTGAAGCAATGACGACGGGCGTAAATCCGCCGACATGGCGCTGGCCGCCGTATTGGTTGGGTTCTTCCGCTGGCTCGCTGAGAACCGTGTTCAGCAACGCGTCGAGATAGACGGCGCTATCGAATCCCTTGGCCGCGGGGATGGCTGCCAGCATGAGGGCGAACAGCGCCCGGGCGGCGGGAGCATTCGTTTCGCCGATTGTCTCGCTGGCGATCAGCTCACACGCTGCGCTCAGGCGCGCGAAGTCGGTGGATTCCAGCGCGCCCCGATTATCCGAAACAGCCCGGTATAACCGCGAGACTTCCGCCGCCTTGCGTTCGATTTCGTCCAAGCGCCCCATGGCGGTTTTGACGAGATTTTTCGGCGCGCTCCGGCTGGCCGGCGACCTTTGGGGAAGGAGGGTGAGCTCAGTCATAGTCGTGATCTCGGATTGCGTTTTGCAGGTGCGCGGACGCGCCATAGCCGGTCAGAGGCGACGCCGCCGGCTCGTTGGCCCAAGAGCCCTTGCGCAAATATGTCGCCGCGTATTTCGTGTATTTCGGGTTTTCGGTCGCGCGCTCGGCGGCGTAGCGCTCGGCGCCGGCGATGATCGCGTCCGCGTCGCCGCCGGCCTTGATCGCCGCCTTCCAGGCCTTGAATGCGTCCGGCTTGTCGTCGTGGCGCGGATAGGCTCTCCAGAAGGCTTCGAAGTCGCCAGCGAGGTCGATTTTGGTGCGCGCAGATTTTCCCTTTTTCGCGGGCAACTTTTTTTCAGCGATTTGGAAAAAATCGGCGGATATTCTTTCAATGGGTTCTTCAAAGGTGTTCTTCAAAGGGTTCGGGTGCACCACCGTGCAGGGTTTAGCGCACGGCTGTGCAGGGTTTAGCGCACCACCGTGCAGGGTTTCCGTTTCAAATCCCTGCAAATCCGTGCAGGGTTTCGTAGTGCCATTACCCTTCAAATCCGTGCAGGGTTTATCCTTCCCATTACCCTTCACCGCTTTGCAGGGTTTTATCGGCGCTTTTTTTGCCTGATCGGTGCTCTTGATGATCCAGCGATAGCGGTTAGTTGCGCCGCGTCCGCCTCCCGCTTCGATGGCGAGATGGCCATTCGCGACCATCGCCCGAAGCGCGTTGCGCACGCTGTTTTCGACCATGCCGAGCGCGCTGGCGAGCGTCGGGATTGCCGGCCATGCGTCGCCTGTCGCCCTGTTCACATAACGCAGGAAGACAACAGCCAGCCGCGCCGCGTGCGACGGCAAGGCGCCGTCGCCCGCCACCTGGTCGAGCCATGCAAATTTTTCTGAGGTGAAGTCGTCAGCCACCGCGCGACTCCACATCATTCCAGGCGATCGGCCGCCACGCTCCGAATTGGTTTAATTGCACTTCGGCCCATCGGAATGCGAGAGCGTGATCATCGCGCGTAAGGCCGATGAGAGCGAGAGCGGAGTTGTAATCAAGATCAGGATTCCGCTCGCCGGCGCGGCGTAAATTCGATGCTACCGCAGAGATTGCTCTTCGCGTCGGTCCTCCACATCCGGGCCGCATAAATATCTCGATGAGACTGACGGCGAGCGCGACGGTGAATTTTTCGCGCTCATACTGATAAGCGCCGGACGAAAACGGGTGATCTGTCATCGCTCGCCATCCGTCGCCAAAAGGTCCAGAATCGCGCCGACGATGCCGGCCGGCGAACCGTCAGACTCGCGTGTCACCGCAGCGCGGATTGCGGCGGCTGGCGTCCCGTGTTGAAGCGCAATAGAAAGCGTCACGGCGGCGAGATTTTGATTGAGCCTAAGGGCGATTTCCGATATGAAATGCGGCGTCGAGAGCGAAGCGACAACCATATTCCAGACCCGGCCCGCCGCCAGCGGAGCCGGGTTTTTCGTGAAGGCCATCGTTACGCGGCCTCCCTACCATTATCGCTCGTCGACTTGCGCGCCTGCGCCGCGATGAACCTCTCGACCTCGCGCTCATCGTAAGCGACCTTCGCGCCAATTTTGACGTACGGCAGCGCGCGCGCTGCCGTCATCCGCCATTTGGCGAGCGTCGATTCACTTAAGCGAAGCCGCTTCGCCGTTTCCTTCGGCGTGAGCAAAACTGTCTGCGGTTTGGCATTGGGCGGCATTTCCACTCCCCCATAGAAAGCGCCGTCACGGCGCGGGAATGGAACGGAAATTTACGCACGTTTCCGCAGGTGTATATGAGAAAAGAAGCGGCTCCTTATTTCTCGGACGAAGCCGCCCACGCGCTGACGAGCAAACGGTAATCCTGATCGCGAAGTCGCCGCGCCGCGTTTCTAGAATCCCGCAATGCAGTGCGGCGCCTCCAATCGGGATATTCGTTTCCAAGAGAAGGAAAAAGCGCTTCCCCAATCTCATTTGGGTCCGCAGCAGCGTCGTCTGCGTCAAGTATTCGCAGGTAAGAGATGTATTTTTCTATCCTTACTTTTGTATTTTTGAAACTTAATACGCCTTGTTGTTTTCTTCGTTCCTGATGACGTTTCGCAGATTCTAATGCTCTAACAAATTGACCTTCAAGCGGCAACGTCATATCGAATATAAATCCAACATCGGATTCCTTCAAAGATATGTCACAAATGCCGTTGTTGCTTTTGATATATCGCAACTGATGGACCCCTGCCGCTGCAAAATACGCCCCTCTATTCATCGTTGGCTCGCGGGGGTCTACTATGCCGAACCGGGATTCAGCTTCATCTAAAATATGTCCTATACCGTTAGGTTCATCGATCCACTGGCCATCGGCGTCGATGACAGGCACAACCTTTTCAACCCAAAATGTCCGATATTCATGGTTTCGTCGAAGAAATTGCCAAGCAAAATTAAGCAGCGCCCTTGTCCCAGATGGCACTTGGTATTCAGTTTCTATTTTCCAATTCGGGACGCCCCAATCCTGATGCGGCTTCATCGCGCGCGCCCCTTTTTCGAGCCCGCAATCGGTACCACTTCGCCACCCCTACCCCCTTCCATCGCCGCCGCGATCGTCGCGCCGATCGTGTCAGCGGCCCGGCGCAGAGGGTCAGCGTCGAGATGCGCGTAACGCGCCGTAGTCGCCGCCTGAGTGTGGCCTAGCAGCTTCCCAATGATCGGGAGCCCCATGGACGCGCCAGCGCCGACGCTGGCGAAGCTGTGGCGAAGATCGTGAAGCCTCAAGCCCTCAAGCCCGGCGGCGCGACAGACGGCGGCCCAAGGCTTTTTGAGGTCCGCGCGCGGGGCGCCGTCCCTCGCCCCGGCGATGACATGCGGATTTCCTTCGATGCGCGGGAGCGCGGCAAGTATGGCGAGCGCGGCGGCCGAGAGATAGATCGGCTTTTTGCCCGTCTTCGAATCGGCGAGAAAAATCACGCCGCGCTGAAAATCCACCTGCTGCCATTGCGCGTGCAAGATTTCGCGAAGGCGCGCGCCCGTCAGGATCAAGAGCCGAATCGCGGCGACGGCGAAGGGGTCCAGCTTAACGCGCCGGTTTTCGGCCTTGGCCGCGTGTTTTGCTTTGGGCTTTGTCCCGTCGACGTCGTATGGCAGGCCGACTGTTTCGCCATCCGCCAGGGCCGAGCCGAGCCGAGCCAGTTCTTCACTGGTCAGATAACGTTCGCGCCCTTGCTCACGATATTTTTGCAGCCCTTTCGTCGGGTTGACGCCTTCGGAAACAAGCCCGCGTGACGCCGCCCATGTGAACGCCTTGCCCCAAACCGCCACGGCCCGATTTGCCGCGTAGGGACGATCGGACATGCGGGCGTGAAGCGTCGCGATATTCCCTCGCGTGAGGGCTTCGGCTCTCATGCCGCCGTGGGCGTTCCGAAGTTCGGAAAGGGCTATTCGATGGCTTATGGCCGTTCCCGGCTTGACCATCGGCCCGACATATTGCGCATCGAACAGGTCAAGCAGCTCGCCGACGGTGAGCGCCTTCCGACGCTCGGCTTTTTCGGCCGCAGGGTCGGCGCCAAGTCGCACCGCGGCGAGAATGTCGGCGGCGGCTTTGCGGGCTTGATCGGGCGTTAACGCTCCGATCTTGCCAAGCGTGACGCGCTTTTTCGCGACGCCCCGGCCGCCGCCATGGGGGCGATATTCGACGATCCAAGACTTCACGCCGGACGGATAGACCGCGACGCCAAACCCCGCGAGGTCGCTATCATACTCGACATATTGCTTGTCGCGTGGCGCGAGTGCGTCGATGGTTCGCTTTGCCAGTCTCATGAGGAGAGCCGTTCCAAGTCGCCACCAAATCGCCACCGAAAATCAATCGGCAGGAATGGCGCGGAAACAGAATGCGACGAGATAGCCTGATTTTCAAGGCATTTTGGAACAAATAGGAATGTCCCGGAATAGCTATAAACAACAAATTTTAACAATGGCATTGAAGAGGTCGTC
>PLAI01000093.1 GCA_003134075.1 Methylocystaceae bacterium | reverse complement strand
GTTCGTTTAGAACCTTTATCCGGGGACTCCATTTTTTTGGACCCTCCCCCCTGGGAAGCGGAAGTGTTGAGGTTCCCGCGACCGGCGCTCGGATTTTTCCGGCCGCGTGCGATCCATGTCAGCCATTCGCGCGAGACGATCCTCACGACATTGGAAAGGTTGGGCCGCTTGTCGCGACGCCGCTCCTCGATGGTCAGATAGCCGTGGCCGGCGGCCTCGTGGATGGCGTTGCGGGCGGTCGTGATTCCGACGCCCGCGCGGGCCGCGAGTTCGCCAAGGGTGAGCGTGCAATGCCGCTTGTCCCGCACCTCGTCGGCGACCAGACGCAACACCGCCAGCTCTCCCGTTGTAAATTGGCTGGCGAGCTGCGGCGGCATGGGGCCGGACGCCGCCAGCGTCCGGCGCCGCTCGATCGACGCCCGCCGGTCTGGCGAACGTTGCGGTTTGCGCTTGGCCGGAAAATGGCTCAACCGCCCCCGCGCTTTCGCCTGCGCGGCCACATGCGGCGCCCGCTGCGCCACCGTGTCCATCCCGCGCACCTCGCGCTTCCGGGCCTCGATCGCCTCGGCCAGCGCCTGCGCCTGCTCGTCCGTGATCTCCTGCGCCCCCCAAGTCTGCCAGACGGTTCGGGCGAACCCGTCCAGCGTCGCAAGGGATTTCGTCCCGCCAATCGCGGTCAGTATTTCAATATCGGTCATAGCTTCGCCGTCCGGGTTGACCAAACCCGCCCGAAAAGGGCCTGACGTTGGCGCAAACGACCCCACTAACAGAAACGATGTTTCCGCTTGACTTGGGGCCTGATTTCGGGGAAATTCGAGGTCGCCAGACGTAATCGAATTCCCCCGGCTTGCCGGGACGCCGGACCCGCCTTCTAGGCGGGTTTTGTGTTTCTAGGGGGTAGACTCCTCTGCTAAATTCTCCCAAGGCTACTCGATTCGACTCCTTTGCACAACGATAGGATACTCTCCATGGGCCGGAGAGCTGCGGCGTGGGGCCTTTGATGGTGGATGGTGTTGATGGCAGGCGACGATTTTCACGCGGAGATAGTGAGCCGGTTGCGGGCGTCTGGCGTAACGCGCTCCAGAATGGGCCTCGCACTCGCAATCCTTCAACAAATAAGATGGTATTCGATTGGTCCTAATTTGGATGTGTGTAGAAAAACTGGAACTGAAATTGCGGATGAACTTGGTATTACAAAAAAAGATTTGCCGATTGTTCTAGCTCTGCTCGAAAATGTTGGTGCGATTACGCGCGTAACGGACGGTCGCGAGAAAATAATCTGTCTCTCGCCTGAATATGCGGAAGCGGAGCGCCGTCTAAATCGGTTCCGCCAAATAACACTGCCGCTGTTCACTCCCCATAGTTCCTATCAATTCCGGGTCGGGCTGACCAACTTAAACGGATTTTGGAAGCAGTTCCGGAATGACCTCACGAATCTCCTCGCTTCGCAAAAATAAACGGCTTACGGCCATTTCTGAGCGCCATGCAAAACGCGGATAATCTCGACTCGCTCGGGCTTCGCGCGCACACGATAGACGACGACGAAGGGCGTTCTCGCGATCACCAGCTCGCGGGTGCCGGCAACTCGTCCGCGCCGACCGATCTTGGGATGTTCGCTCAACAGAACATTGGCACCGTGCCGGATCGCGAGCGCCATTGTCAGGGCACCGCGCGGGCTTTCCTTCTCGATGTTGTCGAGGATGCGGTCGAGATCGGCGTCGGCTTCGTCCTGCCATACTACCGAGACGCTCAAGCGCCGGTCCCTTTCAGGCGGGCAATACGGGCGTCGAGCTTGCTCATGACGGTTTCATGCGAAAACCATTGCGCCTCGCCGCTGTCGGCGCGCGCCAGCGATTTCTCCACCTCTCCCCGAAACCATGCGTCGTGTTCGCCCGCTTCGTGCTTTTGCTTCATGCGCTCGGACTGATCGGGCCGCTTGCGCGCGGCGGCGTCCGGCTCGTGATTGAGGGCGTCCACCTCGAAGCGGGCGATGCCCAGTTCCTCGCGCACAAAGGCGGCGGCGGTGGCGAGGTTGCGCCATAGGCGCGGCTTGCGGGCGCGCTGTGCGGCGACAGCGCGCTCAAGGGTGCCGTAACGGACCAGAACATTCCAGCCGCCGGGCTGGCCGAGCACGACGGCACCGCGAATAGCCTGGGCCTCGACGAGGCTTTGGACGGCCTTTCCGTCGATAGTATCGGGCAAGGTGGAGCTATGCGCCATTGTCAGGCCATGTAGTTTTAATGAGCGTTGTAGATTTATTTAGTATCCTGGCGAAAAAGTCCAGCGGCGTCCGCGCTTTTGGTTCTATAGAGCCCGTTCGGCGGACATCGCCATACGAGCCTCTAAACCAGCTACCGCAACGGTCCACTCAGATATCTATCTGATATTATTAGAATATCTAATAGATATCTTTATGATATCCAATTACGATTCCTCGCGCGCCAGCTTTTCCGCGATTGCCTGTAAAATCCAGGTATTGCGTGGAAGCTTGACCGGGCCAGCGGCGCGGGCTCGCTCAAGGCGTTCGAACAGGCCGCTGCTCGGAAACTTCAGCGGATGCTGAGCCACTTTGGTGACTGAGGCGTCATCAGCTTTCCTGGCGACGCTCCCGCCCTTCTCGACAAACGCCAGTAACTGGGCTGGGGTTGCCTCTGTTCCCTTCTCACGAGTCGGTTTGCGGCTGATGCTCATGAGCTTACGCTTCCTTCAACTTGGATATCTTTTTGATATTGAAAAGATATCCAAACAATTTCCCCACCTCCTCATTGGCTTTCGCGTCATGCGGGCGCAGCTCCACAACGGCCAGCCCTTGCGAGGCGGCGTTGGCGAAAGCCTTCCGATTGCCCAAAGCAGTAGTGATGAACTCCAGCGCCGGCTTGCTAGCAAGAAACTCGGCCGCCTCGGCGTTGTCCTTACCCTGAGCGTCAGCGCGATTGATGAACGCCAGCGCACGCAAATCGGGATTGATGCTGCGCGCCTCCTCAATCAGCTCGGCCACCTTGTCGAGAGTCCACACGTCAAATGAGCGCGGCGCGAACGGAACCAGATAGGTGTGGCAGATCGCTAGCGCGGCACGCTGGCTGGCCGTGTCGCGACCGCCTGTGTCGATGACCACTTCTTGATATTTGTCCGCGAGCCGTTTGACCTC
This sequence comes from Methylocystaceae bacterium, assembly GCA_003134075.1. GTDB lineage: Bacteria > Pseudomonadota > Alphaproteobacteria > Rhizobiales > Beijerinckiaceae > Methylocystis. The sequence goes on along the minus strand of PLAI01000093.1, from coordinate 1,438 downwards.
GGTCAGCACGTTGCGCCCGGTGACGGCGACGCAGGTGTAACCGGCCCCGCCCGGTCGCGTCTCATTGCGCATGGCAGTGAAGTCGGTTGATGTTTCCTGGTCGTCGGCATCGACCAGCAACACGTCGCGACCGGCGGCGGCGAGCATGACGGTCAAATTTGTGGCGACGGTGGACTTGCCAGAACCGCCCTTGGTGCCCCCCACAACGGTGATCATGCTGGATATCCTTCCCATGTCTGATTCATACGGAAAGGATATCCTAAAGATATCGATTTAACATCCAACTAATATCAATCTGGAATCTTAAAAGAGCAAGCTGCGGCAACGCGGACACACGGGCGTACTGCTTCCTTTGGGCTGCTTCCTTTGGGCTTGCGAGGCATGGCGATTGAGGTTATATTTTTATATAATCTACAAGAACGAAGGCGTCCCATGCACACAACCAATCTCCGCAAGGTCGGCGGCTCAGTCATGTAGGCAGTCCCGCCCGCCATCCTCGATCTACTGCACCTGCGGGCCGGCGCCACGGTTGGCGTGACTGTCGATGGCGGTCGCTTGGTGGTCGAACCACAACCGCGACCACACTACAGCCTGGATGAACTTTTGGCCCAATGTGACACCTCGGCTGAGCTGACCGTTGAAGATCGCGCCTGGCTCGATGCGAAGCCTGTCGGTAGCGAGCTGCTGTAATGGAGCGCGGCGATATATATCTGGTGTCGCTCGATCCGACTTCCGGGCATGAACAACAAGGCAATCGTCCCGTCCTGGTCGTTTCGCCGGTCGCCTTCAACCGTCTGACGAAAACCCCGGTGGTAGTGCCAATCACCAGCGGCGGGAACTTCGCCCGCACAGCCGGCTTCGCGGTGTCGCTCATGGGGGCGGGGACGCGCACAACGGGCGTCGTCCGGTGCGACCAACCTCGCGCCCTCGATCTCGGCTCACGCCATGCTCGTAAGCTGGAAAGCGTGCCGCCGTCGATCATGGACGATGTGCTGGCGAAACTGGCCACGCTTTTCGAGTGAGGGGAAGGCGATGATGGCCAAACTGGCCCGCTAACACGTTCACCCCGGCGAACCGAAAGAGCCTCGACCGTGCAATACGAAATTCGCGGAAGCGGTGATTATGGAACTTGGTATCGAGATACGCCGCGTTCAACATGACCGCTCCTACACCCAACGCCTGACGCCATTCCTCAAACCTCATTGTGCGCCGCTGCGGAAATCGCCTTGCTCAGCCTTCAGGGCTCCCCTACAGATTCGGATGAAAGCTACGCGCCACAGGATGCAGCAATGGATGTCCGCGATAAAGTCGTGAGAGCGGTGGAAACCGGCACGCCGCGCAACAAAGCCACGTCGCTTTCCAGTGTCAGGACCAAACGCGCATATAAACAACACGCATATAAACTCAGCGACGATATCCGCGACAAAGTGCTGAAAGC
>PLAI01000335.1 GCA_003134075.1 Methylocystaceae bacterium | reverse complement strand
GGCGGCGTGGCGTCGAACGATGCTTTCAACGGGAGAACCGGAACTGGGCCAAGCCATCGCCACTTTGACGGCTCGCTGCAAAGTGACTTTAGACGAATATATGCTGCGGTGGAATTTTCATGGCGCGATAAAGCGATGGAGAGGCCCGTCTCGGACAGTGAGGCTCGGCGTCAATTGAACGACGCCGAGCTCGCTACATGGCCCAGTCCGGAAACCTCAATCAGAAGCTGCCTTTTTCGAGGGCACTTCGACCTTTCGTGGCCAGCGAAAGATGATTGCGCGGAACCTATTGCGGCCGTTGTCGATCTTCACGGTGCGCTCCGCCCACTTTTTGTTGTCTCTCGTTGCAGCGTTCGCTTGCTTGGTTTTACGCAACCAGCCCCTCTCATCGAGCCAGATTAGCGCGTCACGAGCCATGGTCTGATCCGGAAACATTGCGTCAAACCGCGTCGAATGAATGACCGCGATCCAGCCTTTCTCGTCCTTGGTCCATACACCGACTTTCGGCGTGCTCTCGAGCGTCGCGACTGACCTCACTGACGGCATTTTAAGTTTACGGACTGCGTCGACGAGATGCCGCCGGGCGCGCGTGATCGAGTCTTCCGGCCTTTCGCACGCGTTTCGGAAATCTTCAAAACAGCTCGCGATCGCCGATCGTAGCAGTTCGCGGTCCCAGTCCAGCAGTTCGGCTTTGATCGCGAGAGCCCCTCCCGCGAAAATTATCCCGAAATTGCTCGCGGCATGCATCAAGGGTCCGTCATCGTCGCTAATGCGTAACGACGAAACGAACTCCTGCACCAGAGCCGGCGCTTGTTTAGCTATTTCCGCCTGATGCTTGCCGACCAACTTGATGAAGTGAACCATGGCGCAACCACTACTCAGCGCGCAGGCTTGTCGCAGGGCGACGAGTCTCTTTCGCGCGCCCCGGGCGCCGCTCGGGGTATGCTCTGGCAGCCGATCAAAGATCGTCGTCGATCCTTTCGAAATTGCAGGCACGTCATGGGCCCTGGCGATCTCGCCATCGTCGCGAGTTTCTATGGCCTCATTCGCCTGTTGCTGGAACGATTTTTCAGAGGTGGACAGGAGAATTCCGCGAAATGTTACGCTGCCGCGCGGCGTGGCGAAGGATGACTCGCTGTGCCGGGTCGTGTCGCGCCCCTCGCCGAACGCGTAAATCAGCTGCTTCACGCGAATTCGGCGATCCGCCTTACCTCCCTTCATCAGCGCAAGTTCGTTCGCCGGAACCAGGCTGTCGTTGAACAGTCGCGCGACCTCCATGAGCCCGGCGTCGGTCGTGTTCCAGTTCGGCAATCCCTCTTCTTGGCCAATGCCGATGACCGAGGTCGCTGCGAGCAGACCTGTCGTCTTGCCTGCCTTTGACCGGCCGAAGACGTTGATGATGAACGGCGGTCTACCCACAAGGCGGAGCAAAGGGGCGGCGAAGGCGCAACTGATCATGAGCATCAGGCGCGTCGAATATTGCGCCTCGGCTGCGACGGTTTCCTTCCAGGTTTCGATCGTGCCGACCATAGAAACCGGGCCGAAGGGAAGCTGCTCCGTCCACGGCGGCGGGCACACTTTCAGTTCGCTCGAGCCGAAATTGATGACGCGATTTAGCAACACGAAGCACCGATCAGGCAATCGCCAGCCGGTGTGCTGCGACAAGAGACGGTATTCCTTGGGCGCTGACGAGATCGCGGCCCGCACGATCTGTGTCGCGGCTGCGTCCGACTTTGGCAAGACGCCATTCTTTTGCCGAATCTTTTTTAGCACCGCTGTTTCGATGACGGCTTCGTCTCGCGCGATCGAAACGGTGCCTACACGGCCGAGCGGCTTCCTGAACTCGAAAATATCGAAGCCGTCGCCAGTCTGCTCGTGCTCGGCGTTTGCGATTTTAGAAATAAAGGGGGCGGCGCTAGGCGGTCGCCCTGCGACCGCTGGCCCCCTCCACGGGGGCGCAACCGATTGACGTTGCGGTTGCGGGGCGCGATGCCGGTCACGTCCATTGTCGGGCTGGCGCTTGGCTTTTGTGGGTCTGCTCTGCATGTCATTCTCCATTGGTCAACGAACTTAGGTGCCGCGTGATCTACTCGTGCTTCGCCGTGCTCCTCCCGGCTTATGTTCTCGCGGCAGGTTAGGAGGCGCGCTTGGTCGCGCCGGCGTGCGCGTGGTTGTCGGCCTTCCGCCGCCCCTTTTTGATGGGGGACGCGTTTCTTGTCGTTCGCTGGTCGGTCGTTTGGTCGCTCCGGTTCCGACGATCCGTGCGCCGTCGGGCGTCTTCACGATGCCGAGTCCATGAAGGAAAATGCGCGCGCCTAGGCCGGCGCGATCGAGCGCGACCGCGATCTCCACCCGCTGGCGCCCGAGCAGGGGCCGGTCGCGCGTATTGCGACGCGTGACGCTACCGTCGGGCAGTGGTTGCCGCGGGAGCGATATCCGCCGAACAAAATCCGTTTTGATTGCGTAGGCCAGCCCCCTGAGGTCCCCGTCGAAGGACTTCGCAAATACCGGGCGTCGAATGGTCTTGCTCGGGGGAAAGAATCCGCGAAAGACCTTTTCCCCTCGCGCGAACTGAGACGCCGGCACCATGATCCATGCGTGCGGCCGGTAGTGAGATGCGAAGCGTTGATCCGCATGTTCGTTTGCCGAAACATCGAACCCGCCGATCGCTTGCCGCACGCCGGCCTTTCGCAGCGCCGCGCGCAGCTTTTGTGAGACTAAGCTGAATGGGTCGCCAGTCTGCGCAAGCTTGCCTTCGGCGATTCCAGCGCCGCGAAAGACGACGCTGACCGCGATCGTAGAGATTTCGGAGCGGGTAATAAGCCTGTCAGACGTCGCGACGAACAGTCGCTGAGTCGCGCGTGTGCACTCCGGGCACGCGCCGCTCAGGCAGCGTCGCCCCGGTCGGCACGCCGCGATCCTCTCCGCTAGGCGCAGGGCCGCGTTGTTGCCCTTGCCGTGCCGGCGCAGGGCCTTGACCAGCTGGCGGCGCTGGAGGCACGCTTGCCGCCTTGTCATCGCCGGCCGGTCCTTGCGACCCTGCGTCCACAGTGGCGGCCCATCGCCGAACCAGCGCTCGCCGTCGGCGCGGCGAAAGATTTCTTCGACAGGTGTCTGTTCCGATCCGGCGTGGTTACGCATTGACGTCTCCCCCGCGGTCGCTCGTGGAGATCCGGCGGCGCGCGTCGGTCCAAGTCTCCAAATCCTCTGCGGCGTAGCGCACGAGCCGGGAAAGCTTCCGAAAGGGCGGCCCTTGACCGGTGACTCTCCAATTTCGGAGAGTCTTGACGGACACGCTTAGGAGCGTTGCGACCTCGCACTCTGTGAACAGGGGCTGCGCCCCGTCGGTCTTTTCCGCGATCGGTCGGGTGGACCGCCGGAACTTTGTCGGATTTGGGCGGGTCATTGGCCAGTTCCTTGGTCGGGAATTGGCTTCCTTTAAATGCTGGCAGATCGGCCCTGTCCAAATGTGCGTTTCGCGGCCGAGAAGAATTTTGGCGGAATTATTCGCGGAAATTCGCTCGTTCAGGTTCGGGCAAGAACATGCTTGTTCTTCATGCGGTTACTGTCATCAGGTGAGTTGTCGCCGGCAATTCCGCGAAAGCCTCCCGGTGCCGGAAAAATCGTCCGCTCAATTTTCCCGTTTCTTGCGGCCGCGCTTACCTGGCGCGACCAGGGGTTCCGCGAAACTGACCGCCCTGTCACGGGTGACCTTACCTTTAGGGGAACCCCTCAATAGCTCGACCGCCTCCCCTCGATTCAACGGTCTGCCCAACTCTTGCTCTTTGGCGCGAATTTCCGACTCGGCGTCCGCCCTTGTCAGCGCCAGTCGCGGCTCAATTTTCCTTGGCGGCCACGCCTTCAAGATTCCGGATCTTTGGAAGGAGACGCCCCTCTCGCCTGCGACGGACTTTCCAAACCAGTACTCCCTCGGCTCGGCTTGTCCGCCTCGGTAGCCTACAACCTTGCCGGCGGACAGCGCATCTTCCAGGGCACGCTCTGGCCGCGCGTCGCCCGGTCTCCCGGCGATGCTTGGTCTCGATCGCCTTTCTGGCGATGGCGCCCAAGCTTGGAATCCGACGTGGCTGCGATTCTCGATCCAATGAAGAACCATGTCGGTGGTCCAAATGGGACGCCCAAACGCTTGCGCATCAAGCTCGTCGCGGCTCGGCCAGTTTTGGATTATGGCCGTACTTTCAACACTAACGTCGCGGTATCGAAGGCGGCCGGAGTTGTCGAAGACGCAATGATCAGGTTGCGACCGGTCATCCTCCAGCCAATAAATGTCCGACCAGTCGTCAGGGGAAATATTCTGTTGGATGCCAGTTTCGGGTGGTGTTCCCCTGGCGACGATGTCACCCGCGCGAAGAGCATGTTGCAGTTCCGACCACGCTGCATCTGGTTGGCAGATCGCATCGAGCCCCGCCAACCCCGACACGAGCTTCTCCGCCTCGCCGCCCGTCAGTGGGGTTAGTGGCTCTATTGTCCAGCTCTTTTTGCCTTCAAGGATTGCTCCGTCCTCGCCAGCCAGCGGGGACTCGACCCATTTGGTGCGCTTGGTGCGGTAATGGTTCCAAACCGCGCGGACGTCGTTCGGGTTGCGCCGGACGATCCAGGCGGCGGCCATGAACAGGGTCCAATGGCGCTCTCCCAGCGGGTCGAAGCCTGAGGGAAATTGGACTGCCAGTGGCCAGCATCCCGCATCCATCGCCTCCCACTCGGCGTGCTGCGGAGAAATTTCGCCGCGCTTTGCGCGTTGCAAGATGTCGTATCGCGCCATCGCTCCTCGATCGTCATTAGTTGACATTTTTCGATTCCCCATCGTTTCACTTTGGGCGACAGCGTTCCGGGCATATCGTATCGAGCAGGATATGGCGCTTCCTCCCTTGATCGTCTTGCCGGCAGCGTATGCGTGACGCCGACGACGGCGAATTCGCCGCGCTGCTCGCTGACGCGCGAGATAACCGTCGAACATCCTTTCGGCTCGATCAAGCAATGGCTGCACCAAGGCGCGCTCCCGATGCGGGGCCTCGGCGATGTCCGGCGCGAACTCAGTCCGGCCCCGCTCATCTACAATCTACGGCGAGCCCTCAACATTCTCGGCGTCGGACCATGACGGCGGGGCGTCCAGCCTGAAACGGCGGTCGAACCGGAGCCCATTCCCGACCAGAATGAGCCGCGCGGACGCCAATCAGGTCAGAACAGGCACCTTTCCCGGCGCCAACATGCGCAGAATTCGTCGCCACGCCGCGCGCCCTCGGCTTGGGACCAAATGGAAGCGTTTTCGCAGGATCTGATCGACTATTGTCAAGCCTTGGCTCGGACAGGGAGCCCTCTAAGGCTTAACAGCCGCCAGTGCGAGCCTCTTTGACGGCCACTCCAGCTGACAGGATGGTCACCATGTGGTCACCAAAACACATCGTCGGCCAGCGCCAATCTGGCGGGGCCCCGTTAAAATCTATAGTTTTCATATAGTTAGGTGGTGCCGCAAGAGGGATTCGAACCCCCGACCCCATCATTACGAATGATGTGCTCTACCAACTGAGCTATTGCGGCGATTCTCGCGCCTTGGCGCTGGAACCGGCGTCACTCTTATCTAGGATGCGCCGCGTTTTCAACCCGGGGCCGCGCCCAAGCGTAAATCAAATTCAATTCCTTTGGCGCGCGGTGTTCTGGCCCGACGCAGAAGGCAGACTCGCCAAGGCTTGCCGGCGCAACTGCTCGACCTCCTCCTTGGCCTTGGCGGCTTCCGCGAGCGCCCGCTTGGCGACCCGCCGCACTCGGCGATGGCTCAGCCAGCTGCTCGCGCCGCCGGCGATGACGCCGAGCGCCGCCGAAGTCAGAACAACAAGAAACAGTGGCGCTTCGAACGACGGGCCCGTCAATCCGCCCCCGGGAAACGGGTCGAGCGAAATTCTCACCGATCCTCGATTCGCCAGAGCGAAAAACAGGATCAGCAAACCAAGCGGGACAAAGACAAACACGCGCAGCAACGATCGCATCAAGGTTCCTTTTGTCTTTCGGTTCCTGTCCGCGAGCGGCGCGAAGCTCGCCCGACGCCAGCGTCCGTCCAGCTGGCTCAGCCCTTGTAGTTCTCGTTGAGGCGCTCGCGCATCTCCTTGCCTGTCTTGAAGAAAGGCACGTTCTTCTGTTGAACGGAAACCTGCTCGCCGGTCCGAGGGTTGCGTCCCGTGCGGGCTTCCCGCCGCTTTACCGAGAAAGCGCCAAACCCGCGCAGCTCAACCCGGTCGCCGCGCGCCAGCGCGGCGGTGATTTCATCGAGAATCGTGCTGACGATGGTCTCGACGTCGCGGTGGTACAGATGTTCGTTACGGCTGGCGATACGTTGGATCAGTTCTGACTTGATCATGGAACGGTTCCGCTTGCGAGGTGGCGCCATGGACATGCGATCGCACGGCCAGGGCGAAAAAAAAATCAATTGGCGCCAGAACCCTGCCAAATCGCTAAGAGCCCGTCAAGACTGGCGCTTTCGCTTTGTCCGCCGAACTGGTCGATGAACGAAGCAAGCTTAATGAAACCGGCGGCTCGGACGCCCGACGAGGCGAGGCCCAACAGGCCCACGCGTTCGATGCTCGGCTTCTTTTTCCAGTCCCGCACCGGCAATTTCTTGGCGATGTTCTTGTTTGTCTCCAGCCAGGCGATCGCGTCGCTCTCGCCGCCGATGAGGTCCGCGAGCTTCAGCGGAATGCCCTGGCGGCCGGTGAACACGCGGCCGTCGACGACCTTGGCGAGCTCGGCGTCGTCGAGATTGCGTCGCGTCTTCACCAGAGCCTTGAACCAGTCGTAACTATCGACCACCAGCGAGTTGATCGCCGCCTTGGCCGCCTCGGTGGTCGGCTCGAAGCCGTTGGGGGCGGCCTTCAGCGGCGTCGACTTTATCTCTTCGACTTTCACGCCCAGCGAGTCGAGGGCCTTGGCGAAATTGGGAAACTGGAACAGGACGCCAATAGAGCCGATCAGCGAATTGCCCCGGACGACGATCTCGTCGGCGCCGATCGCGGCGATATAGCCGCCAGACGCGGCGAGCGTGCCCACGACCGCCACGACCGGCTTCTTTTCGGCGAGTTTACGCAACTCCAAATAGAGCTTTTCGGCGCCCGCGGTCGTGCCGCCGGGGCTGTCGATCTTCAACAAAACGGCGCTCGCCTTGGAATCGCCGATGTCCTTGATGAGCTGGATGGTGTCTTCGTCGCCAGTGATGATGCCCTCGATGGACAGGCGCGCGATATGCGGCGCGGCTTTTTCCATCGTGTCGAGTCCGGAGAACTTCGCGACGGCGACCAAGGCCGCCAGCAGCGCGGCGCCAATGGCGGCGATGCGCCAAAAACCGAGTTTGCGCCGCAAGCGGCGGCGATCCACCATGTAGTCGCTGGAAGAGGACATGAGCGCGGTTCTCGGTTTGGGCGCGGAGGTGCGTCGCCAGGAATCAGAGGCGGGAGATTACATCGCTTTGCCCTAAGACAAAATATCGGCGCCATTGCATCGCGGCATTATCTGCGTTAGCTGGGCCGCATGGACTGGCGCCCGCGACCGCGTAAGGATAGGCGATGAAACTTCCCAATCAATTTTACCGTTCCCTGGCCATTGGCGCCCCGGCGCCCTTGCGCGAACTCCCGGTCAAGGTGGAACGCATGATTCATTTCGTGCCGCCTCACGTCGAGAAGATGCGCGCGAAAATCCCCGAGATCGTCAAGCAGGTCGACGTGGTGCTCGGCAATCTCGAGGACGCAATTCCGGCCGACGCCAAGGAGGCCGCGCGCAAGGGCTTCATCGAAATGGCCAAATCGACCGATTTTGGCTCAACTGGGCTTTGGACCCGCATGAATGCGCTGAACTCGCCCTGGGCGCTCGACGACATGATCGAAATCGTCGGCGCGGTCGGCGACAAGCTTGACGTCGTGATGCTGCCTAAGGTCGAAGGCCCCTGGGACGTCGCCTATCTCGACCAGCTGCTGGCGCAGCTCGAGGCCCGCAATGGCGTCAAAAAGCCAATCCTGATCCACGCCATCCTGGAGACCGCCGAAGGCGTCAAGAACGTGGACGCCATCGCCAGCTGCTCGCCGCGCATGCACGGGATCAGCCTCGGACCGGCTGATCTCGCGGCGTCCCGCGCGATGAAGACCACCCGCGTCGGCGGCGGCCATCCCGAGTATAAGGTGATCGCCGACGCCGCCGAAGCCGGCGCCGCCCGCCCGACCTACCAGCAGGATCTATGGCATTACACCATCGCCAAAATGGTCGACGCCTGCGCCGCCGCCGGCATCAAGGCCTTTTACGGGCCGTTCGGCGATTTTTCGGACGCCGCCGCCTGCGAGGCGCAGTTCCGCAACGCTTTTCTTCTGGGCTGCGCCGGCGCCTGGTCGCTGCACCCCTCGCAGATCACGATCGCCAAAAAAGTGTTCTCGCCCGACCCCGCCGAGGTGGCCTTCGCCCGTCGGGTGCTCGAAGCTCTGCCGGATGGCGCCGGCGCCGTGATGATCGACGGGCGGATGCAGGACGACGCCACCTGGAAGCAGGCCAAGGTGATCGTCGATCTCGCCAGGCAGGTCGCCTCGAGCGACCAAGAGTTCGCCCAAATTTATGGGTTCTGAAGGCGATCATGCTTGGGCGGAGCTTGCTCCGCCCCTCCCAGTTTTCCATTAACCAACTGTTTATTGAAGATAAAGTTTGTTTCTCGCCGGGCTTTCTTACCAAAACTTAATCCCGCTTACAGCCTCGCGAAACCTCACAGCCATCTTTCAGCCACGCTGTCGGCGCCCTATATTGGGCAAGACGCGACCGGCCGAAGAGGGGGTCGCCGAGCGGGTTCGCCCTCATCAGGGAACCCCATGGGAGGATAGATTATGGCGAACGCCTTGCCACTCGTCGCCGGCGAAAATGGGCTGGCGCGTTATCTGGCCGAAATTCGCAAGTTCGCGATGTTGGAGCCGCAGGAGGAATATATGCTCGCCAAGCGTTGGCGCGAGCATGAAGACCCCTTGGCGGCCCAAAAGCTNNGGAGAAATCGTCTCCGAGGGCAATGTCGGACTGATGCAGGCTGTCAAACGCTTCGAACCCGAGCGCGGCTTCCGCCTCGCCACATATGCAATGTGGTGGATCCGGGCCTCGATTCAAGAATATATCTTACGCTCCTGGTCGCTCGTGAAAATGGGCACCACCGCGAGCCAGAAGAAGCTGTTCTTCAACCTGCGCAAGGCGAAGAGCCGCATCTCCGCCTATGAGGAAGGCGATCTCAAGCCCGAAAACGTCGCCGCCATCGCGACGCGCCTTGGCGTCTCGCGGCAGGATGTGATCGACATGAACCGCCGCATGGGCGGCGACGCCTCGCTCAACGCGCCGCTGCGCGAGGAGGGCGAGGGTGAATGGCAAGACTGGCTGGTCGACGACGCCGCCAGTCAGGAATTGATCCTCGCCGATCAGGAAGAGGCCAGTCATCGACATCTGGCGCTCGTTGGCGCGCTCGACGTGCTGAACCCGCGCGAGCGGCGTATTTTCGAGGCGCGGCGGCTCGCCGAGGACCCGATCACTCTGGAAGAGCTGTCGGAGGAATTCGGCGTCTCGCGCGAGCGCGTGCGCCAGATCGAGGTGCGCGCCTTTGAAAAGGTGCAGGCCGCCGTGCGCGCCGGCGTCGCCCGCATCGAGGCTCCGCGCGCCCTGCTCGCCGCGCATTGACGCGGGCATACTCATAAAGCAAAGGGCGGCCCGAATAGTCTCGGGCCGCCCTTTTCGTTGTGTTCGCCTGATCTACGCAAGGCGGCTCAGAACCATTTCGTGTCGACGGTTTGGAACCAACTGGAGCGGGCCGGGAAAAACTCCTCATTGCCAGTATAGAAAATGCCCGGCTGGTTCTTCGCGCCCGTCCCGAACTCATACTTTCCGGAGAAGATGAAGGTCCGCTGCGGGAACGGGTGATACAGGAAGTATTTATAATTGCCGATATTGTCGATGCCGAAGTCGAACGATACCCGCTCGTTGACCTTGTAGCGGATTTTGGCGTCCACCACGAAGAACCGGTCGAACGACCCGTAGACCCCGTGCGCGATGTCGTTATTGGACAGCGTCGACCACATGCGGTCCTGCCAGCGTGCGTTCAAGCTGAAGGACCAGTGCTCGTCCGGCTTATAGGTCGCGCCGGACATCCAACGCCATTTGGGAACATAGGGCACATTCTTGCCGGCGACGGACAGCGCCCAATTGTCCAGATTGTTGCCGCCGCTCGGCGCCCACGCGCTGTCCGAAATGATGCGGGAGTTCACGAAGGTCATGCTGCCGTCGAACTCGAGCCCTCTGATGAAAACATTGTCCTTTTTCCACGCGAATTCGGCGCCGCTGTTGCGGATGCGATTAACGTTGACGTTGCTGGAGGTGAAGACTGGAACAGTGGTGGTGGTGACATAGAGATTTTGCGAAATGATCGCGTCGCGCGTTTCCTCGTCGAACAACGACAGGCGCGCCGAGCCGTCGACTCCCAGCTTGCGTTCGATGGCCAGTTCCTTGCTGAACGCGACCTCGGGGCGCAGATTGGGGTTGGGATTGGCGGCGACGTTGGAGCCGGTGAGGGTTGTCTCGTTATAGAGCTCTTTCGCGGTCGGGAAGCGGTTGGCCAGGCCGAGATTGGCGGTGACCGTCCAAACATTGTCCGGCGTCCATTGCAGCGAGCCCTTGGGCGAGTAGCGCGTATGTTCGAGCGTCGGAGAAAAGATCGGCAATGTGCTCTGAAAAGTGGCTGTCGAGCCGAGACCCGTCGCGTTTAGCCCGCCGAGCGACTGGTTGTAGCCCTGCGACGCTTGCCAATGCTCGCCGCGAATGCCGAGGGTGAGTTTATAGTTGGAGTTGATCTTCCACGCGTCCTGCAGCCAAAGGGCTTGAGTCTGCGTGGTGCCGTCGCCGATGGATGAAGCGACGCCGGTCGAAGCCGATGTTCCCGCCGTCCAGTTGGTTGTCAGCCACGTCGGGTTATTGAGATGAAACTGGTCGCCATGCGCGCCGAAGCTGAATTCGTGCCCTTGCAAATACCCGTCGGGCCGGACGATGCCCTTGAGATCGAGCAAGGTCCACCAGGTTCCAGTGTAAACGGCGTCCTTGCCGTTCTGGGTATAGCCGCCATAGGGCCAGGCGGCGCTGTAGGGCGACACCTGGTCCGACTGCAGATAGGTGAAATTCGAGGCCGAAACTTCCCAGTCGAACACGCCCTTGGTGTTCGATTTCACCGAGGCCGCGTTGGTCAGAATCTTCTCCTGCCAACGATAATAGGCGGCGCCGAAGCTCTGCATCGCGCTGTTTCCTAATGCGCTGATGCCTTTATTGGATCCGAAATAGGGTCCGCCGCCCTCGACCAGATAATTGCCGGGCGTCGAATTGCTGTCATTGGTGTAGAGGCCCACCATATAGGTGGCGCGGATCGTCGGCGTGAAGTCGTAAGCGAGTTTTACCTTGGCGTTGACATAGTCGCTCAGCAGATTGCCGGCCGAGCCAAGCACGGTCGCGGGCACGCCAAATTTGGTCGTGGCAAAATCTCCCCCAGGATATCCGTATAAATTCGCGGGCGAACTTGGGACAGTGCCCGACGCCGCCGTAATGAATGTGAGCGGCTGGGTCGTGGTGTGGTTCCAGTTGCCCGCGACGAACCACGAAAAGTCATTGATTTTGTCGCCAATCGTGAAGCTCTGGATATTGGTGTGGAAGGTGTTCGTTGTGCCCCAAAGCGAGAAGTCCTGCAAGGCGACCGTTTCCTTGGCGGTGATCTCCAGCTTCTCGGGCATTCTCGTGGTGATCTGCACGACGCCGCCGAGCGCGTTGCCCGGAAACTCCGCCGCGAAGGGGCCGTAGAGCACGTCGATCCGGTCGATTTCCTCGGGCGAAACGAGACCCCAGCGCGGCGCTCCCTCGGTGTTGTCATTGCCGACAAGGGCCGTCAGCAGCAGATCGTCGGCATATACGAGGCTACGCGCCGAGGAGTTGACGCCCCAGGTGCGGGTCTGGAGCACCGCCTGGTTGTCGCCGTTGTTGCGTTTGCGAAGAAACAGACTCGGCGTGTATTTGAGCGCGTCTTCCGTGTCGATGATGTTGACCTTTTCCTCGATGTCCTCGCGCGTGACGCTGGACACTGTGTTGGGCAATTGAAAGCGCTCGACGAAGGCCGGCTCGCCATTGGCGAGCGTTGGCGACCACGTTGAGGGGGTTGGCGTGGACGGCGGCGGAGGCGCGCCATTGCCGCCGCTGGCCGCCGCGGCGTCGATGTCGATGGCCGGCAGGGCCTCTTGGGCGAGCGCCGAGGCGCCCGGTCCTTTGGAGACGCACAGCAAAGCGAGAGCGCCGGCGGAGACGCCGCGCACGAGATAGTAGCGGAACATGGAAAAAATCCTTCCCTCGACGCCGGCGTTTCACGCGGCGCATGTCTGAGAGCGGCTTGGACGCCGCTTAACGCATTGAGAAGACTGAGCGTTCAGACCAGGGAAGGCGGCGCGCGCGGCGCGGCGCCATGCTTCAATATCTCGTGGACAAAATTTGGCGACAAGCCGCGCGGCGCGAAGCGGGACCACGCCGTCAGGCGCGGGGCCGTCCAGGCTGCCGCCCAGGCGAGCGGCGTGGCCCCGGCGAGGGGACAGAACGCGCAGGCGAGGTGATGAATATGCTTCCCGAGAGGGGATTTGTCAGAGTCCGCGGTCAACGCCGCCGTCCGCGCGTGCGCCACGAGAGACGCGTCGCAGATCTCCGCGTTCCGTCCGCGACGCTCAGCCGCCATCGCCCCCGCGCCCATGACGGGCGCCGCGATCTGCGCGAGCAGAGCGATGCAAAACAGCAACTTGGCGAGATTGCGGCTTAGCATTGGAATTCGCGACTCGATCTGTCTATTCGTTAACCATTTTGGACGTCGAGCCTCGACCTCTACTGTATCGCGCCACAATTTCAAGGCCCTGGCGATTGTCAGATGATAAAATTTCCGTTAAGAGACATTTATGTCACACCGGCGGACAATGCGTGTAACCATGCGTGCGATTTTCGCCGTAAGCCTTGCTTTTGCATTGATATCTGGCCTCTTTGTCTCATCCGTTCTTTATGGCGCGCGGGCTCCCGCCCTTGGCCGGACCGCGCAAGGATTGTCTGTCTCGTGCCATAATTGGGCCGTTTCCACGACACAATCCGCCAACGGAGCTCCCGCCCGCCCGGACCGACATTCCGGCGCCACCGGTTGTCCGGATTGTTGTCTTGCCGCGCACGCCGGCGCCGCCGTCCTGCCAGAGCGTTTCGCGATAGTGACGCGGCCAATGCGCGTCGCCGCTTCGCGCGTGCGCTATTTCGCGTTGACCACGCATGAAATGGAGGCCTCGGTCTCCAATGCGGTCAATGGCGCCCGCGCGCCGCCCGCGCGGCTCTCCCTTTCCTAAGCCACCGCCACTACTCCTCGATCACAATCGCAAGCAGTGAACAAGGCGCCCGCCGGAGCGAATGTCTCACGGGCGTCATATGAAAAATAAAGGACAACGACGTATCGCCGGCGTCGCGGCGCGGCGGTCAAACTCCCAAGGAAGAGCTGATATCATGGAATACACCACACTTTCGCCGCTGGCGATGTTCGTGAACGCCGGCCCCGTCGGCAAATTGGTTATGCTGACCCTCGTATTGGCTTCGGTCTATACTTGGGTGCTGATCGTCCTCGGCGTCTTTTCCGTCCTCAAGATTGGCAAGGCGACCCGCTCGGCGCGCGCCGGCGGAGACGTCGGCGTGTTGGCTCCGGTGGACGCCGCCGGTCGCGCGGCCGCGTCATGGGACCTTCCCGGCGAGTCGATTGGCGAAAAGCGCGAGCGCATCGCCGAAGTGATGAGCCGCACGGCCCGCGAGTTTATGGCCAAGGAAGAGGGCGGCCTGCCCAATCTCGCGGTTATTTCCTCGGTGGCCCCGTTTATCGGCCTGTTCGGCACGGTTTGGGGCATCATGAGCAGCTTCGCCGGCATCGCGCAATCGCAGGACACCAGCCTCGCGGTGGTGGCGCCGGGCATCGCGGAAGCCTTGGCGGCGACCGCCTACGGGCTCGCGGCCGCCATTCCCGCCTCGGTCGGCTATAACCGCATCGGCGCGGCGTTCTCGCGCGTCGGTCAGAATGTGTCGCACTATATCGAAGACGCGGCGCTCGCCCATGTCTCGGGCCGTCCGGTCCCGACGCACAAGAGGGAGGCTGCGTAATGGCGCTCCCCTCCCGCTTAAAAAACAACGACGATCTTTATCAGCCGCTCGCCGACATCAATGTGACGCCACTCGTCGACGTCATGCTGGTGCTGCTGATCATCTTCATGATCACGGCGCCGTTGCTGGCCAAGGGCGTGAAGGTCAATCTGCCGCAAGCCAAGGCCGCGCAGCCACTCAACCAGAAAGACCCGATCATCGTCACGATCGGCAAGGACGGAAAGATCTCGCTCGGCTCCGACGTCACGACGATCGAGGCGTTGGTCGACGGCGTCCGCACCCTGATGGGCGACGATCTCACCCGCGTCGTTCATGTGCGCGGCGACAACGACGCGGTCTACGGCGAAGTCGTGAAGGTGATGGACAGATTGGCGAGCAATGGGATCACCCATATCGCGATCATGACCAATTCCCGCAAGCAGGCCGACGCCGCGGGATCGGATCCGGCGCTGGCTTCCGCCGCGCCGGCCGCGACGGCTCCCTCTCCCGCGCCGGCTCCGGCCGCCGCTCCCGCGGCTGCTCCACCTGCGGGGGGGAAGGGGAAATGACAGAGATAGCGTCTTACTCGGAACTCCCGGGCGGCGCCGCTGCTGGCCAGCCTAGCTTTCCGCCGGTCAAGCCGCGCTGGCTAGGGCCGGCCGCCACGGTGGCGGTGGCGCTCGCTCATGCCGGCCTCGCTGTTTTTCTGATGACGGTCGCGATAGAAAAAGTCACGCCGCTTGAATCGGTGACCATGGATCTGGTGCCGGAAGGCGATATGTTCGAGTCCGAACAGGTGGATGCGACGGACGAGGTCGTGCCGCCCGAGGAGATGGAGCAGCCCGATCTCGCCATTCCCTTGCCCGAGGTGATGACGCCGGACGCGACGCCGATTCCGCTCAAGAAAGAAGTCGAAAAGAAGCGAGTCGTCGTCGAGCAGAAGCAGGTCGCCCCAGCCAAGGAGCATCGCGACGCGCAGGAGCGTCACCGCATCGGCGTCGCCGGGGGACGCGGCGCCGGCAGCCTGTCGCAAGCCGGTTACAAGGCGCTGTTGGCCGCCGCGATCCATCGCCACGTGCCAAGCAGTTCGTCCCTCGGCGAGGGATCGGCGTCTTGCAACTTCCATGTGTCGTCCGAGGGCGGCATGACGGGCATCAACTGCTCGGGTTCGTCGGGCGCGCACGCTTCGTTACTACGTAGCGCCATCGCCGCGACTCACGCGCCGGCGCCGCCGGGCGGGGGGTTCTTCGCGGCGCAAAGCGTCCACTTCCATTGAACGGTCCGCCGGACGGATGAGAAATACCCCCTTCGCCTTCCACGCGGAGAGCGAAGGGGCGCTTTTAGCGAGGACAGCCGCGACCGAGCGGCCCTGACGAGCCAACACAAGGAAACAACGTGAAACGCGGGACGATCTTGATTTTCGCCGCCGCCGTCGCGGCTTTTGGCGCGCGCGCGGAGAATGTTCAACAGCCTCCGGCGCCCGCGGCCGCGCCCCCTGCGCCCGCCTCCGAAGCGCCGGCCGCGCTTTCGCAAAGCAAATTTCTCGGTTTGCTCTATTCGGAGATCGCGCGTCACACGCCGCCGGAGAACAAGGCCGGCGCCGGCGACGTGGCGGCAAGCTTTCATGTCAACGCCCAGGGCAAGATCGACAAGGTCGTCATTGAAAAGACCACCAGCGCCGCCCACGCTGAAATCGTGAAAAAAATATTGGCGAGCGTCCAGGCGCCGCCTCCGCCCGGCGGGAGTTTCGACGTTTCGCAAAGCTTCAAATTCCATTGAAGCGAGACGGCGCCTAACTTTTTTCCGCTCGGAGCTGCTCCGGCTCCGGCAAGGGCACTCACTGGAGACGCCAATGAAAGCGCTAACGCTCGTGCTGCTCGCGGGAATCATTGCGGCGCCGGCTTACGCCGAGGATCGAGCGGCCGCCGCCGATCAAGCGGGCCAAGACCATACCCGCCATATGGCTCACGCCGCCGCGCCTCCCGCCTGCGCGGAGGCGAAGCCAGCATGCGCGCAAACGGCGGATCCTACCTTCGCGAAAGATGGTCGCCTGTGGCTGGCTTTTTCGGTGGGCGATACGATTTACGCAGCGTCCTCGCGCGACAGTCAAAATTTCGATCCCTCCGTGGTCGCCGCGACCGCGACGGGCGGCGTGATCGACGCGAATGGCGAGGCGCGTCCCAAAATCGTCGCCTTGGCCGACGGAACGCTGCTTGTCAGCTACACCGCGAGGCCGGAGAAGAGTTACAACGGGTCGATTTCGATCGCCCGGTCGACGGACGGCGGCAAGAGTTTTTCCGCCGCGCAACCGCTGGTCGACGGCGCGGGCCAGCGCTTCGATATTTTTCTTGCTTCGCCCAAGGGTCGCGTCTACGCGGCCTGGCTCGACAAACGCGACGCCGATGAGGCCAGGAAAGCTGGAAAAGACTTCGCGGGCAGCGGCATAGCGGTCGGCTGGTCCGACGATGGCGGCAAGACGTTCGCCGGCAAGAAAATCCTGTTGGATCACGCCTGCGAATGCTGCCGCGTCTCCGCCGCCCTCGATCGCGATGGTCTGCCGGTGTTCGCTTGGCGCCATGTGTTCGGGACCAATTTGCGCGATCACTATGTTGCGAAGCTGTCGGCGAATGGCGCCGAACTTCTGGGCGGCAGGGTGAGCGAGGACGAGTGGGCGACCACCTGTCCGCATCATGGGCCGTCGCTCGCCATCGACTCCGCCGGAACCTGGCACGTCGCGTGGTTCACCAATGGCAACGCGCGCAAGGGTTTATTCTACGCCAGGAGCGTCGATGGCGGCAAAAGCTTCTCCGAACCGGCCAAGTTCGGGGACGACGAGCGCACGCCTTCCCACGCGGCCCTGCTTTTCGCGAAAAGCGGTCTCTATCGCGTCTGGAAAGAATTCGACGGAACGACCACCAGCATCCTCGCGCAGATGTCGCGGGACGCCGGTAAGAGCTGGAGCGCTCCGCGCGTCGTCGCGTCGACGACGGGCGCGTCGGACCATCCTTTGCTTATCGAACACAAGGGCGCCGCTTATCTCTCGTGGTTGACCCACGAACAGGGCTATCGCCTATTGCCTTTGCCGCGCGAACAGGCTGCGGCGACGACGCGCGCGCAACCCGCCGCCGCTTTGACGGGGAAGTGATCGGCGAATGTTTGGAAAGTATTTGCGTTTAGTCGCCGCCGCCGGCGCCCTTTTGGCGCTGGCGGGCGGGGCGGCCTCGGCGGTCGAGTTCAAACCTTACGGACGCGGCTCCTTCGCCGAACTGCGCAAGCAGCACGCCGGGCGTCCGCTCGTGGTGCATTTTTGGTCAGTGACTTGTCCGCCGTGTCTCGCGGAACTGCCGGACTGGGCGAAAATCGCGAGCGAAAAAAAGTCTCTCGACATTGTTTTCGTGAACGCCGACCCCGACAATGACCGTCCGCGCGCGCAAAGCCGCATCGACAAGGCTGGGCTCTCGAACCTCGTTCAATACGGCTTCGCCGACGATTTCGTCGAGCGGCTGTATTTCGAAGCCGACAAGAGCTGGCGCGGCGAACTGCCCTTCACCGCGCTGATCGGCGCCGATGGCGCTCTCGTCACGGTGACCGGAACAATCGACGATCCGCAGGTCGCTGATTGGTTGGCGCGGGCCGGGAAGTGAGCGCGGCGCCTTAAACAGCGCTCGACAAGCCCGCGCGGGCGGTGTTGTTGAGGAGCGCCAGCCGCCTCTTTTCAGCGCCCGGCCAACAGGAAGGCCATGGCCAAATCCCGCTCGACTTTCGTTTGCCAAAATTGCGGCGCCGTCACCAACCGATGGCAGGGGCGTTGCGACTCCTGCCAGGAATGGAACAGCATCGTCGAGGAAGACGCGGGGCCGCCCACGGCGATCCGCGCCCATCGCGGCCGCGCCTTCGCGCTCGAAGGGCTGTCCGGCGAGGGCCGTGCGGCGCCGCGCATCGTCACGGGCATAGCGGAATTCGACCGCGTGACGGGCGGCGGCTTCGTCCATGGCTCGGTGACGCTGCTCGGCGGCGAGCCGGGCATCGGCAAATCGACGCTATTGATACAGGCCTGCGCGGCTTTGGCGCGGCGCGGCGCGCGCGTGATTTACATTTCGGGCGAGGAGGCGGTGGCGCAGGTGCGGTTGCGCGCGGCGCGGCTCGACCTTGCCGACGCGTCCGTTGAACTCGCGAGCGCCACCCAGGTCGAGGATATTTTGGCTACCTGTTCGACCGGCAAACGGGCGGCGCTGATCGTCATCGACTCGATCCAGACCATGCACACCGAAACCGTCGAGTCGTCTCCCGGCACGGTCACGCAAGTGCGGGCCAGCGCCCAGGCGCTGTTGCGCCACGCCAAGCACAGCGGCTCCTCGATCATTCTGGTCGGGCATGTGACCAAGGACGGCCAGGTGGCCGGGCCGCGCGTCGTCGAGCACATGGTCGACGCGGTGCTGTCCTTCGAGGGGGACGGCGCGCACCACTTTCGGATGTTGCGCGCCTCGAAGAATCGTTTCGGCGCCACCGGAGAAATCGGCGTGTTCGAAATGACCGGGCTTGGCCTCGCCGAGGTCGCCAATCCATCGGCCTTGTTCCTGGCCGGGCGAGACGCCGCCGCCCCGGGCGCCGCCGTGCTCGCGGGGATGGAG
Source organism: Methylocystaceae bacterium (assembly GCA_003134075.1). Lineage (GTDB taxonomy): Bacteria > Pseudomonadota > Alphaproteobacteria > Rhizobiales > Beijerinckiaceae > Methylocystis. The sequence goes on along the minus strand of PLAI01000335.1, from coordinate 1,305 downwards.
GGGCAGCGTCCCATGCTGATCGAAATTCAGGCGCTGGTCGCGCCGAGTTCGCTGGGCACGCCGCGTCGCGCGGTGGTCGGCTTCGATCAAAACCGCCTGGCTATGATTCTCGCGGTGCTCGAGGCGCATGGCGGCCTGAAGCTGGGCGCGCATGATGTCTACCTCAATGTCGCCGGAGGCATGCGCGCCGACGAGCCGGCGGCCGATCTCGCCGCTGCCGCCGCGCTCGTTTCGTCCCTGACCGGCGCCCCATTGCCGCCGCGCCAAGTTTATTTCGGCGAGATCGGGCTCTCCGGCGCGGTGCGTCCGGTCATTCACGCCGGGTTGCGGCTCAAGGAATCCGGCAAGCTGGGTTTTTCCTCGGCCGTGCTGTCGCAACTGCAGCAGCTCAACGACGAGGACAAGAGCGCCGGCGTGACGCCGCGCCCCTTGACCGATGTCGGCGCGCTGGTCGCGGAAATCGCGCGTTCCGCGACGCGGCGGCGCGAGGGCCAACATCAAGATATCGCGTAAAATAGTTAATTGGCAGTTAATCTCAGCGATTGCTTTGCATTAAAGTATTGGAACGCGAAACAACACGCCGTTGAACAAAATATTTTGTCGAGGGGGCTTTTCGATAACGCGAATCAGCTTATGAATAGGGCTCGAACGACAACAACGTCGGATCGTCGCGCGGCGCGGATTTGATCGATGCCAGCCAGAGAAATCGAATTTTCCACTTCCGAAATCGCGCGATGGAGCGAGCCCCTGATCGCGGACTTCATCTACTCCGCCTACGAACATTGCTTTGGAGGCCGCACACCGGCGTCGGAAGCGCTCGGAAGCCGCCACTGCCGTTTTTGGCGCAATCTGCTGAACGAGGAGCAGACCGTCGCCGTTTACCTGAGGCGGGAACTGCTCAAGGCCGCCGCCGTGGAAAGGCTCCCGATTTCGACGGTGGACGCCATCGACGCCGCCGTTCTCGACAGTCTGCTCGACGTGCTGATGCGCCCTGGACTGCGCTCGCGCGAGTCGGCCCGCAACGACGGCTTGTCGCTCGTCCACGCCGCTTCGACGCTCGGAGAAATCCGCAAGGTCGCGTGACCGGCGGCTTACGCCCCGCAGGCCGCCATCGCCGCGATCATATGCGGAGGCGCCGGCGCTTCCACCTCGCCGGGGCCGGTTCGGGGATTCGACTCGGCCGCGAATCATAAGCGAGCACCAAGCTTCCCGGGAGAAGATAAATGTCCGATTCGCAGACGCTGCCGCCGACCGCGCCGCAACGCATCGGCGTCGCTGCCGATCACGGCGGTTTTGAATTGAAGG
>PLAI01000221.1 GCA_003134075.1 Methylocystaceae bacterium | reverse complement strand
GGACTGTAAATCCCCTGGCTATGCCTTCGTAGGTTCGAGTCCTACTTCCCCCACCATCCACACTCCGCGAACACGGCTTTTTCCAGTGCGCTGGGCGTCGCCCCGCAAACCTGCCGCTTTCGGGGTCCGCCCGAGGGAATTTCAGTCTCCGCGGCGGCTCGTCTTCTTGAGCAACACCCCATGAGGTCGGGATTAGCTACTGTATTTCCTCTCGCCCGCCACCCAAGTTTCACTGATCTTGATGGCGCCGAGCTTTGCGGGCTCGGTCTTGTAAGGATCCGCCTCAAGAATGACGAGATCCGCCTCCTTGCCCTTTTCGAGCGAACCGATGCGATTCCCCATTCCGATCTGGCGCGCCGCGTCGATCGTTACCGCCCGAAGCGCTTGATCAAGCGTGACCGCCTGATCTCGACCGATCGTCGAACTGTCGATGTCACACCGCCGTGTGACCGCCGTGCTTACGAGCGCAAGCGACCCCGGCGGCGAACATGGCGAGTCAGTATGCAGAGTGAACGGGAGGTCAGCCTTGACACATGCGCCCGCGGGATCCGTAAACGCCGCACGTTCCGGACCGAAAATCTGATCTCGGTAGGCCGCGCCATAAAAACGCACGTGGTTCATAAGGAAACTCGGCTGGACGTTGAGCTTTTTCATGCGCTGGATCTGGTCGGGCCGCGCCATCGTCGAATGTTCGATGCGGTTAATCCCGTTGGACGTTGAACCGCCATAAGCGGCCTCCATGGCGTCAAGGGAGATATCGATCGTGTGGTCGCCATTACAGTGGATCAATACCGGAAGACCGGCGGCCTTGACCTCTGCCACCATCTGTTTCAGCCGCGCCGCGTCGTAATTCGCCGAACCACTGTTATCCGTGTCGAGATAGGGCAGTGTCTGAGCGCCCGTCTCCGTCTGGTTCGATCCGTCTCCAATAATCTTGATGCCATAGAGAGAGAACAGTGAGTTCGGCAACTGCGTCGCCTTCGCGCCGAGCCCCAGATCGCGATAAGGCTCAATCCCTTTCATATCGTCGTACATCAGGCTGGCGCTCGTGCGGCAGGCCAGCCGGCTGGAAAGCTTCGCGAAGGGCGTTATCCAGTCAGAACGCAACGTCCCGGGTTCATGAACAGTCGTATTGCCAACCGCCGCGACAGAGCGCAGATAATCGCTCACAGCCTTCACGGCGAGTTGGGGCGTAATTTTTGGGAGAGCAGGGAGAAGGACCTTTTTCATCGCGCTCTCTTCATAGACGAGCCCGTTCAATTGTCCTTTCTCGTCTCGTCCGAAGTGCCCACCGCCGGGGAGCGCGCCGATATTGTCTGGAATGTTGGTGACCTTCAGCGCGAGACTGTTGACGCACGCGTCATGACCATTTGTATACCAGACAAAGATCGGATGGTTCGTCGAAATCCCGTCCAACTCCTCCCTCGAGAGGTCGCCGCCCTGAAGAAGATTGTCGAAATTGGAGCACAAAATCCATTGTCCCGGCGGGGTGCGCGCCGCCAGCGCGCGCACTTCATTCAGCAACTGCCCGCGTGTGGGAAATTTCGTGTATCCGACGTCGGTGAGGAGCTCGAAAATGAGCGCGGAGAGGACGGTGTGATTATGCGGGTCGACAAAGCCCGGCATCAGGATCCGTCCCCGCAGATCGACGATTTGAGAGTTCTTCGTCTTCAGGGCGTCGACGGCGCTTTCGGAACCAAGGGCCAGTATCTTGCCGCCCCCGATCGCCAGCGCTTTCACCGGCGCGGCGCCGGGAACCGGAATGATCTTCCCGCCTTTGAAGATCACCTCCGCGCCCGAGTCGGCCGCCGGAGCGGCCCGGCCGGCCGAGACGGACCCGGCCGCCGCCGCGGCGGCGACGGAATAGGCCATGAAGTTGCGCCGGGTCGGGCTGGCGGCCACATGATCGAAGAGGCGGTCGCTCCCGCCTTCAAAGCAATCCTTATGGAGAATGAGGGGATTGAAACAACCTCGGCACATTTTGTCGCCTCTCGAGTGAAACTTGGAGCAGCCGGGGTACAGTATGCCGGATGGATAGCCGCGCAAGGCCAAAGAAAGAACCGTCAACAATCCGTGGGATCGAATTGGCGAAATCCTTAACGAGTTCATCGCTCGCGATTGTCGGCGCGATTTCGAACACGACGGTTATGCGTCATGTTAGGCGGGAATGCTCTAATTCCGCCGGAACAAAGCCAGGGCTTCAGCGGAGAGTACGCCGCCCGTGATGGCGATGTTGGCGAAAGGCGCCGCATCGGCGACTTCGCGGCTCGGCAACATGATTTGCCCCAATCGCGTCGCGAGTTCATCGATAGAGGCGGCATAGACCACTCGCCCAAGTCGGCACCACAAAATCGCGCTCATGCACATAGGGCACGGTTCCCCCGAGGTGTAGATTGTCGCGCCCTCAAGTTCCGCGGCGGGCCTTTCAGCGACAAACTTGTGTATAGCCACCATCTCTCCGTGCGCCGTCGGATCATTGTTTGTTTTGCCGAGATTTCGCCCCGTGGAAAGAACTTTGCCGTCGCGCACGATGACGGCTCCGAAAGGAAGATCGGCCTTAGCGGCCTCGGCGATCGCCAAGCGCATGAAGCTTTCATCCTCGGGGCGAGTTGGCGATCTCACCGACCTAGCGAAGGCTGGCGCCGCATTAAAAATCATCCCTCCGATCCCAGCGCGGATGAGCAGTGAAATCGCTCCCCGACGACCAACGATTGACGCTTGACCGCAGCGGCAGATATAATCGCTCATCTCTCGCTCCAAATTTCCAAACCGGTCGACGCGGAAACTCACAGCTCCGAATAAGAAGCTCGGGCAAGGCGACCCTAGCATCGATTGAAATTGGCGACCTCCGCAAACGAAGATAAAAATAACAATCTGAGACCGCGTTACGCCCAAGTTACGCAACTGCACATCGCGAACGAGATGGTGATGAGAATGGCTCTCGCCTCTCGTCAGACCACGGACAAGCTTCGCGCCAACGTAAAAGAGGCGCGTTCGCGGCGCTCTTGTCAAACCCGGCGTTCCAGTTAATTTCATTGCGCCAGTCGGAAGTCTCGTCACTGTCCATCCGAGCAGTGGGAGATTGATATTTCCGAACTATTTCGCGCAGCGGCCACGCGATGGAAAAGCCGAGGTCAAGCATGACAACTGATTACGATCCCATCGCCGAGCAATATAAGAGGTCAAAACAACAGCCGTGGAGAACTTACATTGAAGCCTTCACTTTAATGGACCTCATCGGCGATCCTCCGGGCAAGGAAGTCATCGATATCGCCTGCGGCGAGGGCTATTACACTCGGCTTCTCCGCCAACAAGGCGCGGAAAAAGTCACCGGCGTCGATCTTTCCGAGCGCATGGTTGAGTTAGCAAAAGCGCAGGAAGCGGTCCAGCGGTTGGGCATAGATTATGTCGTGGGTGATGGAAGGAATCTGGAGCCGGGGGCGAAATACGATCTCGCCGTAGCCGCATATCTACTGAATTATGCTCGAGACCGCGGCGAGTTGGGCGATATGTGCAAAGGAATCGCACAGTGCTTGAAGCCGGGCGGCCGTTTCGTGACGGTCAATTGCAGCGCGAGTCTAGACTTCAGAGTGGCGCCCTCCTATCGCAAGTATGGATTTAACACGAGCTTCGTCGGCGAGCTTCGCGAGGGAGCGCCAATTACCTGGACTTTCTTTCTTGAAGACGGTTCCTTTGAGATCGAAAATTACTTTCTCGACGCCTCGGCGCATGAGGAGGCGTTCAGATCAGCCGGATTTCGAGAAATCCGCTGGCACGCGCCTCGCCTATCTCCCCAGGGGGAAGCGGCCTGTGGTCGAGACTTCTGGAGCAGCTTTCTCCACCACTCTCCCGTGACCTTCATCGAGTGCCTGAAATGAAAAAAGCATCACCACGCCACGGCGTGGTTTACCTAAATCCGGTCGGAGGACTTGCCGGTCCGTGCCATGGCGCGGGCCGTTCATTCGAGCGAAGGCGGTCGGCATAGGCCGGCGGTTTACTGGCGTTTTTGCCCCGCCGGCAGTGCGAATCCCGTTGAGGCGCCGTTTGGCAGGCCACCAGCGCCACCCAAAGCAGGGAGGCAGCGGCGATCCGGCGATGATGTTGCATCTTCCCCTCCGCGCGGCCAGCGCGCGCCGCGAGGTTCGTCGCCGACCACATTTCGACGTAGGGCGCTCGCCTCGGCGATCAACATCNNCAATCGGCGCGCGCGGACCCGTGAAGGAAACTCCGGAGCGGAGAGGGGAAACTGTAAGCCTCTGGCCATGCCTTCGTGGATCCTTCCTCGCCACGCGAGGCTGGACCTTAAAAACCAAGGGTCAGCCGCGCAGCGCCTTGACCTGATGCGCCTTGCACTCGGCGCTGAACGCATCGAATTGGCCGTAGGCTTGCTCGCTATCGCCATAGCCGATGCAGGCGAAGCGATAAATCAGCTGCCCGACGAAGCCGGGCGCGAAATAGCCGGAGTGAACGTCGGGACGACCCTGCGTGACATAGAGCCATAGCAAGCGCAGATGGCCCGTCATCGACAAATCGCACGGTTCGCCGGGCCGCGCGTTCGTAACCACGCCTTCGCCCTTTTCGATACTATCCGTGCAGTCAAAATAGGTCAGCCGCTGCGCGAAACCGTCCCGGGACTGGGCCGCGTCGAGCGCCGCGTAAAGCTGCGCGAGCGTACGAGAGCCCACTCGCAATTTATCGAGGTTGACGCCCTTGGTGATTCCCCATTCCGTCAAGACGCCGACGTTTCCGAGCCGGAAGCCGAAATTCCGTCGCTTGGTCGGCAGGGAAAAGAAATTCGCGGTCGTCGATATGTCGAGCAGTACTTCATCGCCTTCGTTGCTGAACAGATGCGCTTCCTGAAATCTGATAAGCGACGAGCGCAGCGCGTTCGCCCGTCCCGACAGCAAGACTTCCGCCGGTATGTCGGGCGACACGAGCACCAGCCGCCGCAGTCGAAACGCCTTGCCGATATGCGATAGCTCAGTGTCCTCCGCATGGGTCCCGGGGGTATCGTCTCCGGCCGTCATTGCTTTCATCGCCGTAATCGCGGCGGGCGAAAAGACGTCGGCGAGGATGCGCACCGCGTTGGTCACGACGTAGCCGCCCATGCTGTGGCCGATGAACGAGAGGTCCGCCCGCGCTTGCGTTTTGCCCATCTCGGTTAGCTGTTTGGCCAGCGCTTCGTCGAGAAGGCGGATGATGTCGACAAGATCGGGAACGCCATAGGTCGTGGCGCGGTATCCATCACGGAAATAAACGATGAGTCGAAGCAAATACAGGGTGATCGGTATGACGGCCATGAACGCGGTCGCCGCGGTGATCAGCATTCGAACGATGCGCGCGACTTCGCATAGCTCCAACACAAAGTTTACGAAATAGACCGCGGCGAGCGCGGTGAAGAGAGTTCCGAGCAAAAAAATGGGCGAAGCGGTGAGCCCGCTGCGCCAGGGCGTTCCCATTCGTTCCGAGGGCCAGCGATAACCGACGCAGATGACGCCGCGGTCGTGCAGCGCCTTGTCGCCATTCACCGATTGAAACGATTGGGCATAGGTTTTCAACACAGCGTCACGCGGGCTATTGAAGCCGTGAACGGTGATCACGAGCTTTGGGGCCTCCTGTCGCGCGAGCGTTTGGGCGATTCGTTCGATCGCCTGTCGCGGGTCGCCTAAATCGACGCAATGATCGGGCGCGGGGAGCGTTTCGCCTTTGTCGTCGAAATTATTCGGCGCGGTGCTCTCAATAAAAAACGCCGGGATAGCCGGCGTTTGTCCGTCCGCTTGGACCTCGTAGGCGGTAAAAAAACGAGTCGCCGACATCAACGGCCTCCCCGAAATAACCTATAAACAAATGGGCGTTGGATGCTCCGCGCGCCCTTCGAGGTTCAGATTGCCGCATTTTGGACGAGGCGGCAACGCCTGACGATGTCGCGTCGCGGCGTGTTTTCGCGCCCGAAGCCGGCGCGGGCTTGCAAGCGATTTGACTGTTCAGGGACTTATAAGCATTTTCCGTCGCGCAAAAAGATATGTCCCACCAAGCTGAAGATTCCCGATGATTCCCTGGCTCCTGCTCGACACGGCGCGAATTCCCGGCGGCGGCGAACTGCGGCTCAAGCGGCGCGGCGGCGAGTTTTCGATCATGCTCGGGGATAATGAGTTGATGAACAGCCGCCTCGGCGGCTCCGAGGAGGCGCTGGCGACGCTCTCCTGCGAGCGAATTCGCGCGCGCCCCGGCGCGAGGATTCTGATCGGCGGGCTCGGCATGGGCTTCACGCTGCGGGCGGCGCTTGGCGCGCTGGACGAGGGGGCGGGAGTCGACGTGGCCGAACTGGTTCCGGCTGTCGTCGCCTGGGCGCGCGGGCCGATGGCCGAGGTCTTCGGCTCCAGCCTGACCGATCCGCGCGTGAAAATCGTCGAGGCGGATGTTGGGCGCGTCATTCGCGCGGGGCGCGGCGTTTACGACGCGATCCTGCTCGATGTCGACAACGGCCCGGATGGCCTCACTTGCTCCGCCAACGACGGGCTTTACGACATGCGGGGCTTGCGCGCGGCCCACGCCGCGCTGCGGCCCGGCGGCGTGCTTTCCGTTTGGTCGAGCGGGCTGGACCGCGCTTTCGCGGGGCGGTTGGGAAAGGCGGGTTTCACCGTCGAGGAGGTCAAGGCGCGCGCGAAGGGCGGCGGCGGCGCGCGGCATGTCATCTGGATCGCGACAGGCGGCGGCTAGAGCGCTTTCGGCGAAAGTGCACGCCGGTTTTGCCTCGGAAATCACAATAAAACAAAGGAATCCAGGGAGTTTTCGGTTCAATCCAAACCGGAAAGCCTCTAGCGCGCAATGTGCGACGGCGCACGGTGTCCGCGCTCCTTTGCGCGCTAGATGATGTCCATGCCCGGGGACGAACCGAGCGGGCATGAGCAGGGGAGCCTCCAATGTCAGCCATCCTGAATCTTCTCGGCCTGGACGACTATGAGAGTCTCGTGAAATTGTTGAATTCGCTGCCGCATCAGTTTTAGGGCGGCTTCAGCCCGCGGGCTGCTCCACGACGAACTCCAGCGTGGCGCCGCCCGCGGTGGGCGTCACCCCCGCTGCGCGGGCGTCGGCCAGCTTATCGAGCCGGATCAAGGCGAGGCCATTGTCGCCATTGCGCGAGCCGGCGACGCCGATCTCGATCTCGCCCGCCATCACCTTCGTTCCGGGCGGCGGAGCCTCGCCTTCCACGTGATAGGGCGTCACGCGTTTGCGCGCGAGATTGCGGTGTTTGGTGCGCGAGACGACTTCCTGGCCGACGTAGCAGCCCTTGGTGAAATCGACGCCGGCCAGGAGGTCCATGTTGGCCTCGTGCGGAAAGGCGTCGCCATAGGCGAAATCGACCCCGCCCCGCGGCACGCCCGCCGCGATGCGCGCCGTCTCGTAATCCTCGCGCGAACCTTTCGCCTCCAGCGCCCCGCGCGGCGCGATGAGCCGCCAGCCCAGCGCCTCGGAGCGAGGGTCGCGCGCCAGCGCCAGCGCGGAAACCTCCGGCCTCGCCTCGCCGAGATCAGCGTAGACGGCGAGTTCGTCGCTCTTCGACGTGAAGCTCACCGCCGCGCGGAGCTTATAGAAGCCGAGGCGGCGCAACAGATCCGCCTCCAAATCCCGGGGGCAATCGAGCAAATAACGGCGCGCCTCGCCCTCGCCATCGACGAAAACCAGGAAATCGACCAATATCTTGCCTTGCGGCGCCAGCAGCGCGCAAAAGCGGGCGTCACCGGGGGCGAGTTTGGCGATGTCGTTGGTGACGAGATTATGCAAGAATTTGGTCGCGTCGGCGCCGGCGATTTCGACGACGCCGCGATCCTCCAGGCTGATGACTGCTGACATTGTGTCTTATGCTCCAACCGCGTCCGTAAAGCGTCGCGGATTGTTGTAAGAAAGACGCGGGCGAGGACAATGACAAGATTAGCCCTACCGGCGCCAAGGGCCGTCAGCGCGTTCCGCGCGATATCGGTGGAAAAGCAGGCCGCGCGACGAACATCATCGCTCTAACATGCGCTAGACATAGTTTTCCCCCGGGACACTGCAAGCGAGGCGCCAAGGATGGCCAAAACTTTCGACATGGTTCTCTTAAACGGCGCTCTCGTCAATCACGACGGCGAAAGCCGCCGCGACATCGGCGTGACCGGAGGCAAAATCGCCGAGATCGGCGATCTGTCGCGCACGGACGCGGGCGAGCGGATCAATTGCGCGGGGCTGCACATTCTCCCCGGTGTCATCGACACGCAAGTGCATTTTCGCGAGCCGGGCGCGACGCATAAGGAAGACCTGGAGACTGGCTCGCGCGCCGCCGTGCTTGGGGGCGTGACGGGCGTGTTCGAAATGCCGAACACCAAGCCGCTGACCACGACCGGCGCCGACATCGCCGACAAGGTCGCGCGCGGGGTGGGGCGCATGCATTGCGACTTCGCCTTCTGGGTCGGCGGCACGCATGAGAACGCCAGGGACATTCCCGAACTGGAACGCCAGCCGGGCGCCGCGGGGATAAAGGTCTTCATGGGCTCCTCGACCGGCTCGCTGCTCGTCCCGGACGACGAAGGAATCGCGGCGATTCTGGCGCAAACGCGCCGGCGCGCCGCCTTCCACAGCGAGGACGAGGCGCGCCTCAAGGAGCGAGAACCGTTTCGCGTTCCCGGCGATGCTTGGTCGCATCCGGTTTGGCGCGACGAACTCACCGCGCTGACCGCGACGCAGCGGCTGCTGCGCATCGCCCGCGAGGAGCGCGCGATCATCCATGTGCTGCATGTCTCGACGCGCGAGGAGATCGAACTGCTGGCGGAGCACAAGGACATAGCCAGCGTGGAAGTCACGCCGCATCATCTCACCCTGAGCGACGCGGATTTAGCTCGCCTCGGAACGCTCGCGCAGATGAACCCGCCGGTGCGCGGGGAGGCCCATCGCGAGGGGATTTGGGGCGGGGTGGGGCAGGGCGTCGTCGATATTCTCGGCTCCGATCACGCGCCGCATACGCTGGAGGAGAAGGCCCAGCCCTATCCGCGAAGCCCGTCCGGCATGACGGGCGTGCAGACGCTCGTCCCGCTGATGCTCGATCATGTGAACGCGGGCCGGCTGAGCCTCGCGCGCTTCGTCGATCTCACCAGCGCCGGGCCGGCGCGGCTGTTCGGAATCGCCGCCAAAGGCCGCGCCGCCGTGGGCTACGACGCCGATCTGACCATCGTCGACATGAAGCGCCGAGAGACCATTCGCAACGCCTGGATCGCCTCGCGTTGCGGCTGGACGCCCTATGACGGGCGCGAGGTCACGGGCTGGCCGGTCGGAACTTTCGTGCGCGGCGCCAAGGTGATGTGGGAGGGCGAGTTGACCACCCCCGCGAGAGGCGCGCCGATTCGTTTTCACGCGTCGCTGTGACGGGGCGCCGCGCAAACATAGGAAAGAGCGATGCGAATTTTGGCGCTTTGCGGCAGTCTGCGCGCCGAGTCCATTAACGCGGCGGTTTTGGAGGCGGCGGCCCTGCTGGCGCCGGCGGCCCTGACCATCGTCCAATATGGCGGACTGGCCGAACTGCCGATTTTCAATCCCGATCTCGACACGGATTCTCCGCCCGATCCGGTGCGGCGGTTGCGCGAAAATGTCGGCCTTTCCGACGGCTTGCTGATCGCCTCGCCGGAATATGCGCATGGCGTCGCGGGCGGCCTCAAGAACGCGCTGGACTGGCTGGTGGGCGGTCCGGAGTTTTACCAAAAGCCCGTCGCGGTTTTGAACGCCTCGGCGCGCGCGGTGCAGGCGGACACGCATTTGCGCGAATCGCTGGTCACCATGGCGGCGCGGGTGATCGAACCGGCCTCGATCACCCTGGGCCTGCCGGCGACCGGCGTCGACGCGGCCGGCATTGTCGCCGACCCGCGCCTTAGTGGCGAACTTGCCGAGGCGTTGCGACAATTCGCGCAAGCGATCCAAAGATGCGCGGAGCCCGTCGCTTAGCCCGGAAGGAACTCGTTTCACGCGACGAAAAATGCGAATAGATTGGCGCCAATCGAAAGGGCTTTGACATGATTCCGTTTCATCGGCGCGTCGCGGCGGCGGCGGGCTTCTTAATCCTTGCGTCGTCGGCGGCCGACGCCGCCGCCTTCAAGGCGGCCTACGCGGCCTGTCAGGACAAGGCGGTGTTCAAGAAAGCCCTCACCTTTCCCGGCGACAAGGACGGCAAAAAGGCCGGGGAGTTCCTCAAGGGCCGGATCGACGCGCATGAATGCCTGCTTTTCAACCGTGGCCAGGAGGTCTCGGTCGACGAGCGCGACGGCAATCTCTGGTGCGTGCGGCGCGGCGGGGACCTCGAATGCTATTGGACGATCGACAAGGTGATCGATCTCAATCCGCCGCTGACCTCGGGTGGCGGCGCAAGCGGCCAGTCCGGCGGGAAGAGGGGGCGGCATTAGCCCTTGGAAGCCAATGCTCGCATTACGCTACTCGGATTTAGGCGGGTCGGCGTCGTCGCCGATGATCAGACATGTTCAGGATCGATCCAAATCGCTCGAATTCACGTCACGCAGGCGCCTTGGAGCGCCTCATTTACCTCGCCGTTCTCCTCGTCGCGGCGCCCGTGACCCCCGCCGCTCGCGCCGACGGGCAAGAGATTCGCAAATGCGACTTTGAAGTGAAAGCTCGTTGCGCCACTGGCGACGCAAGCGTCACGCTCTCCGATGGCGTAGTGAAAAGAGTCGAAGTCAATGTCTATTGGTGCGGCCTAAAAGGTCAGCCGGGCTACACATGCGCCATCGATTCGTCTCGAACCGACACCAACGCCAAATGGTCCGAAGACGGCGGCGCGACGCTGATAACCAACGCCTCTCCCTTAGCCCGGATCAGCCGGACCGCGTGAAGGTGACCGTCGGACGGTATGTGTCCATTGATTTGGACCAGACGCAATCGCTCGAGAGGTGTGGCGCTGGAGCGGAGTTGCCGCGCGCGATTGTCATTCCGGAGAAAAAAGCCGCGTGCCGCGTATGGCTTCGCGCGCCCTAGTTTCCTTTGCTTTGTCGTGCTTTCCGTCACGATGCGCCCGGATCGCCCGCCCGGCGTAGCGCTCGCCCGAGGCCGATCGCCAGCGCGAGGCCCAGCGTCGCCAGCGCCGTCATGGCGAGATAGCCGCGCTCGCCAAAACTGGTTTGCAGCGGGCCGCAGGCGAGGGTGGCGAGACTAAGCCCAGCGGCGACGGACGCCGCCAGCCAGGCCTGCGCCTGCGCATAGCGGCCGGCGCCGACGAGGCGCGCCAGGAGATAGGCGGGGCCAAGCTGCACCGCCGCGCAGGAGAGTCCGTGCAGCGCCTGCGCGGCGAATATGCCGACCGTCCCGGGATCACCGGCCATCAGCAGCCAGCGCAGCGCCGCCGCCGCGCCGCCGAGCGCTATATGCGTCGCGGCGCGGCCCTCGCCGCCGAACCAGCGGCCGGCGAGCAGGAAAAACCCAACCTCGGTGACGAGGCCCGCCGACCAGGCCAGCGAGACAAAGGTCTCGTCATGGCCGGTCGCCTTCCAGTGCAGCGCGCCGAAGGCGAACACCATCGCGTGGCTGGCCTGGATCAGCGCCGCCGCCGCGATCGTCAGCACTGCCAGTCCTGGCCGGGTGATCTCGCCGATCGGGTCGCGCGGCTTGGCGAGGGCGCCCACGCCGACGCCGCGCAAGGCGATGAAAGCGCAAGCGGCGGCGGCCAGGGAGACGCCGCACAGCAGCCAGGCCAGCGCCGCGTTCGGCAGCGACCGCGCCACGGGTCCGCTCGCCAGCAGGAAGAACAGAATCGAGACCGAGCCCCAGCCGCGCACGAAGGAATAATGCAGCAGCGGGCGGTTCAAGGCGCGCCGCCGCGCCGCCGCGCCGAGGATAATGCCGTCGGCCAATATGTTGATCGGTCCCTGCGCCAGCGCCACCAAGGCGACCGTCGCCAGAATGGCCGCGAAACCTTGCGCGAGACCCGTCAGGCCATAAGCGAGGCCGGCGCAAAGCGCGAAGCCGACCAGAAACTCGCCGTGGAGTCCGTCGCGGTCGGCGCGGCGCGAGGCGAGCAGCATCGTCAGAATGCGCAGCAGCGGCGGCGCCGACAGAATCGCCGCGATCTCGTCCGCGCCGAGGCCGCGCGAATGCAGCCACAGCGGAAAGAACGGCAATTGCACGCCGACGATGGCGTAAATCGACGCCGTTAGCGCCGACAGCCGCCATTCCTCGCGCCGGTCCTCGGCGCGCGCTGTCATGACCGACGAGGACAGGCTCACTCCATCGCCGCCGCTTTGAGGATGCAGACCATCGTCGCCTGCGCCGGCGTCGTGCCCGAATTGCGGATCACATGCGGGCGGTCGCAGCGGTAGCGCAGCGTCTCGCCGGCCTTCACCGTCTCCATGACGCCCGCGACCTCGACGCAAAGCTCGCCCTCGCGCAGTGACAGGCTCTCGACCGAGCCGCGCTGATGCGCCTCGGACTCCAGCACGCCGCCGGGCTCGGCGTAAAACTCATAGGCTTGCAGCCATTCGACGGTCTTGATCCAGCCGATGATGGCGAGCCGGCATTTGCCGTCGTCGGAGACCAGCATCGGCGTGTCGGCGCGCGCGGTCTTTTCGAGAAAGGGTGCGTCCTGCGCGCTTTGCAGCAGGCCCTCGATCGACGCGTCGAGCGCATGCGCCAACCGCCAGATCGTCGCCAGCGTCGGATTGGTCTCATTGCGCTCGATCTGGCTGATGATCGACTTGGCGACGCCCGATTGCAGCGACAGTTCCGACAGCGACAGATTGTAGGCCTTGCGCAGACGCTGCACGGTCGCGCCAAGCTGACCCGACAGCGCGACCGCGCCGGCTTCGAGAATTTTCTGCTTGTCGCGACCCTCGACGCCCATGGCGTTCGCCTCTCCAGTCCCGCGATGGACGGAGTAATAGCCGATTTCGTTTGAAATATCGAACGGGAAAGCGTCGAGCCGACGCCGGCCGCGAACAGCGCGAGGATTCGCCCCGCGCGGTGACTGTCATGATCCCGCAATGCGAATCTGGTGATTAGTCCCAGCGGCTTGGATCGCCGGCGCGAAACGCGCCCGCATGGACACGGATTTCGCTATGGATGACCCTGCGGCCACCAAATATCGCACTCTCTTCCTCTCCGATCTGCATCTCGGCTCGCGCGGCATGCAGGCGGACTTTCTGTTGGATTTCCTGCGCCATAACGAAGCCGACACGGTTTACCTCGTCGGCGACATCGTCGACGGCTGGCGCCTGAAGAGCGGCTGGTATTGGCCGCAATCCCATAATGACGTCGTGCAAAAACTGCTGCGCAAGGCGCGCAAGGGCGCCCGCGTGGTCTACGTGCCCGGCAATCACGACGAATTCGCGCGCGACTATGTTGGCCTTGTGTTCGGCGGCGTCGAGGTCGTCGAAAGCGCCGTGCACGAGACCGCCGACGGCAAGAAAATGCTGATAATCCACGGCGATCAGTTCGATATCGTGGTGCGCAACGCGCGCTGGCTCGCCTTTCTCGGCGACTGGGCCTACGACTGGGCGCTGTGGATCAACACGCAGTTCAATCGTCTGCGGCGTGTTTTCGGCTTCGGCTACTGGTCCTTCTCCGCCTGGGCGAAGCTCAAGGTGAAGGACGCCGTGAATTTCATCGGCGATTTCGAACAGACCTTGGCGGCCGAAGCGGCCAAGCGCGGCGTCGACGGCGTGATCTGCGGCCATATCCACCACGCGACGATCAAGACCATCGACGGCGCGCTCTATGTCAACATCGGCGATTTCGTCGAAAGCTGCACGGCGATCGCCGAACACGCGGACGGAAGATTTGAAATCCTGCATTGGCGGAGCACGGCCGAAGAGCGCGCGCCCGCGAAGGCCGAGCCGTCGCGATTAACCGAAAGAGCCGCCGCCTGATGCGTATCTTGATTGCGACGGACGCATGGCGTCCGCAAGTGAATGGCGTCGTGCGTTCGCTCGAGTCGATGGCGCGGGCGGCCGGCGCCATGGGCGCGCAATTCGATTTCGTGACGCCGCGCGATTTCAATTGCATGCCGATGCCGACCTATCCCGAGATCGATCTCGCCTTCGCGACGCCGCGCGCCGTGCGGCGCCGTCTCGACGCGAGCTGCGATCATGTGCACATAGCGACGGAAGGCCCGGTGGGCCTCGCGGCGCGCGCCTGCTGCCTGCGCGATCGCCGTTGCTTCACCACGAGCTACCACACGCGGTTTCCCGAATACATTCACGCGCGGACGGGCGTGCCGTTGATCGCGACATACGCCATGCTGCGCTGGTTTCACAACGCCGGCGGCGGGACGATGGTGTCGACGCAAAGCCTCTCGCGCGAACTGCTCGCGCGCGGCTTCAAGCGGACGTTGCGATGGTCGCGCGGCGTCGATCACACGACGTTCAACCCCGCCGCCGCGATCCCGCTCGACCTTCCGCGGCCGATCTTTCTTTACGCGGGCCGGCTCGCGATCGAGAAAAACCTCGACGCCTTCTTGTCGCTCGATTTGCCGGGAACGAAGCTCGTCGCCGGCGACGGCCCGGCGCGCCGCGGCCTCGAGGCGCGATATCCCGACGCGCGCTTCCTCGGCGTCAAGACGGCGAGCGAACTCGCGCCTCTTTACGCTAGCTGCGACACATTCGTATTTCCAAGCCGCACCGACACTTTCGGCATGGTGTTGCTGGAGGCGATGGCCTGCGGCGCGCCGGTCGCCGCTTTTCCGACTCCGGGGCCACTCGATGTCGTGGGCGCCAGCGGCGCCGGCGTGCTCGACGAGGATTTGCGCGCGGCGGCGCTGAAGGCGCTGACGATCGACCGCGAGATCGCCCGCGCCCATGCGCTGACCTTCACCTGGGAAAACAGCGCCCGGCAGTTTCTGGACAACATCAACGTGGCGCGCGGCGCTCCGCTGCTCGAGGAAAAGCCCTCACCCGGAGAACAAAACGCGGCCGGGTTGAGGAAAATGGGACTGCCGATATAGGACTATGCGCTAAGGGCTATTTGGCGGGGCCGCGCGGCGGCGCGGCGGCCCCGCCAAGAATCCTCGATCTCCGATTTCCAAACCGCCGGATGTTATAACCGTTTCAGCATGTTATAGCCGACCAAGCCGCCAAGAAGCACCCCGATGAGGGCTCCCACTCCCCCCGCGACAGCCGCGCCCGCGACCCCGGTGAGAACGGCGCCGGCGCCAGTAAAAATGTAACGATTTTTCGCAAGGTTGGGATTTTCGTCCTTCCCAATGTTGGGANNAAAGGTTGGGATTTTCGTCATTGCTTGTGTTTGTCATGACTCCTCCATTCCCGATCGCCTGATCGCACCCCGAATTTCGCCGCGCCTTCGTAAAATAGCCCCCTTGCGGACGTAATCAACACAGGCGCGACCGCGAGCCAAGGACGCCTTCAATTGGCCCGAAACATGCTTTCGTTCCCGCAAACAGCTTTTGTTAAAAAGGGAACACGCAATGTCTGACACAAGCGAGACGCCCAAGGGCTATTTCATCGATTGGGACGGAAAACTGCGCCCGATCGATCAGCCCGGCAAGGGCTTGCGCTGCGAGGTGGATTACAAAGCGAAATATGTGATGGTCTTCAACAAATACGGCGGGCTCGATCACGAATCGACGTGGTATCCGACCGAAGCGGCCGTCGAAAAGGCGGGGATCAAGGTGGTCCACGCGGACATCGGCGAGCCGATCCGGATTTCGTCGATCGACTGATTTTCGCGCCAAGGACCGAGGCCGCGCGCGGCGGGAGGTCGCTTAGCGCAATCCGTGTTTTGGACGAAACGCCCAATACAGCAGGGCGACGAAAGAAATGACGACGCCAAACCAAAGGACCACCTGCGCGATCTGCTCGTCGTTCATGCCTCGACTATAAAGGGCGAGGCCCAATCCGACGATGACGAACCACAATGGAGCCTGGCTGGGCTCGGGCACCTTGAGCGGCCTTCGTTGATTTGCGCCTTCGGACATCGCCGTTTCCCCTTCGCGTTTCGCGACTCGCCGCGGTTGGCGAACGCTGATTAACTGTCGCGACCGCTCGCCAAATCCAGCATTTCGATTTTGCCGGCGCCGTGTCCGGCCCAATGATTCGTCAGGAGAACAGCGAAAGCTTGTGTTCGAGCGGAAGATGATCCAACCGTGACAAAGCAGACAGGCGCGGATCGGCGGGCGGGCAGGGTTCCGCGACCGGCGCGGGCGCCTCGCGCGGTTTTTCCGGCTCGCGGGGCGGCGCGGACTCTTGCGCCAGGCTCGCGACGCGGTTTTCCAGCCGGGCGATGGCTTCGAGCAGCGTCGCGGTTTCCGCGGAGCGCTGGCGGCGCGCGAACTCCATCAGAAACCAGCGCCCGCGCGCCGTCTCCATGACGGCGGCCTCGATGCGCTCGTAATCCTCCGGGACAATGCCGGTTGGAAGTGTTGTAAGCGTCATGACGCCAAACCCGCTGCGAAAAACCCGCCGGCCTCAAAGTCGAATCACCGCCGACGGGAGCGAGATTACGACGATATCCGCAACAACGGGTAAAACCGCCGCCGGGCAAGCGCCATTGCGACCGTGGCTTTTACTGTTGCATCGATCCGCGCCCTCCGTTCTCCCGTAAAAGGTGAGGAGCGCCTCTCCTCACGGCGAGGTCCAGGGATAGGTCCATGTCTCCGTGAGCGTCCGCGTCCCCGCGCGCAAAAACAGGCGCAGATCGGTGGTTTGGCCCGACTTGACGGACACATCGAACATCGCGCGCAATCCGTCGATATGGGAGTTCGCGATGACGCTGGTGCGCAGGATCTGCCCGTTGGTGGCGGTGGCGACGACCTCGACCTGGCTCGGATCGGGAACATAATAGGCCATGTCGCCGCCGGCGAAGTCGACCAGGAAGCGGCGCGCGTTGACCGTGACCGCCTCGGACGAGCCCAGCGCGCGCGGCGGCGCGCGAAAGGTGTTGATCGCGCGCCCGTTGGGCGAGAGCCGGGCCAGATCGAGACAGGCGGTTATGCGATAAGCGTAGGTGAAGGCCTTGCGCGGCTCCGGCGGGACGGCCGGCGTCCAACTCGCGACGATATTGTCGTTGGTCTCGTCCTCGGTGGAGAGTTCGATCAGTTCGATCCGGCCGTCGCCCCAGGGCTCCCGCGGCTCGACGAAATAGCTCGGCCGCGCTTCATAGGCGAGATCGAGATCTTGATAGGATTCGAAGGCGCGGTCGCGCTGCATCAGGCCGAAACCCTTATTGTCCTTGTCAATGAAGGAAGTCGTGCGCGCGCCGGTCGGGTTGGAGAGCGGACGCCACAGCCACTCGCCGGCGCCGGTCTGAATCAGCAGCCCGTCCGAATCGTGCAGCTCGGCGCGAAAGCCATCCTGTATGCGATGGTCGTTTTCGCCGGTCAGGTACATCGATGTGAGCGGAGCGAGACCGAATTTCACGTTCTCCCGCCGCGGGAACAGCGTCGCCCGCACGTCGAGGACGCTCTCGTGCCCCGGCGTCAGCTCCAAATGGAAGGCGCCGGTCGCGGCCTCCCCATCGAGCAGCGCATAGATTGTCGCGCGCGAGGCGCCCGCCGAGGGCGTCTCGATCCAGAATTCGCGAAAAAACGGAAAGCTTTCCTTGTCCGTGCCCGCTTCGACGCAGAGGCCGCGCGCCGACAGGCCGTATTGCTGTTCGCGTCCGAGAAACCGAAAATAGCTCGCGCCCAAGAAGGAGATCGCCTCGTCGTATACATCGGGATCGTTGAGCGGAAAATGCAGCCGGAAGCCGGCGAAGCCGAGATTGACCGGCGGATCTTTCGGCGGCTTGACCCGGCCATAGTCGAACAGCGCCGGAGAATAGGGAATTGGCGAGGCCAGCCCGTCGCGAATCATATTGATCGTGACCGCGCGCCGATAGAGGAAGCCGAGATGAAAGGTCTCCAGCCGGAAGGGGCCGCCGGTTTCGCCGAGAAGAGCGCGATCCTTCCGAAAGCGGATGTCGCGCCAATTGTCATAGTCGAGTTTGTCGAAAGCCTCGGGCAGCCGCGCCGGCGGATCCTCGAACGGCGCGGCGGCGAGTTCGCGAGCGCGGTCGATAACCTCCTCGAAACCAAACCGCGGCGACTTGGGGCTCGCGACGCCCGAACGCTGCGTGGGTTGCGCGAAAACGACGCTCGGCGCGCCTGCCGCGGCGATGGCGCCGAGCATCTGGCGGCGAGTAAATACGCTCATGTGGCTTTCCTAAGGGACCTCTCGTCGCGGTTCGTTCGTCGCGGCGAGGAAACTGGCGTATCCTCCGGCGCCGCGCAAAAGTCACGCGGCGCGGAAGGTTCCGTTGCCTAGCCGGCTTCGCGCGAGCATGCAAGGCGGCGCGACGAGCGGTCGCGCGGGCGGTNNCTCGGTGGCCAAACATTCAAGACTCGATTGATCAGGGCGCTCTGGCCTTTTATTGAGCGCGCGCCGTCAATGCATTCCAGGCCGCGAGGGAGTCCATGTAGTCTCTCCAGTGCGCGATCTTGCGGTTTTCAATCTTGATGATTGAGCAGAACCGATTGTTGTACTTCACGCCTGTCGCGAGGATGTTTCCATGGACTTCATATTCGATGACGAGGACACGACCGTTGACTGTCTTGTGGGTGATCAACTTATCGGCGGATTGAAGCTCGATGCTGTCGCAATAGCCCTTGAATTGAGCCATCAGATCCGGCCGCCCCCGGATAATGCGAGGCCAACCGGGGACGTTGTAAAGGACCTCGTAGAGGACGTCGTCGGTGACAATGTCGAAGAAATGCTCGCCATCAACGAGATCGCCTAGCGCCCCTCGAACCAGATTGAAATAAGGGTCGGCGGCCTCGTAGGCAGCGTATTTCGGATTCGGCATCTCGGGCTCTCCATGCGTTTCGCGGTGTTGCTTACAAAAAGAGAGCTACATATATCGCGGAAGCTTGCTTCGAAGAAGAAGTCACTTTGAAATCCGTAGCTAACACCGGGGTAAGTTATCGCCTCGCGAATGGGCTTCGCCGACGGTGGGAGCGCGCCGCGCGTGGATCCATGTTTTTCGTGAAAATCTAAATGTCCTGATCGCGGCTCGACGGCTTCTTCTGAATGCGGATCGCCGGTCGAAATTTCCTGATAGCTCTAAAAAACTCCAATTTCTCGTCGCGAGTCCTGAACGTCGCGTCCGCGCGCATGTTGACGGAAATGAGTTGGATCCGCCGATCCGAAAGGGAGCAAACTCTCTCCATGTCTTTCCATTTGAACTGCTTTCGCCAGAATACGATCCATGGGTTGTTTGGTAGCAATCGGTTTGGGACCGTAATTCCCGTGTCATCCACGCTAACGCCAAAAATCTCGGTGATGAAACTTTCAATACCATAGAACGCTAATAGAATATACAATATTGTATATATTGATAGTTCGTTCATGGCCGCGATAATCAATGTGGCGATCGAACTGATCACCCATGTGTGATAACGGGGGGGAGAGCGAAAGCTCGTGCTTTGAACGGGAGAGGTTTGCTCGTTCGCGCCGTCCATCGTTGCTCTCCAAATAATATGCGTATAGACCGCGTGAAAAGCCGTTATATTGATGCCTTCGTGGACTCGTCATTGCTCGACGCTCGAGGCATTATGCCAAGGGTTCCATGATTTTGAACGCGGCGCAAGGCGAAAGGCGCGAGGCGCCGCCGCCGAAAATCGCGCATGAATATTTTGCGCCGGGTCGAAGAGGCCACGTGGATTCATCGCAATGACTCGCGGCCGGGCTCCGGGAATCGGAAAAAACGTGGGAAATGTTTTTCCGCGCCGAAACTCCAAAACAACGGCGTGGCGACTGGCCCGGCCGGTTATGCGGAATGTTTTGTTTGCAAAAGTGATTTCGACGCCATCATCTCACCCCCTTGACAAAGACGGGCCCTTCGGTGAAGTTGAATATGGCTGCAAAGCTGAAAATAAGGACGCCGTTTAATGGCGCAATCAAAAGAGGGAGTTAAAAATGGGTTTTCTCGTCCCCATCTGCATGCTTGCCATGATCGTCATCTGCGCCGCCACTCTGACGCGCCTCTGATCAGACGGTAAGCGATTGATCGGCCCCGCCTAGCGGTCCGGTTCCGCGCGAAATGGATGTCGGCCTCCACGCTGTCGCGGCGTAGAGACATACAAAAATGATTGATCGGCCTCGACGCCCTTGTATCCCCGGCTTCCCAAGGCTTCGGGAGTTATAAGGTTGTTCGAGGTCGATCAAGCATTTCGTGTTTTGTCGGCGATTTTTTTTCAATGCATTTATTGCGGCGAGCGCCGCGGCGACGAGCGCGTAAGAGCGTTTCGAAACACCCCTGGCCGCCTCTCGCCAACCAACCAGCGACGCGTGGGTGATAACGACAACCAAAAGCGGCGGCGAGGTCCCCGAACAAGTCCGGCGTCGCCACCGCGCTGTTTATATATCCGTTTGCTGGACCGCTAGAGGCCGGCAGCCACAACGGGTCCCGGCTGACGCACCAAGGATCAGCCCGCGCCCCTACGCAAACTCCATGATCACCGCGTCGACCGCGAGGCTGTCGCCCGCCTTGGCCAAAATCTTCTTGACCGTCGCGTCGCGCTCGGCGCGCAGCACGTTTTCCATCTTCATGGCCTCGACCATGCACAGCGCCTCGCCGGCCTTGACCTCCTGGCCTTCCACCACGTCGATGGTCTTGACGAGGCCGGGCATCGGGCACAGCAGCTGCTTGGAGATGCCGGCGTCTTTCTTCTTCGGCATCAGCGCGGCGAGTTCCGCCTCGCGGATGGTGTAGACCCGCGCCGCGATGCTGACGCCCTGGTGCGACAGTTCGAAGCCGTTGAGGATCGCCTTGGTCTGCACATAGACCGGCCGGCCGTCGACCTCGCCCTGGAACAGTGGATCGCCCGGACGCCAGTTCGAGGTGACACGGTGCGCGCGCCCTTCTTCGCCTTCGAAACGCACCAGCAGAGCCTCGCCTTGGGTCTCCAGCGTCACGCCGAACGGTTTGTCGCCGAGCAGGCAGACGCGATTGCGCGCGAATTGCACCGGCGCGCCGTTGCGTAACTGGCCGGAGATGCGGCGCTTGCGCTGATTGCCGATATGGTCGATCAGCGTCGCGACCGCGGCCAGCACATGCGCCAATTCGCCCGCCGGCTCCGGCTGGACGAAGCCGCCAGCATATTCCTCGGCGATGAAGCCGGTCGACAACCGCCCCTCGCGCCAGCGCGGATGCATCATCAGCGACGACAGGAAGGGGATGTTATGGCGGATGCCGTCGATCACGAAACGGTCGAGCGCGTCGGCCTGCGCCTGGATGGCGGTCAGCCGGTCCGGCGCATGGGTCACGAGCTTGGCGATCATCGGATCGTAATGGATCGAGATTTCGCGCCCTTCCGTGACGCCGGTGTCGTTACGCACGGTGATTCCGCCGGCGCTCTTTTCTTCCGGCGGGCGGTATTTCACGAGTCGCCCGATCGAGGGCAGGAAGTTGCGGGTCGGGTCCTCGGCGTAAATGCGGCTCTCGACCGCCCAGCCGTTGATCTTCACGTCTTCCTGCTTGATTTGCAGCGGCTCGCCGGCGGCGACACGGATCATCTGCTCGACGAGATCGATGCCGGTGATGAGCTCCGTCACCGGATGCTCGACCTGCAGGCGGGTGTTCATTTCGAGGAAGTAGAAGCTCTTGTCCTGGCCGGCGACAAACTCCACCGTGCCGGCGGAATTATAATCGACCGCCTTGGCGAGGGCCACCGCCTGCGCGCCCATCGCGGCGCGGGTCGCGGGATCGAGCAGCGGAGACGGCGCCTCCTCGATGACCTTCTGATTGCGGCGCTGGATCGAACATTCACGCTCGCCGAGATGGATCACATTGCCGTAGCTGTCGCCGAGCACCTGGATTTCGATGTGGCGCGGATTGACGATGAATTTCTCGATGAACACGCGGTCGTCGCCAAACGACGACGCGGCCTCGGACTTCGCGCGCGTAAAACCTTCGACCACTTCGTCGGCCTTATAGGCGACGCGCATGCCCTTGCCGCCGCCGCCCGCCGACGCCTTCAGCATCACGGGATAGCCGATTTCATCGGCGATTCTGACGGCTTCCTCGCCGTCCTTGATCACGCCGAGATAGCCCGGCACGACGCTGACATTGGCCTTCGAGGCGAATTTCTTGGATTCGATCTTGTCGCCCATCGCCTCG
>PLAI01000018.1 GCA_003134075.1 Methylocystaceae bacterium | reverse complement strand
ACTGTCAGGATAAATCGCGGAATTGTCGGCGGCGTTCCTTTGCGCGGAGCTTGGGATCACCAATGACCCGCGTCCGGATCACGCGCAGTATATGGCTCAATATCTCGCGATCCTGAAGAACGACAAGAAGGCGATCTTCGCCGCCGCCGCGGCCGCCAGCGCCGCGACGGACTATATTTTGGCGTTCAGCCGCAAGCATCGGGAGGAGGCCGCCTAGCAGCCTGTCGGGCTGAGGCTTTCAGACTGATCTCCGGGGAGGTTTTGCGAGCGCGAACGTTCATCGGACGCTTGATGGTGTCCAGAACGGGTTGTGACTCCGTCTAATGACCTTGCACCAGGCCACTTTGGGCTGCGCGAAACTGCATATGGCCTCCTCAGGCGGGGTTGAGGACGAACATCCGTTTCATATTCCAAGCCATGGTCACAAGGCTCCACTCGCCACGTACTTTTTCGAGTCCGCGCATCGAAAATTGACGGAATCCGAGCACCGATTTGATGATGCCGAACACCGGTTCCGGGGTCTGTTTGCGTAGGGCGTATAGATCGCGGCCTTCCGGCGTCTTCAGCCGATGCGCCATCGCTTCGACCGGCGTCGGATTTTCCGGCGCCGGCGGCGGCGCCTCGAAGCGTTCTTGCAACGGTGGATGATGCGGCTGACGCCCCATGGCGATCAGCGGGTCGATCCCTGCCTTCTCGCATGCCTCGACATTCCCCGCGCTGAAATAACCCGTGTCCGCCAGCAGTGTTTCGGCCTCGCCCAATTCTGTGGGCAAGGATTCGAGCTTGTCCAGCATCGGCTCGATCTGCTGCTTGTCGTTGGGAGCCTGAACCACATCCACAGCAACTACCAACATGCTTCCCGCCGCCACGGCGGCCTGCGCATTGTAGCACTGCTCAAAGCCGCCGCCGGCCGCCGGCATGATGCGCGACTCTTCGTCGGTGAGATTGATCTGATCGCTCGGCAGCGGTCCCTCGGTTGGCGGCTGCGGCGGCTTGCCGCCAGGCTTCTTGCCCGTCGCCGCGGTCTTGGCCGCGCGCGCCGCGAGTTTGGCTTCATGCTCGGCCAGCTCACGCGCGTAACGCTCCCTGGCCCGCGCTTCGATCTTCGCTCGCGCTTCGGCGATCTTGCGCAAACGCTCCTCGCGCCGCGCCAGTTCATCGGGGATCGACATGCCGTCGGGAACATTTGCCGTATCCGCGGCTTCGGCTTGGGCCATGAGATCCGCGACTTCGGCCTTCAATTGCTCCTCGATCTTGCCCGCGTGCTCATAGGATAGCGCGCTATGCCGGCTGGCGTTGGCGTGGATCTTCGTGCCGTCCAGCGCAACCGTGCCCATCTTCAACACGCCCATCTCGCGCGCCAACAGTAAAACCTGAACGAACAGCGCCTCGATCTCTTTGAGAAACCGACGCCGGAATGCGGCAATCGTGTCGTGGTCAGGATGATCATTGGCCGCGATGAAGCGAAACGCCACGGAATCATAAGTCGCCCGCTCCAGCTTGCGGCTCGAAAACACCCCCGTCGCATAGCCGTAAACTAAGATGCCGAGAAGCATGCGCGGATGATAGGACGCCGATCCAGAACCGCGATAACTCCCGCTCATCGCTCGAAGGTCAAGCCCGTCAATCACCTCCGCAACAAACCGCGCCAGATGTTTTTGCGGCAGCCATTCGTCCACCGAGGGCGGCAGCAAAAATCCGGTCTCTCGATCAATAGACCGGAAGTTGGTCATCGACAGGAAGCCCTCATCACGCGAGAATCAACTCAACAATTCTAACGCATTTCGTCCCATCGAGCCCGTTAAGTCCGACAGACTGCTAGGCGGCCACTTCACTTTTGAGAGGCCCGTTTGCAACGCCAACTGAGATGATGGTCTCGAGCTGAATATCGTCGGAGGCGCAGGGTTGGGCTGCTTGAGCCAACGTTCTATGGTCCGACTTCGAAAACGGTCGTAATTATCAGCGGCGAGCGGGATCATACCATGCGGAAAATCAAGTGCGAGGGTTGTGGTCGTCGCGCGCCGAGCTTCGAGATCGTCGATTATGGTTCGATGGACACAGGGTACAAAAAGTTCTGCTACCGCTGTTTCAATGCCGAAGCCGCGACGGCCGCAGGTCTCGACGACTTCAAGCATGTCGAGTTCGAACCGGTGCGGCTGACCGACAGTGCCGGCAAGTCGCACGAATTTCATTTCCGCAGTTTTTTGTTTGGAACGGGCGTCGCCTTGGACGCCTTCGAACTCCGCGATGGCAATCCGGCGGGCTACCAGTTTCAGGTCATTGCCGAGCCTGAGGAAGACCAACTCGCGGTGCTCGGCCGATTGATCGAAAAGATGCGACGCGGTCTTGGCGTAAAGCACATCGCCGACAGCGAGCACGGGTTGCAGATTTCAGACCCTTTGGTGGTTCGAGGCCGGATTGATTGGGACTCGGAGCAAGGCGGGAGCACGCCACTGCTCGTCATCGATGGCCGTGAGGTTTCCTGGGACGAATTCGGCAGAATGATCTCGGGTTTTGAGGGTTTCCAGTTCAAATTCGAAATCCGGGACAAGAGCGAAGAAATCTGACGATCGGCGAGGATCCGCCAAAACCCCTGAACATTTGGCGATGAGCGGCGTTCCAGCGGCCGCGCGATCATCAGAGCGTCGCCAGCTCGACTTGCTATAGTCGGCCCAGAGATCCTTTGGGAGCCAGGAAGCATCTTGCGGGCGGCAGCCGACACGACCACTTCGCGTGAAACGCTCGTCGGCTCGGTCGAACGGGTGACTTTTCACAATGAGGAAAATGGCTTCGCCGTCCTGAAGGTGAAGGCGCGCGGTAAGCGCGACCTCGTCACGGTCGTCGGGCACTCCGCGTCGATATCGGCGGGAGAGTTCATACACGCCGTCGGCGTTTGGACGACCGATCGCAC
>PLAI01000344.1 GCA_003134075.1 Methylocystaceae bacterium | reverse complement strand
GCTTTCTTCGGCCATGGCGCGCGCCTTTTCAAGGACCATTTCGATTCGACCCCCCACCTCTCGCGTCACCGGGCGATTTTCTTCGCCCTGCGCCGGATACGGGAGTTCCTCGACGCACACCGTGTGCAATTCGGAGCTGTTCAGTTTGGCGAGCCCGAGCGCTAATTTCAGCGCCCGGAAGGAGTGCTCGGAGCCGTCGATGGCGTGCAGAATTTTGTCGAACGTCGGGCGGAAGACCTTGGCTTCGTCATGCTTCACGACCAGCACCGGACAGCGCGCGAGTTGCGTTATGCGTTC
The DNA here is from genome assembly GCA_003134075.1 of Methylocystaceae bacterium. Lineage (GTDB taxonomy): Bacteria > Pseudomonadota > Alphaproteobacteria > Rhizobiales > Beijerinckiaceae > Methylocystis. Next base: position 17,780 of record PLAI01000344.1, on the reverse strand, counting down.
CGCCTTGCTGCCGATCAGGCGTCCGTAAAAGCCCGAATGGCCTCGCGCCCCGATAACCAGCAAATTCGCATCGAGATCGGCGGCGAGTCTGATGATGTCGCGCACCGGATGCCCCGTGATCACGTGCGTATGAAGCGTTAGCTGGCATTCTTCGGCCATTTTGCGCGCGCGCTGGAGAACGCCCTCGATGCGACTACCCGCCGCTCTCGTCGCGTCGCGGGCTTCTTCGATCAATTCCGACACATAAGGCACTTCCTCGACGCAAACCATGTGCGTCTCGGAGTTGTTCTGTTTGGCGAGCGCGAGCGCCAACGCCAGCGCTTGAAAGGCTTGCTCGGAACCGTCGCTGGCGTGCAGGATTTTGTGGAACATTTTATGCCTCTCGGATTATTCGCCCTTTTGCGACTCAGCCTTCTTTGCCGTTGACAGGAGGTGATGAGGCACAAAGAAATTACTGGCGATCATTGTCGGAACGATGCCGGACGCGATGACGGCGCCGACCAGCACTGAATATTGGCCTTTGTCGATAATACCATGCGACAGGCCATACAAGGCCGCGATCGCTCCGAAGGTCAGGCCCGACGACATCAGAAGCGCGGAATACATGCCTTCCTTATGCGGAGAGCCGTAATATTTGGCGACAGGATACACAGCGATGCTCTTTGCCCCGACTTTACCGATAAGGAGTAGAATGAACGCCACCGGCGCCGAGATAACCGACGTTAACGAGACCAAATAGCCGGCACGAATGAAAAAGAAAGGCGTTAACAGCCCGAAAGTCACGGTGCGCAACCGCCGGATCAGCGAATGATTCCTGCCGACGGTTCCCGCGAGCGCCATTCCTATGGCGTAAGCTGGAAGCACGGCCTCGCTATCGGCCCAGGTGGCGAGCGATCCCAACGCAAGAAGGAATAGAAGCAGGAATTTTGTCTCAAGTTCAGAGGGTAGTCCACCAAATCGGCTGAAAAACCGAGGCGTAAGCCAGAGGAGAGCCACGGCGCCCAACAAGGTGAAGGCAATAAACAACGCCGTCCGAATCGTGAAAGGCGAAAAGATAAGGCCCAGAGCGATAACATTCCCGAGGTCGGTGACGAAGCAAGCGCCAAGCAGCACCTTGCCGAAATCCGTGCCGTTTAAGCCGTGTTGCATCATCTCGGTGTAGACGACCGCCACCGAAGTTCCCCCCAGGGCGACCCCCGCGAGCCAACTCGGCATGACGCCCCATCCGAGCAGATAATGAGCCACCGCCGCGCTAAGAAAGAATGGAACGAGGAAACTGACGGAGCCAAGCGAGACGGCCTCCTTCCATTTGAGTTTGAGCACGTCCGGCTCAAGCTCGGCACCGGCGAGAAAAGTCAGCAGCATCACGCCGACGCCCGAGAGAAACTTAACCCAGGATTCGTCGCTGCCCAGAACTCCCAATCCGATGGTCGCGCCCAGGATCAATTGGGCGATTGTTCCCATCACCACTTCGGCCATCGCGGAGGAGATGCGGAGCCACTTCGCGAGCACGCCCGCGATCAGCGCGAGGCCAAACCAAAACGCAGCAAGCGCCCAAACTTCGGTCATGTCTCATCATCCTTTTTGTCGCCACGCTCTCGCGGCGCGGCCAAAGGCTCGACAAGGCGCATTCGCGCCGTGTCGAGCGGATCGGCCTTCCCGCGCGAAGGAAAACGGATCATTCTGGATCCTGCGGTCCCGCGCCTTTTGAAAAACCGCCTCGATGAATTACGCTCCGTAACGCATCGGCAGATATCATATTAAGCACTATATCACAACGTGATATTATGCCATGCGCTTCGGAAAGTAACTTCGCGCAACCTAGGAAGCCGCTCTGAAAGCGGGCGCTCACATCGATTCCAGCATTCATCGTGCGTTCACGGCGACCTCAATGCGCGCCTTGCGGGCCAGAAGAACCGCGCCTTACGAACGCAGCTGCATGACTTTCCTTTTCTGGCATCCTCGCCGATATCCGTCTCGAACTGCTCATGAGAAAGTTCGGCGTCCATATCCTATTTGGATCGAATGAGCCAGACGGCGCCTTTTATATAACGATGTGGGCGCGGTCGTTTGAACAATTAGCTGCCCTTAATTGTGAGAATGGAATGGCGCGTCGCCTGTTACTCGCGGATGGGGCATGCGGCGACGGCGGCGTTGGGGGTTTCGACGAGATTTTCGCTGACGATTTTTTGCGCGCGCGAATTGGCTTCGGCGATTTCATTGGCGAAAATTTCGGTATTGGCGGCCTTGGGATCCATGCGGGTGATCGAGGCGTTGGGCGATTGATCGACATTATGCACGTCGATGGCGACGACGGTGGAAAGCCCCGGCCGCGACGGCTGCTTTTCGAGCTCGTCGGGGCGTAGCGAGATATACACCGGGATGCGCTGCACGATATGGATGAAGTTGCCGGTCGCATTGTCGGGGGCGAGCAGGGCGAAGACGCTGCCCGAGCCTTACGTCGACGGCACCAATTTTGCGCCCGCGGCGACGCACAACGGCCGTCAGGAGCCGGAGCGATACGGAGCCCGTCTGGCTTCCCGCGCCCCTCCGTCGCCCCGGTGCTCGGCTCGCCGTCGACTCAGCCATTGGAGCCGCGCCGATTGTACGGATGCCCCAATCCTCGAAAACCCGCGGGCGCGGCCATGAGCGCATACAGCGAGCTATTCCCGCGCTTCGCTGCTTGGGCATGGGCCGACGGCGGCGTCGAGCCCGGCGACGAGATTTTCGCTGACGATTTTTTTCGCGCGCGTATCGGCTTCGGCGATTTCATTGGCGAAAATTTCGGTGTTGGCGGCCTTGGGATCCATGCGGGTGATCGAGGCGTTGGGCGATTGAGCGTCATCGCGCACGTCGATGGAGACGACGGTGGAAAGCCCTGGCCGCAACGGCTGTTTTTCGAGCTCGTCGGGGCGTAGCGAGATATACACCGGCACGCGTTGGACGATATGGATGAAGTTGCCGGTCGCATTGTCGGGAGCGAGCAAGGCGAAGACGCTGCCCGAGCCCGGGATGATGCCCTCGACCCGGCCGTGAAACAACGCGCTATTGCCGTAAAGATCGACCGTGACCGCCACCGGCTGTCCCGGCCGCACGCGCTGCATGCTGTTCTCCCAGAGATTCGCCTCGATCCACAGATAATCGAGCGGAATGATCTGCATGAGCAGATCGCCGGGCCGCACGCGGTCGCCGACCTGCGCCTTGCGCTTGGCTATATAGCCGGAAACCGGCGCCTTGATGCGCTGGCGCGCGAATTCGATGTAATTCTCGGCGAATTTGGCCGTGGCCGCCTCGATCTCGGGAGTCTTGGTGAGGGTCAGCCCGCCGAGCCGCGCCTCGAAGGACTGAAAGTCCGCCCGGCTTTGGTGCAGCTCGGCGTCGAGCGAGGCGAGTTGGTCCGTGGCGTTCTGCAAAACCTGTTGCGAGACGGCGCCGCTCGGCAGCGCCTGGCGATAGCGCATGACGTCGTGGCGGGTCTTGTCGCGCAGCGCGATTTGCGAGGCGATCTTTTGGCAGGCTTGGCGCCGCGCGGCGAATTGGCCGCCGACCGAGCGCACGGCGCGCGCCAAGTCGGCGGCGAATTGATCGAGCATCGCCTTGGCGCGTTGTTCGTCGAGCCGCACGAGCAGCTCGCCGGCTTTCACCTTGTTGGTTTCCTCGACCAGAACCTCGGCGACGACGCCCGTCGCGTCGGCTTGGACCGGAATGATGTTGCCGACGACGAAAGCGTTGTCCGTCGTGACGTAGAAGCGGTCGTGAGTGTTCCATCTGATCAGGAAATACAAACCCGCCGCCAGCGCCGTCAGCGCGACGAGCGAGAGGAAAATCAGGCGGCGGGCGCGGACCGTCTTGCGATTAAGTGGCATGGGCTGTCCAAAGGGTCGTGTTTGTCCGGATCTCGTTATAGCCTTCGTCGGCGTCGCTACCCGCCGCCGAGCGCCTCGATCGCGTCGACGAGCGGCGTGAGCTGATCCGTTTCCGGCTCCGGCCGCGGCGCGAATGCCTCTGGACCGGCCAGATAGCCGCCGCCCAGCGCCTGGATCAGATCCACATGCGACGACAGGTAGTCGGCGTCGAGCGAGGCGAGCACGTAATTCTGTTCGAGCGCGGCATGGGCTTGCGCCAGCAGTTCGCGCTTGTCCTTCAGACCGCTGCGCCAGCGCGTGCGCGCGAGTTCGAGCTCCGCGCGCCGCGCGGCGCTCAAACGGCGCTGCGCCTCCGTCTCGGAGCGCGTCTCCTTCAGGCTGGCCACGCTGTCGGCGACCTGCTGCGCCGCTCTGAGCAGCGTTTCATTGTAGCCGTCGACCGCCTCGTCAAATTCCGAACGCCGTCCCTCCAAATTGCCGCGCAAGCTTCCTCCCTGGAACAGCGGCAGATGGATGTTCGGCGTGACGGCGTAGCCGATCGCCGAGGTTCGGAACAGGTATTTGCCAAGATCGTCGATCGCCGTCGACGTCCTGGAGGACTCCAGCCCGCCGACAATCGTGAGATCGACGGACGGCATGAATTGCGCCTTGGCTGCGTGAATCCGCTCCGCGGCCGCCTCGGCGCGATGCATGGCGACGGCGACATCCGGCCGGTGGGCGAGCAGCTCCATCGGAAGATGTTGGGGCAACGCAGGCGTCGCCGGCTGGCTCATCGCTTTCGCGCCGACAATGTCGCGCCCGGCGTCCGGTCCCTGGCCCATGAAGCGCGCGAGCAAATTTTGCTGAAAGTCCAGTTGCGCCCTGACGCCGGCTTCGCGTTTGACGGCGGCCTCGACTTCGGCGCTCGCTTCGGCCACGCCGTCGGCGGTGTCGATTCCGGTTCTGAACCGCGTTTGTGCGAGCGCGAGCGTATCGCGGCGCAGCTTTGTCATGTTGGCCGCGATGTCCGCCTGCCTCGCCAGCGCGCGGATGCGAAAATAGGCGCGCGCGACGGCGGTCGTCAGCAACAGCCGCGTCTCCTCGGTTTGCGCCGCCTGCGCCGCGGCCTCTCCGATCGCGGCGTCGAGGATCGCCCGGTTCTTTCCCCAGAAGTCGAACTCATAGTGAAGCGACAGCGGGTTGATGTAGGCCATGGTCTTTTCGAGGCCGGCCAGGGCGGGATTATAAGAGGCGACCACGCCATGATTGGGAATGCGCGATTGGCGCATGCCGAGATCCGCGTTGAGGATCGGCATGAGCCGCGCTCCTTCGACCTCCGAGAAGGCCTCGGCGTCGCGCAACATATCCGTGGCCTTTTTCAGATTTTGATTTTCAGCCAGCGCCGTCGCGACGAAGCGGTCGAGTTCGGGACTACGGAAGCGGCGCCACCATTCGTCGGTTGGCCAGCTCGCCTCGGTTTGCGACGCGATCGGCGCGCCGGACCGCGCCAATGTGCGGTCCATCGCCGCGGACTCGATGAATTGCGCGCGTTCGTACGGCGCCGTTTCCACGCAGCCGCCGAGAAGAAAAAGAAGCCCGGCCGCAGGCGCGACGGAAAGACGCCGGCGTGTCATATTTGTTCCATCAGTTCTTGGGCCGTGAGTTGTTTCAGCTCTTCCGCCGCGGTCAGACGCAAGGGGTGGGTGGCGCGGGCGAGCCAAACGACGGCGGCGAGTCCGACGAATACGGCGGCGCCGAGCAGAAAGGCGTCGTTCAAGGCCAGCAACGCCGCCTCCTGCTGCAGAAAGCGCCCGGCCTGACTGGTCGCCATGCGGGGCGTGAAGCCCAGCGGTTCGAGTTTGTCGGAGAGTTGCGTCAGTAGATCCAGTTCCGAGAAGCGTCTGCCGCTGAATTGATCGGAAAGATCGAGCGCGTGATAGGGCGTGCGCCGGAATATAACCACGCCTTGCAGCGCGATGCCGAAGCCGCCGGCGACCGTGCGCAGCAACACGAACTCCTCCGCCGCGCGGATGAGCTGCGAGCCTTGCAGACCGTCCATCGCGAGATTCGCAAGTGGCGCAAAGAACATCGCCAGCGAGAAACCAAGAAAGGTCATCGGCCAGGCGACCTGATCGAAGGAGGCGGTTTTGTCGAATAGGCCGAGCCAGGTCAGCGTCACCGCGAAACCAAGGAAATTGAGAAAGCAGATCAAACGGACGTCGACACGCTTGCACAGCTCGTGCACGATGGCGGCGGACGGCACGGACAAAAGCAGCATCGAAAGATAGACGCCGCCGGCGAGAGACGAGCTGTAGCCGAGTAGCAGCTGGATCTGAGTGACGAAAATCGACAAGGATCCCTGAATGACGAAGAACCCGGCCACCGAGCAGATCGTGGCGATCGTATAATTGCGCCGAGCGAACAGCCGCATATCGAGCGCCGGATGCCGTTCACCAAGTTCCCAGATGATGAAGCAAGGCAGCGCCAGGACAACCACGATCAGCGCGCCAACCAGGATAGGCGAGTGGAACCAGTCGAAGTCGTTGCCCATGTTGAAAATCGTCTGCAACCCTAAAAGAATCGCCGCCAACAAGAAAAAACCAACGAAGTCGAAACGCGGGAAGCGCCGCTGATACCCACGGCCGTAAAGCAGCGAACCCACGACGCCGGCGGCCAGCAACGTGACCGGAATGTTGGAGTAGAACAGGTAGCGCCAGCCGAGAAATTCCGAATACCAGCCGCCCAGATAGGTGCCGGCCATGAATGGCATCATGCTGAGCACGCCCCAAAGCCCGACGCCGAACGTTCTCAGGTTCTCCGGATATTCGCCGAGCAGCACGGATTGCCCAACAGGGATTATGGCGCCGCCGGCGAGCCCCAGCAGAATGCGCGAGGCCACGAAAAAATAAATCGTGTCGCTCATGGCGCAAGAGAGTGACATCGCCGCGTAAAAAACATAGGCGGCGACAAGCACCCGGTAATCGCCAAACCGCGCGGCCAACCAACGCGCGATCACAAAGCCCAGAGCGATGCCCATCATATGGTCGGTCGTCGCCCAGGTGCCAAAGCTCGGCGTCACGCCCTGCAGATTGCCCGCCGCGTAAGGCGAGAGAACCGTGTAGCCCGGCACATTGGACAGGACCAGCACATTGCCCAGGCTAAGGACAATGTTGAGTAGCAGAAAGCGCCATCCGCGCAAGGGACGGGGGTCGATCAGAGGCATGGCTAAAAGCAGCCTCCGCATTGTCTCAACGACGCACGCAAGGGCGAGAGAGGGGCGAACGAGGCGGTTGCGATGGCTAGAGACGGAATGTGAACCCAATTTAAGGGGCCTCCGGCAACACGAACGCGAGCATGGGTCATCAGAACGACCCTCACCGCAGTTCTCCCAGGCCGCCGACCGGAAGCCAACTCGGCATGGCTCTCCATCCCAATCCCAGCAGATATTCACCCACCACCGCGGAATCGAAGAATGGAAGGAGGAAGCTAACGGACCAGATGGAGGCAGTTTCCTTCCGCGCGAGCTTGAGGATTTGCAAGTCGAGTTTGGCGCCAAATACTCCCGCGCCCAAAGTGGCGCCAAGGCTCAATTGCGTGATCGTTCCAATGACGGCCTCAAACATTGCAGAGCAAAGACGGAACCACATTGCCAACACGCCCGCGATCAGCGCGAGGTCAACCCGAAACGTCCCAAGGTCGGTCATGACTCATAGTCTTTCTTTGTCAACGCGCGGGGGCAGTTAGGCTGAACGCCGTCCAGGCATATTTGCCGCCATGCCGGACGGATCGGAGCGTTCGGCGCAACATTCGCCGATTAAATCCGCCTCTTCCGCGACGAGTGAAAAAGCGCTTGGGCGAGGCTCGACGTACCACACCTATGGCACCCGTCGCACCTTCCTAAGGCGACGCATACCCCAACCTAATCTATATCACAATATGAGATTATGTCGTCTGCCGTAAAACCGCCACGAGAATTTGGGTGTCCGAAATGACGTAGATGCCGTAATGGCCCCCGNNCCCCCGTATGATGTCGAAACGGGGTCCTGGTTGCGCACCGGCCCCAAGCATCTGGGACGGAGGACAGCCATGGAACATTATGCCGGGATCGATGAGGCAAGCGAAAGTTGCGAGCGATCCCGATACGCTCGTCGCCTTCTTCAAGCAGCTGGGCCTTCCGGTGGTTCGGATCGGGCTCGAAGCCGGGCCGTTGTCGCAATGGCTTTACGCCGGATTGGCGCAGGCCGGCTTCGAGACGGTTCTTTTGGAGACTCCCCATGTCAAGGCGGCGCTTTCGGCGATGACGGTCAAGACCGACCGTAAGGACGCTCGTGGCATCGAGATAAGCGATTGGAAGTCGCGGACGCGATCGAACGTCTACAGCATCAAGTGGATCAGCATCGCGCCGATCTGGCGCGCCTCGAAGCGACCATGCGGCTGTTTGATCCGAACGTCGAGCCCGAAACATTCCAACCGACACCACCGCGCAGGCGCAACGACTGATTTCGTCCGGGCGAATGTCGTCGGCGCAAGCATGACGTCCTGCGTGATGCAGCGGGCCGGTGACGACGCGCGAGATCGTCAAAGGCATGATGACGGCAAAGAAATTGCCGGACGACGATGCACGCACACGCGAATTGATTCACAAAACCGTGCTCGGCTCGTTGAACCGGGCGACCGATACGATCGAACGCGTCGAGGCGGCGAGGAGCGTGGCTTGGCGGGTGAGCTAGATTTGGGCGCCTGAAACAACAACGTCCATGGGGGCGACGGCTGGTTGGTTGGCAGTGCTTGGGAAGTGGCGAGGCAGCCGATGCTGCTGATGTGCCGGTGGTTGGGGCCCTCGGCCCTCAAGCCACCGCTGGCGTTGGTTAGCGAGAGACAATTGACGGGCTGAGTAGGATTGGTTTGGTTTCCGTTTGTGCATCCCGAGGCGTCGATCTTCCTTTGAATGACCTGGCTGCCGACTTCGGTTTCAACCTGAGACCGAGGGGCATTCAACTCCTTGCGTGTCATTTTTTCGGTTGCTTTACGCTCCGCCACAGCACTAGGCTGGCCGCCTTAGGCCTGCGGCCTACCAATTGAGCGAGCCGGGTGTCTCAAAACCGCGCCGCAGCACAACGGCAGGAGAAAGTGGCCACATTGTATGATCGTCTGGGCGGGGAGACCACCGTAAACGCGGGCGTGCAGCAGCTGTATCGCAAGGTGCTTGCTGACGGCCGCATTGCCCCCTTCTTCGAGACGGTCGATATGGAACGGCAGATCGCCATGCAGAAAGCCTTCCTCAGCTGGGTGCTGGGCGGCCCCGACCGTTATACCGGCAGGGATATGCGCCAGGCTCATAAGCATCTCGTCGTCAAGGGGCTCAATGATTCACATGTGGACGCGTTTATCGAACACGTGTCCACGACGTTGCGCGAGCTCGGCGTCACCGAGAGAGACATTCTAGAAGTCGCGGCGCTGGCGGATTCCGTGCGCGACGACGTGCTCGGCAGGTGAGGCGAGTCGCTTGACGCTGCTGACTTGTCGGAACGCAACCATCGACATCATTTCGGAAAAGGCTGTGCGTGATACCGACGTAATTGATGAGGCAATATGCCTGTAATCAATGAGTTAGGAAAATAACCGGTTTGATGAAATTGACGTCTAAGGTGAGATACAGGGTTGGTTACTGACGTTTTCGTAAAGTCGAACGCGTACAATTACCACGATTGGTTCGCGGCAAAAAGTGACATGAATTCGTGTTTATGTTGGGTTCATCGTTGACGTTTATTTGCGACAGGGAACGACTCTGTCGCAAATAAACCTCAACCTGACGAGCAGCGCACACCTCGGCTAAGAGGCTTCACAATATCCGAGCCGCTTCGCGCGGTTAGCCGAGCTCGAGCCGCGCCTCGACTCGGTCCTCTCTTCGTTTCAGGATGTTGGGACGATCCTGCTTCGCCGCACGAGGCGAGGCCATGCCCGCCAACGCTAACGGTTGCGAGGGATGTAAACGTCGCTGTAGGGGTTCTGATAGACGCTGGCCGGATCCTGATAGACGCTGGCCGGATCCTGATAGATGCTGGCGGGATCCTGGTAGACGCCGTAGGGGTCTTGATAGTTGCTGGACCGGTCCCGATAGCCGCTGTAAGGGCCGTGAGAGCCGCTGTAGGGGTCGCCGTATGGGTCATTGTATCCGCTGTATCCGCCGGCTTGGGCGGCGGACGCAAGCATGAACATGATGATCGTTGTCGTTAGCCTGGACATGCGATTCTCCACCGAGAAAGCGGCCAAGCATCGTGCGTGGCCATTCGCGCGTCGGTCGGTAAAATTTCCTTCGACCTCGAATATGGCGCTTTTAGAAATTCTTTCTAGTCTAGGCTCCCTCCGAAAGGGAATGAAAAATCTAAAGAGCGCATCATGTTCGCGCATTATTTTTGCTACTCATCGTCAAAGGCGAAAAGGACGACCGCGCGATCGTTATGGGCTTCAAGTCGCCATGTGATGCTCCAGCACGCCGCGGATAGCCGTCGATTTGCCTACGATAGGAATCAACCGATCCATGTCGATGTCGACATCGCTCTTGCAGTTGACGATACGGAGCCTCATGGAGTCACTCTATCGTGATAGTGGAAAACGAATTCCTCTATGCCGCCTTCCCGATGCTTTGCGTTCGGCGCATCGTGAAGGACCCATGAATTTCACAATCGACTCTCACTTGAAATATCATCTGAAATATCATCAGAGGGAAAAATGCCCTTGCGGGTATATCGCATCGTGATATAATATGCCTTGTGTCACGAGATGCCTGTAGGTCGGCGTGGGGTTTTTCGTGGCATTAGAGTGCGTGTACAGTCGAGGTGGAAGGAGATGATCGCATTAGCGCAATGTGCGGCTTTTGCGAGAGTTGCTTCCAACGGGGCTGTTCTGGGCGTGACCCGATCCCAGACGCGTCGCGGAGTGGTTTTCGCCTGCCTTGAATCTGTGGTGGGGAGTGGCGACAGCGCGCAAGTTTATCGTCGCCGACATCCGCTTTTCGCCGGATCGCAGAGCGCGCGGCGGAATTGCTCACAGTGCCGCGGGGGTTCCTTTCCAACTATCCAGAAGCCACACTGGAAGTGCGTTGGTCTACCCCCGCCTGCAGTAACAGAGAACCACCATGTCAGACTTCATCGCCACCGAATTCGTCGAGCCGCAATCCTTCGGTCGCGCGCCTGATCTCCAAGCCCGCCTGTATAAGCCGATCGGCATTTCCGCGGTAGTGGCCGCCCTCGATGTAATGTCCAAGCCTGTTGCGCCAAAGTATGATGCAACCTCAGACAAGCGACGCATCCCCGCGATTTTACAAAGCGAGAGTCGCGCAGTTTGAGACGGGCAGCTTACAGAAAGAGCTCGGCAACTCCATGTTGATGCCGCTGTTCCGGCCGGACGATGAATCGATGCAGCCAGCCTTGCGCGTCGTACGTCACGGCGTCGGCTACGCCGGAAACGAGGTCTTTCGCCATGGTCGTTCGCATTGCTAGCATCGGGGCGTAGATGCTTCCCGATTTTAACGTGGATGCGCCGCCAAGGCCTCGGCGGTCATACCGTCGACCCCCGGCGCTCCCAGCTTGCGCTTAAAGCGACGCCTGCGCCTTCCTCAGATTGTCTCGTTCGACAATCGCTTCCATGCACCGTCCGGCGAAAGCCGCCGGGCTTTGGACATCGGGGTTCGCCGCAATGGCTTCGGTTCCATCGCGAAGGTTCCTCGTTGCGCGTTCCGCGGGCTCCATAAATGGATTCTCGCTACAGGCGCTTCGCGTTGCCTCTTGTATCTCTCAATTGCCAAGCGGCACTACCTCGGCGGAAACCCAAGCCTTCGCAGCAAAAAAGGCATCGTGAGCCTTGCACAACAATGGAAAAAGCGACCACGCCGAAGGTTACAACCACGATTTCATGACGCAGGGGCAGTGTTGGCGGTAGGGAAAGCGCCAACGCGAGTCCCTGCGCGCCGCGCAGTCCGCCCCACCAGAGGACGTGCTGCTCACGCAGCGAAATTGCCCATCGGGAACGATGAAAGAGCAAGCTGAGGGGATAAACGACCAAGCCCCGACCAAGAAGCACGAGCGCGACCGAAGCCAGAAGAACTCGTAATCCATAGGACTCAAACGGCACGGCCGCGACATCAATGCCAATAAGGAGGAAGACCACAGAATTGGCCAGGAAAGCCGCAAACTCCCACAAGGCAATGACGAACTCGCGCCCTTTCAAGCTCAGATAGCCTTTCTCATTGGTGCTCAGCAAATCCAAGTTGCCGATTGTGAGTCCGGCGGTCACGGTCGCCAGCACGCCCGACACATCGAAGTATTCGGCGGCCAAAAACGAACCGTAAGCCGCGACCGTGGTTAACGCTGCCTCAATCAGATGTTCCGACGTGCGCTTGGCGACAAGGATGGCCACGCCTCCGAACGCGGCTCCAATTATCACGCCTCCCAAGACTATACGCACCAAGGTTGTGACCATCTCAAGGCTCGCTTGCGCATGTCCAGCGGACTGCGCCCACGCCAAGGCCATCACAAAGAGAACGGTTGCCGCGCCGTCATTGAGCAGGCTTTCGCTTTCAACGAGGAGGCACAGCCGCCCCTTGAACTTGTTGTCCTTGAACATGGCGATGATCGCCACGGGATCGGTTGCCGCTATCAGCACGCCGAACACCAGCGCCGAGGGCACAGGCCAGTCCAACAGCCAGATCATGCCCGCCGTCACGACGCACGCCGCGATGACGGTGCCGAGCGTCGCAAGGACAGTGATCGGGAAATAATCGCGCCGTAGTTCACGCCATGGGATGGAGAGCGCCGCCTCGAACAAGAGGGGCGGGAGGATCAGATCAAAAATAAGATCATGGGTCAGGTGGAGCCCGAAGTCTGGCTTCGTGAGCGTGAGGATAGCCCCCACGATCACCAAACCAACCGTATAAGGTAGCCTGAACTGTCGCGCGGCAATCGCAACGATGATTGCGACGGCGAGCAACGCCACGGCCTGCCTTAAACTTTCATCCATTCCAAGGGGCTTTCTGATTGGGGTGCGGGGGATTCTGGTGTGGTTCAAGATATTGCCCGCCCTTTGGGGCAAAGACCAACCGTGCCGTTGCAGGTAACTTGCCACCCTGTTGCACTCTCGCCGCATCGGCCGTATGTGCAATAATCAAGCAGATTCCCGGTAGGAGCGCTCAGCAACGAGCGGCTCTACCGGGAATCTGCAATAGTTTCGATTAAATGGTTCATCGGTACCGCCAAGCGGTCACGGTAGGCATACATAGAATTGGCCGAAGCCACATCTCGGACACACCAAAGCGCTTTGGATTGATCGAGGCGCGACGTCATTCCTGGTCAAAACTGAAGAGATTCAGGAACGCATCCTTGTTTTCCTTCAACCTGTCCAGATGCACCGCGGCGAGCTGAGCGAGGCGTCGATCGCCCGCCGGCGTCATGATCACAAGTGATCGACGACGATCGGACGGATCGGTCTTGCGCCTAACCAATTTGGCTTGAACAAGACGCGAGACCAGCTCCGCGGCGCTGTGATCTCGGATCATCAGTTGTTCGGCGAGTTCGCCGACGCTGATGTGATCGTCCGCGCGGAAGGTCTTGATGACAAGCAGCGCCTGATACCATTGCATCGTCAACCCAAGATCGGCCGCCGCCTGCTCGCTGAAGGCCAAGAACCGCCGTAGCGCGCCGCGAAAACGCGCCAAAGCCGACAATTCTTCGTCGGTCGGTTTCCTCTCGCTTGCGCCAGGGGCATTGTCGGTTACGCTCGTCGAAATGGTCACAAACTCTCCTGCAATGTCGTCCCCAGCCATGGCGCGTCAGCGTAAATCGCGTAAATGGCCCATGACCAAGGCGACGTTTCGAAAAACAGGACAAAGCCCATTCCTCTGCCCGAAGCGCCGATCGACGCCTGCCGCCAATCCGTCGAGAACCGCGAACAGGCTCCTTTAAAAGGCCTGCGGTGATCATACCGCTAATCGACCGGCTTGCAACATATCGGCTGACGATATATAAACACATCGCGTCACGATAAAGTTGTCGCAGTCGCGGCTGTTTCGTGAGTTTAGGTTCGCGTTTCCGACCGAAACCAAAAAACCTCGGGGCTGCCCTGTTCCAGAGGCGACATCGGTGCGGATTGGGGAGGACGCGAAGCGAGGCGATGACGACGCCGGGCCGCGAAAAGCTACGGGGTCGCCGTGAAGAACAAAAAGTTCGCGCCCTCGCGGCGATCGAGCCCTCTTCCAGCCGCCTCAACTCGAATGGCGGACGGGGGCTCGATCGTTGCGCGCGGCGGAAAAGGAAAAAACAAAACAGCCCTTCGAGGCGGGGAGAAAAGCGATGAACGTAAGGTTCCTGGGCGCGTTGCTATTGGGGGTCGCCGGTTTCGCCGGGCAGGCGTGGGCGCATGGCGGCGTCAGCATCGATCAAGGCCAATGCATTATGAAGATCGGGCCGGACACGATGACCTTCACCGGCTATCAACCACAGAAATCGCGCGAGCAGTTTTGCGACGACATTCCCGACGCCGGTCCCACCATCATCGTGCTCGACGCCCAGCAGGACGAATTGCGCGATATGGCGTTGGAAATCCGCATCCTGCGCAATGTCGGCCAAAAGGACGATAACGAGAACATGGAGGCCAACACCGAGATTTACGTCGCTCCCAAAAAATACAAGACCGGCACGCTGAATTTCGATTACAATTTCACCAAAAAGGGCAATTTCATCGGCCTGGTGAAAGCTCGCAACGACGACGGATCGAAGGAATATGTCTCGCGCTTCCCCTTTGCGGTCGGCGAAACGGCGAGCAAGGATCTCCTAACCGGCCTCGTTCTCGGCGCCGCCGGTCTCATCGGTTTCGGGCTGTATTACAAGCACGCCTTCATCGACAAGAAAAAGGCCGCCGCGTGAGACAGTCAACTTCAACGACGAGGCGATCTCACTATGAGCACGAATAAATTCCGTGGCGCCGCGGCCGGGGTTCTGGCGGCGCTGGTTCTTCTTTTATCAGCATCTTTGGCCAGAGCCGGCGGGGATGGTCCCGAGGCGATGAGCATGGGAAATATGTGCATGGTCATGTTTGGCTATGACATGATCCACATCACCGCTTATTTGCCTGGTCAATCGCGCAATGAATATTGCGAAGAGGTCCCTTCGACGGGCAAGGTGATCATGGTTTTCGACATCGAGAACCCGAAGTTTCGAGACATGCCGATCGAGATTCGGATCATTCGCGATCCCTTGACGCCGTTGAATCTCGAGGGCGATCTCGATCCTTTGACCGAAGTGCATTTTCCCGCCAAGCTATACAGAACCGGCACGTTGAGTTTCGAGCATGAATATAATCAAAGCGGGCATTACATGGGCCTGGTCACGCTGACGAAGGACAATGGCGAGAAGGAAACCCAGACCTTCAAATTCTCGGTCGGCGCGACTCTGATGCAGTGGGTGCCATTCATATTGGGCGGCGTGCTGATTGGGCTGATGGTGCTGGCCTATTGGAAACACAGCCACCCGTCTACGCCGGCCGTAACCGAGCCCACCGCCTGAGAAGCGAGGAACCGGAACGGATCAACAAAAAGATATCCCAAGAGAGCTTACAAAGATACGCGAGATCGGCAGACGCCAAGGCGATTCAGTAAAATCTGGGATCACGCGGCGAACAAGCGCAAGGCCTTGTTCCTGTCGTCCTGGAACTGTTCGACTGCTCGGGTTGGAGAGGGCGAGACGGATTTCAATATTTTGAGCGCGAAGCCAATAAGGGAAAAGATGTTTCGCGGCGCTTCGTCGCTTCGATTTGTGTAGCCGTCCTCTCCGAGGAGGCTTATCCCTTTGACTCAGGTTCCGCTATATGTTGTGTCTGAGCGGTCCGCGAGCGTGCGCGGAATCGCGACGAAGCCAGGGCATGGCGCGGGGCCGTTCGCTCGCCGAGTTTCAGAAGGCGTTCGCCGACGAGGCGAGTTGCGCCACGTTCCTGTTCAAGCGTCGCTGGCCCGACGGCTTCGTTTGTCCCGCTTGCGGCAGGCGCCGCGCCAACGCGCTTAAGACTCGTCCGCGCTTGTTCGAATGTCTGGATTGCGGACGCCAGACCTCACTCACCGCCGGCACCGTCATGCACCGCTCGAGACTGCCTCTGACGACGTGGTTTCAGGCCGCGCATTTGATGACGACGCACTCCAACGGCATGTCGGCGCTGCAACTGGAGGCCCAACTCGGCGTCACCTACAAGACGGCCTGGCTGCTGACGCAAAAGCTGCGGCGCTCAATGATCGATCCGAACCGCGAACTTCTCGAAGGCGTCGTCGAGGTCGATCAGACAGAGATTCCGTTCCGGGTTGGCGACGCGTTCTTCGAGCCCGGCAACGCGGGGAAAATTCTGATTGCCGGAGCGGTCGAGGTCATCGAGCGCGACACCAACAAGTCGAAGCCCCGGCGCAAGGGCGCGAAGTACCTCGACACGCGCTCGGGGCGCCTGCGCCTCGCCGTGATCGCCGACAACTCCGCCGCGTCGCTAGAAGCCTTCGTGCGCGCCAACGTGAAGCCGGGCGCGACCCTGATCACCGATGGACACGCGTCTTATCCCGGCGTTGCCGGCGATTACCGGCACGATCCGCGCGTCGTTGGCGTGATGGCGGCGAACATCGTTCTCCCGTGGAGCCACCGTGCGTTCGCGTTGATGAAGCGCTGGGCGCTCGGCACGTATCACGGCTTGCGTCGCAAGCACGTCGATACCTACCTCGATGAATTCGTGTTTCGCTACAATCGCAGATTTTACCGGCACGTCTCGTTCGAGACCATGCTCGGCCTCGCCGCCAACCACGCGCCGGCGAGCTATCGGGACATCGTCGGGCGCGCGAGCCCGCGAAAAAATCAGATCGCCTGCGACACCCTGCCACTACATATAGATGAACCTGAGTCAGCGGGATAAGCCTCTCTCCGAGGATGACGTCCTTGTTTCGATGCATGATCTCTATGCCCCAATGGCCGCGATTGGCGGACAAGAGCGCTTCGGGCGAGGCCTCGCCATTCGGAAAACGGGCGATCAGATGAACGACTTCCTTCTCGGGCTCGTTCCATTGGCCGTTCTTCTTACCTTGCCGAAAGCGCGTGACGCGGCAGATGTGTTTCACGCTCGACCAATCGTTCTCGATGCCGGCGGCGTTTGCTGGAAGCACGTCGATCGAACGCCGTTCGATGCGCCCATGCGCCTTTTCGACAGCGCCCTCAAACGAGACGAGGGGGAAAAACCGGCTCGTTGAAAGCCGTTGCGATATTCTCCCGTAGGTTCTTCTGATTGTCTTTTACCGGAAACACGTAGCCGCCGCCTTTCTCGGCGATCTTCGCTACGATCGATTTTTGACAGAACATCGCATCGCCGGTGACGATTTTGTCCTTCAAATCGAGCTGGTCCAGAAGCTTCAATGCATCGGGAATCTCTATGCCCTTGCCGCGCGAGGCCTCGTTGCCGAGAATGGATTGCAGACCCGCGCAAAACGCCGACAACACATGCGTCGCATGGCCGTCGCCGTCCTTGCTGGCGCGCATCGTCTTGCCGTCGATGGCGATGTGACGCTGGTCCTCGCCTTCGGCGAAACACACGGCGCCCAGCGCCTGCGCCAGTGCGCGCCCGTCGATGGCGCGCAGGGTTTCGGTGAGCGTCGCATGACAGGGCGTCACGCCTTTTGTGAAGCCAAGCGCCAGGCGCTGGCGTTTGTTCAGGCTGCGCCCCAAATGAAACGCCGCCAACATTCCGCGTCGTCCACACAAAAGCGACACCACGATCAGCCCCAAAATCGACCATAGAAAGTAGTCCTGCCCTTGCTTGCCGCGCGGGTCGGGCACGTTCTGCAACATGGTTCTCAGCTTCACGGCAGGCTCTCCGAATCAGAAAGCCTCATTCGAATCAAATAACTCCAATCCTTTCAAG
>PLAI01000200.1 GCA_003134075.1 Methylocystaceae bacterium | reverse complement strand
ACGAAGCCGCCGCGATGGACGCCGGGCACGCGACCGCCGTCGCGCCCGCGCCGCTCTCGGTTAAAGGGAACTTAATCGCTCGCCGCTTCGCGGTCTATCCGAGCCCATGGTTTTTTAACTGAAATGGCGATTCATGGTGAACGGCGGGAGGGGGTCGGCTTTAACTTTCGCCGCTGACGCGACGCGCCCGTGGGCGGAAATCGAGAAAAGCGCGCTACTCGAAACCTTCCGCGATATGTGGTGAAAACGCACTTTTTGACCCTCGCGCGCGAAATAATTCGACGGGGCCACCGCGTTCCATATAAAATGGCCATCCGAATTTAGCGTGTAGCCTTATCCGCCCGAGCAGCATCCGGCGGCGCGGCCATGCTGTCTCGCTTCCTGTATTGGCGGGCATGGCGCGTCGCCATAAGAGCAGAACACGCAGCAATCCCCTGCCTTGGGTTTGAGCATCGCGCCACAGCCGCTGCATTCATAGAAGAACCGGCAGGCGTCCGTTGGCATCGTCTCGGTAGATTGATGCCCGCAGGACGGGCAAGTGATGGTGGACTGAAGTTGCATCGCCGTCGCTGTTCTCCTACTTGACGCTCGCCGGATAGCCCGCTTCCGCCGTCGCCTTCATCAGCGCTGCGGCATTGGCCTTGTCAGGATCGAAAGTCACTGTTGCGGTTTTGGTGTCTGGATCGACCTTGACACTGGCCACGCCCCGCACCTTTTCGAGCGCCTTCCTGACCGTGATCGGGCAGACAGAACAGGTCATGTTTTTCACGTCAAGGGTGACGGTTTGCGGCGCACCCGCCAGCGCCGCGAGCGGCGACAGGGCGAGCGCGGCGGTGAGCAATAATCGGCGCATGGTGAAGGCTCTTTTCAGTAGAACAGCGGCGCAAGCCACGGCACCGCGAGGAGGCTGACTAGCGGCAGGGCGGTTATCCAGAAGGTCAGACGTTGACGTTTGGCCGTGCGCGGATCGGTGCAGAATGCGCCCGTCGCGCAGGCCGGCGGGACGAGGTAGACGCGGCGGAACGCTAAGCCGAGGAAGAGCAGCGTCAAGCCTATGAAGAGCGGACGGTACGGCTCAAGCGCCGTCAAGTTGGCGATCCACGTTCCGCCGACGCCGAGCGCGAGCAGCACGAGCGGCCCGACGCAGCAGAGAGACGCGCCAACAGCGGCGGCCGCGCCAACAATTAGTGAGGTTTTTGCGCTCAGTCTGGCCATCTTGACCCTTCTGGATTTGTCCAGCGACACTAATCTAAACTCCGTAGTATGGTACGGACTCAAGGGCGGATTGATGCAGCATGCAATGACGATTGGACGGCTGGCGGCGACGGCGGGCGTGAGTGTCGAAACCATTCGCTACTATCAGCGGCGCGGCTTGCTCGACGAACCCCGCAAGCCGTTTCGCGGCTACCGGCACTATCCCCCTGATATGGCGAAGCGCGTCGGCTTCATCAAACGCGCGCAGGCTTTAGGATTTACACTGGAGGAAATCGCCAGCCTCTTACGGCTGGACGGCGCGGATTGTTGCGCCGACACGCGCGAACTGGCGGCGCATAAGGTTGCCTTGATCGAGCGGAAGTTGCTCGACCTTGGGGCGGTGCGCGACGCGCTCTCGGCGCTCGTGCGGCAATGCGATACGGGGCAGGCCGAAGGGTTATGCCCGATCATTTCCGTTCTGGCGCAGGACGGCGAATAGAAGCGCAAAAATTGAGAACAGCGCGCCACGCAGAAAGGCCTATTAAAGGAAAAAGCAGGTTTTTTCGTCCTGGTTCGCGCGAAATAATTCGGCGGCGCGACCGCGTTCCATAAAAACAAGCAACGCGACACCGCTGGCCACGGGCAAGCGGATCCCATAAACGCCGCGCAACTCCGGCTAATTCGCGGCCAGAAAAACGTCCGACCGGATTTGTTTCAGACTGGCGCCTTTCATGAACAAATCGCGCTTGAGGCGGCCGACCAGTCGCTCCCCCCCGCACAAAAAGAATGCGGTTTCCTTCAGCGCTAGCTCCTGCTCCAGCACGGCGGCCGCGACGTCGCCGCCTTCAGGCCCCGGATCGCTCAGGGCTCGCGGAACATAGGTGAAGTTCTCGCGCTTTGCCGCGAGCGCCTCCAGCGGATCGTGGAGGTACAGGCCCGCGCGCTCGCGCGCGCCATGATAGAGCCGGATCGGCCCGTGATGACCGCGCCGAAGCGCGTCGCGCAAAATGCCCATGAGCGGCGCGAGGCCGGTGCCGGCGCCGACCAGCGTCAATGGCTGGCCGGGATCGACCCCCTCGTAGAAGCAGGTTCCCAGCGGGCCGGCGACGTGGAGGCGGTCGCCCGGAGACAATTGCTCCGAGACGAAGCCGCTCATTCTCCCCCCACGATGAAGCCGGATATGGAGTTCGACGTGGGGGTCCTCTTCCGGCACGCTGGCGATTGAATAGTGCCGGCCGAGCCCTTCGGGCGTGATCAATTCAAGGAACTGGCCCGGCCGGTAGCTGAAGTCCGGGCCATGTTCCAGATATAGCCGCGCGACGTCGCCGGAAAGACGATCTATCGCGCGGACGATGACCTCGGAGCGGGCCGCCGCCTCGTCCGTCGGGATGACGGTCAAGGGCGTTTTCGGGACGCATACGCAGGCCAGGAAGTAGCCCTGAGCCTTCTGCGCCTCGGTCAGACCCTCTTGCGCCGCGGCGGGAGGAGCGCCCTCGACGGCGCGGTGCAAGCAGGTTTGGCAAACGCCAGCGCGGCACGAATGAGGAGCGTCTATCTCGGCCCTTAGCAGGGCCGAAAGAACGTCCTCGCCCGGCTCGATATCTATCGCCGCGCTCCGGTAGGTCAGCAAGGTCATGCGCGCCACATCAACGGTTTAGAACGTCGGCGCGGACGGAATTGGCGAGCGCCGCGACTTCCAGCACGTCCTTCTCGTTAACCCCGAGCTGGCGCAGGGTGCT
The DNA here is from genome assembly GCA_003134075.1 of Methylocystaceae bacterium. Classification (GTDB taxonomy): domain Bacteria; phylum Pseudomonadota; class Alphaproteobacteria; order Rhizobiales; family Beijerinckiaceae; genus Methylocystis. The sequence continues at coordinate 3,148 of PLAI01000200.1, read as the reverse complement.
TGACAGATTCTCAACGACCGCATCGACGTGCATGTCGTTCAAGCCCTTGGCGACGAGCTTCTTATGCGCTTCGCGCATATCCTTGCCGGTGTATTTGTTGGGGCCGCCAAAGGCCATCGTCAGAAAGGACTTTTGCTTTGCGATCTGCTCTTCCATATTTACATTATCGAAAAAGCGAGCAATGCGGCCGTCGGCGAGCACTCTGCGATAGAAGATGTCGACCGCGGCGTCGACGGCCGGCGCGCCTCCGAGGCGTTCATATAATGTGGGCATTTCCCTCTCCTCTTCTAAAAGATGTATATCATATGCATCTTTAACGCCGGGACTGGGATAATGCAAGAGGGGCGCGGACCATGCGTTTGACACTTTACAGCGATTTCGCCCTACGAACGCTCATCTTCCTAGCTGTCGCCGACGAGCGTGGGGCCACGATCCCCGAGATCGCGGCGGCCTATGCGATCTCGGAAAACCATTTGCGCAAGGTGGTGGGGCGCTTGATCGAGAACGGCTTCGTGGAGGCGACGAGGGGGCGTGGCGGCGGCTTGCGGCTGGCTGTTCCGGCGTCGCAAATTTCGATTGGGGCGGCCGTGCGCAAGCTCGAAAACGATTTCGCGCTCGCCGAGTGCATGGGCGCCGCCCCCGAAAACTGCGTGATCACGGGCCGCTGCGGCTTGCAGCGAATTTTTAAGGAAGCGCTGAACGCCTTCTTCCAGACGCTCGACCGCTACACGCTCGCGGACGCGATCAGTGGATCGCGCGGGCTGGAGCAGGCGCTCGGGATTGACGCGGCTCCAACGCTCGCGCCGTAACCGTTCGGTCCGATACGCGGCTTCAATCCGCGGGTTTATTCGGATTTTGCATTTGCGCGGAAAGTTTCCGATAGGCGTCCGCGTCGCCATAGTCCACGAATTCGGCGTAGCGCGGGTGAGCCCCGATCACGCGCCGCGCGTGTTTGATCGGACACCAATGCTTTTCCGTGCGGCCCGCGATCTCCCGCACATAGGCGATCACCCCGTTGCCATAGGAGCAATAGGCGCAATTGATGATTTCGAGCGCGTTGAGATAGGCGAGGTGGTGACGATCAAACACCAGATAGTCGGCGCGCCGCACCTTGGGGATGCCGTAAACTGGAAAGCAAATCGCCTGATATATCGTGACGAAGATGTCGAGCAAGACGAACGGCACGATTAGCGCATAGATGACCGGCGCGGTGAGCACCACCAGCGGCCGCGCGTTCAGAATATATGTCGAAAGCCGCGTCCTCAGCTCGCGATGCCGACGCAAAATCTCTTGCTCGAAAAAGATCCGCCCTTTCTCCATGCCGACGTGCAGATCGATTCGACGTTGGGCGACTTCCGCGTCCAGCTCGGCTTCCAATTGGCGAATTTTATCCATCAAATCGTTGATAGTGGCAATCATTGAGCGATTTCCAGTCGGTTGGCGAGATCCCGCGCGGGGCGACGACCGTGATGTGAGCCAGCTGTGAACGTGAAATGTCCTCCGCGGCGACAACAAAAGCAATGCTTCCCCGATATCGGGGCGCCCGCGCCGAAATAGCCGCGAGCGGAAGCGGGGAACGCGCGGCGCCGCTTTTTTATCAGGAGCTTAAATGCAGCGCACAATTTATGTTGCATCGCACAATTGAATCGGTAATATTGCGTCGGTTCGTCGCCAAGGCGTCGGCGCGCGAGCTTGAATTTACGCGGCGGGGCGGTTCGCTCCTCGCCGCGGACGCCGTTTGTCAAAGGGAGAAGACTAGATGACCAGCCCGAGCTATCAGATTCCGACCGAGGTCCGTGAATTCGCGGAAAAGAGCGTCGAGCAGGCCCGCAAGGCCTTCGAAGGTTTTTCGGGCGCCGCGCAGAAGGCCATCGCCGCCGTCGACACCTCGGCTATTCCCGCCGCCGCCGGCGCCAAGGTAGTCGGCGCGACCGCGCTCGGCTACGCCGAGGCCAATGTCAAGGCGGCTTTCGACCTCGCCACGAAGCTGGTGCAGGCCAAGGACGTGGAGGAAGTCCTGACGCTCCAGACCGAATTCGCCAAGAGCCAGTTCGCCGCCTTCCAGGAGCAGACCAAGGAGCTCGGCGCCGCGTTCCAGGAGCAGACCAAGGAAATCGGCGCCGCCTTCACCAAGGCCGCGAGCCCCAAGTAAGCGTTCAAATTCGAGGCGGCCCGCGACGACGGCGTTGGAGTTCTTGAGCGAGGCGTCGCCTTCGAAGACATTCAACGACGGAGTCCAAGACGATGACCGTGAATAAACCAAGCAATAAGTCCAAATGGACAGCCGCCGGCGCCGCCGCCAAAACGGCCGAGCCAGCCAAGGCGGCCGAGCCAACCAAGAGCGCGCCGGAGGCTTCCGCCCCCGCCGCCGCCAAGAGCGCGGCGGTCGCGCCTTCCGTTAAGAGCGAGCCCGTCGCGCCCCCGCCCGCCCAGCAGGTCCCGATCGAGAGCGCCGCGGTCGACGAAGCGGTTATCGCCGCCGCGCTCGCGCCCCAAGCGCCGGAAGCGTCGGCCTTCGTGGAAGTCATAGAGTTGGAAGCAGTTCCGGTCGTCGCGCCGCAAGAGAGCGTGGCGGGATTTGCGATCTCGGCCTCGACGCCAATCGCGACGCCGGAGGCCGCCGCCTGGGCCTTTAAGAGCGTGGAGCTCTGGAGCGAGAACGCTCAGGCGATGATGGGCTTCGCTTCGGCGCTCGGCAAGGCGAAGAGCCTGACCGAGGTTGTCGAATTGCAGTCGCGTTTCGCCGCCGAGCGTTTCAATCGCTTCGCGAAGCTCGCCGGTGAAGTCGTGCCGCCGCCAAAATTGTTCTTCTTCGCGGCATGAGCGCGAGTCCTTCTCTCGTATACGGGAGAAGGGATTGCGTTGCGCTTACAGCGTCGCGGCGATCAGCGCGCGCAGCGTCGGCGTCGCGTCCGGCATGATCCCGAACCAGTCGCGAAAGGCCGGGCGCGCCTGATGCAGCAGCATGCCGAGTCCGTCGATCGGCGTGAGGCCGGCCCGGCGCGCCGCCGATAAAAGCGGCGTCTCCAACGGCGCGTAGACGATATCCGCGACGAGCGCGTTCGAGGGCAGCGCGTCGAGCGCTATGTCGAGCGGCGGCTGGCCGATCATGCCCTGGCTCGTGGCGTTGACCAGCAGTCCCGCGCCC
>PLAI01000202.1 GCA_003134075.1 Methylocystaceae bacterium | reverse complement strand
CGATTTGCGCGCGCCGCTGCGCGAGAGCCTGAGCGACGCCTTGCTGCACGCCGCGATCGAGGGCGCGATCGCCCGCAAGCCCAAGGGTCACGACTTCATCATCGACCGCCCCGCCGGGACGCAGCCTATCGTCCGCCACATGAGCACCACCGGCGGTTGAGGCGCATGACCACGGGACGAACCGTCGCATTCATTGGCCTTGGGGTGATGGGTTATCCCGTCGCCGGGCATCTCGCGCGCGCGGGCCATGCGGTCACGGTCTATAACCGCACCGCCGCCAAGGCCGAGCGCTTCGCAAGGGAGTTTTCCGCCCGCTCCGCGCCGACGCCGCGCGCGGCGGCCGAGGGCGCCGATGTCGTGTTCGCCTGCGTCGGCAATGACGACGATCTGCGCGCCGTGACGCTGGGCGAGACCGGCGCGCTGAACGGCATGAAGCCCGGCGCGATATTCGTCGACCACACCACCGCCTCCGTGAAGATCGCCCGCGAACTTTTCGCGCTGGCGCGGCAGTCTGGCCTGGGCTTCATCGACGCGCCGGTGTCTGGCGGCCAGGCGGGCGCCGAAAAGGGCGCGCTCACGGTGATGTGCGGCGGCGCGGAGGACGATTTCGCTCGAGTGGAGCCCGTCATCGCGGTTTACGCCCGCGCCTGCCGGCTGATGGGACCGAGCGGCGCCGGGCAATTGACCAAGATGGTCAATCAGATCGCCATCGCCGGCCTCATTCAGAGCTTGTCGGAGGCGCTGCACTTCGCGGTGGAGGCCGGGCTCGACGCGGGAGCCGTCATCGACCTTCTCAAGAATGGCGCGGCGCAGTCCTGGCAGATGGAGAACCGGACCGCGACCATGCTCGCTGGCGAGTTCGACCATGGCTTCGCGGTGGAATGGATGCGCAAGGATCTCGCCATCTGTCTCGAAGAAGCCCGCCGCAACGGCGCGCAACTGCCGGTCGCGGCGCTGGTCGACCAGTTTTACGCCGGCGTCGAGAAGCTCGGCGGCCGGCGCTGGGACACGTCGAGCCTGATCACGCTGCTGAAGCGCTAATTTTCCGCCAAGCCTTTTTCGCCAAGCCGATTCGGATAAATTTTTTATGAAGGACGCAACCAATCGCGCCGCGCTCGCGTTTCTCTCCCAATAAGAGGAACCCGAAGCTAGGCGGCTAGGCGGCCATCGTCGGGCAAATCCCGAACACCCTTCCGAGAGGGGCTCACATGGTCGTTTCGCGAGATAACCCATTCGCCAACCGCACGTCGCGGATTGTCCTCGCCGTAACCGCGGCCGCCGGCCTTTGCGCCGCCGTCGCGGCCACGCCTTCGGCGTCGATCGGAAGAGAAACAATCCCCACGTCATCCGCCAGTCCCGTGGCGGCAGCCGGCCACGACATGGGCGAATCCGCGACAGGAATACGGCCACTGGGGCGTGGACCAGCCATAAGAGTTGGCCGCGCCTTCGACGCGGAGGACGAAGACTGCACGCTCGTCGTGACGAAAACCACGGACGCCAGCGGCCACGTCCAGGTCAAGCGCGGTGTGACCTGCGCCAACTGACGCTCGGCGGTGCGCCCCATCGCGCCAGCGGACCTTTAGACATAGGCCGGACGCGAATCGGCGATGGGCGGGAACGGCTCTGGAAAAGAGCCGTTCCCGCCCATTTTTTATAGCCCGGCGCGGCGTCACCGCCGACAAGAAACCGAAAAAATCTCAGCGCAGCGTTACGTCCTTCACGGTCAGCGGATAGCCCGCGACCGTGAGCACGACCCGGCCGGAAATTCGCGCGACCGCCTGATGCAGTTCCCCCGCCGCGTCGCGGAAAGCGCGGGCGAGCGCGTTTTCGGGCACGATGGAGAGGCCGACCTCGGAGGATACGACGACGGTCGGCCCCGCGCGGCGGCACAGCGCGGCGACAAGCTCCACGCGCTCGGCGGACAGATCGGCGCGCGCCAAGAGCCGGTTCGACAGCCATAGCGTCAGACAATCCACGAGCATGGCTCGGTCGGCCGGCGCCTCCGAGACCGCGCGCGCCAGTTCCAGCGCCGCCTCGATTGTAACCCACCCGTCCCCGCGCCTTTCGCGATGCGCCGCGATTCGCGCGCTCATTTCCTGGTCGAAAGCCTGCGCCGTGGCGATATAGCTCCAGGGCGCCGGGTATTTCTCGATCAACCCCTCGGCATGGGCGCTCTTGCCAGAGCGGGCGCCGCCGAGCACCAGCGTCAGATACGGGTTTTCGCTCATCGCGCCGCCTTGCGAGAATCGCCGCGCGCCAGCAGCGCGCCGTCGCGGTCGAACACCAGTATTTCCAATTCCGTTTCCTCGTTATCCAAAGCCCGCGCCGCCGTCTCCCATGCGCGCCGCGCCACCAGCGCCGGCAGAGCGACGCCGGCGCCCTGCGCCAGTCGTAGCGCCTCCAGCGCGCTATTCGCGGCGGCGATCTTTTCGGCCAGCGCCGCGTCGGCGCCCGCATCGTTGGCCATTCGCGCGAGGTCAGCCATATCGACGCGCGAACGGCCGGAGTGCAGATCGAGCCGGCCCTGCGCGAGCTTGGTCAGCTTGGCGAAGCCGCCGCCGACGGTCACCTTCGCCACGGGATGCTTGTGCAAATATTTGAGCAATCCGCCAACAAAATCGCCCATTTCGACCAGCGCCGCCTCGGGCAGATCATAGAGCGCGCGGACCGCGCTTTCCGACGTGGAGCCAGTCGTCGCGGCGATATGCGCAATGGCGCAGGCGCGCGCCACGTCGACCCCGCGATGAATGCTATCGATCCAGGCGGCACAGGAATAGGGCACGACGATGCCGGTCGTCCCCAGCACCGACAGGCCGCCGACAATGCCGAGCCGTCCGTTGAGCGTATGCTTCGCCATCTCCTCGCCGCCGGGAATGGAAATCTCGACCAGCGCGTCAGCCTCGACGCCAAGCTCCCGCGCCGCCTCGGCGAGGTTTTCCCGCATCATCGCGCGCGGGACCGGATTGATCGCGGGTTCGCCGACGGCGAGCGGCAGACCGGGCCGCGTCACGACGCCGACGCCCTCCCCCCCCCTGAAGGTTACGCCGGCGTCCGGCGAATTGCGCGAGACCCGGGCGAGAATGGTCGCGCCATGCGTCACGTCGGGATCGTCGCCCGCGTCCTTGACGACGCCGGCTTGGGCGAAATCGGCGCCCAGTTCGAATTGACTCAGCGCGAAGGCGACGCGCTGGCCGGAGGGCAGCGCGATTTCGACCGGATCGGGCGCCGCCCCGCCATGCAGCGCGACGAAAGCCGCCCGCGCCGCCGCCGTGGCGCAGGCGCCAGTCGTCCAACCCCGGCGCAAGGGCTTGTCGAGGGATTTGTCAGCCGCGACATCGCTCATGGGGCTGTTATAAGCGGTGTTGGATCGCGGAACAGTTTGAATTTTTTGGCGGGCGGTTCGATCGGCGGCGCGCTCGCGCCTTCGAGTCCGCGACGCCGAGGGAAACAGCACGGATATTGCTTGGGCCACGACCGCGCGACGCCATGCGAGAACTCGCTTGATATTCTCCAAAGTTAGGGTTAGCTGCGATTTTGGAGCCGGTTTCATTCGACGCCGAGTGAGCCGAGTTACCTTCATTACCGTAGGGGGGACACATGTCACGGCATTCGATCATTCTTAGCGGTTTAGCGGTCGCGAGCTTCTTGGCTTTGGGGACGGCGCCGGGACGAGCCGACGCGGATGTTGACGGCACCGATCACAGCAAGCTGAACCACGGCGTTCTCGGAAAGGCGCCCCCCGGCGCTCAAGCCGCTCCCGCCGCAGCTTCTCAGCAAGCCAGTCTCGATGCAAACGTGACCGGCACGGATCACAGCAAATTGAACCACGGCGTGCTCGGCGCAGCCCCGGCCGGCGCCGCCTCTGCCGCACCCGCCGCCGCGGCCCCAATCGCCGCCGCCCCGGCCACCTGGGCGGCTCCGGCCAAATAAAACAACGAAAGCGCCTGGCGTTCGCGACGCAAGCCTCGATGGAGCGCTTGCGTGCCGCGACCGCCGCGCCTTCGGCGAAGGCTGGTGGCGCGGCGGCGGCGAGATTTTCTGCAAAGCGCGCCTGGCAAAGGGCAAGAATCGAGCAAACCCCGCGCGCGGCCTTCACCCGCCGGGCCGAGCCTATTCGTCGTTTCTCCGTCCGCCTATTGGCAGAAATTCTCCATTGCCTGGCTCGCGGCCATATAGTGACAATATTGTTGAGGCGCATTTATGATATGGAGGTTTATCGCGAATGTGAAAACAAATGTAGCGATCACGAGCACTCCAAACGCGAGCGATAAGAAAATCGTGGCGCTCCACAATAGATCCACTATTTTTATCGCGTAGTATTCCAGCGAGCCTTTCCATTCAGGGATGACATGGGCTGTCATGATGATTACTCCCTCGCGCGACCGGCCGATTTCCACGTCCGCCGCGACGTCGTTGATTATCTAGAGCACAAATGGCGTGTGGAAATGGCGTCGCGCTAATTTCGGCCCAGGCGACATCCTCCGCGAAATCCGCTAAACCTCGTCCGCGACGCTTCCTTCCAGGCAGGAGATTTCAAGATGAAACGCGGCCTCATTCCCTTCGCGCTGGCGTCTCTTTTGGCGGCTCAAGCCAACGCCTTTGAATTGAAAAGCCCCGATATTTCGGCGCAAGGGCCGATAGCTGAAAAATTCGTCTTCAATTCCTTCGGCTGCAAGGGCGAAAACGTCTCGCCTGCGCTGGAATGGACCGACCCGCCGGCCGGAACCAAGAGCTTCGCCGTGCTGGTTCACGACCCCGACGCCCCGACCGGCGGCGCCGGCTTCTGGCACTGGATCGTGACGGACATTCCCGCTTCCGCGCACGGCCTCGCGCAGGGCGCCGGCACGCCCGACGGCAAGGGCTTGCCCGCCGGCTCGAAACAGCTCGACAGCGACTTCGGCGAACCCGGGTGGGGCGGCCCCTGCCCGCCGGCCGGACATGGCCCACATCATTATGTTTTCACGGTTTACGCGCTCCCCACCGAAACGCTCGGCCTGCCCGCGAATGCGCGAACGGCATTCGTCGGCTTCACTGTCAACAGCAAGGCGCTGGCCAAGGCGACGCTGACCGCGACCTACGGCCGTTAAGATCCCGCCGGCGGCGCCGCTATGTCATTGACGCTGCTGGCTCTTCTTATCGAGGCGGCGTTCGGCTACCCGCCGGCGCTGCTGGCGCGCATCGGCCATCCCGTGATCTGGATCGGCGCCGCGATCGACGCGCTCGACACAGCGCTCAATCGCGGCCCGCCGACGCAGCGCCGATTGCGCGGCGCGCTGGCTCTGACGCTGCTGCTATTTATCTGTTCCTGCATCGGTTCAGCGCTTCAGCGGGCGCTGCTGGTCCTGCCCTTCGGCGTGATCCCGCTGGCCTTCGTCGCCTCCACCCTGCTGGCGCAGCGCTCCCTCCACGAGCATGTCGCTAAAGTCGCGCAGGCACTGGATAATTCGCTTGAACAGGGCCGCGCGGCGGTCGCCAAAATCGTCGGGCGCGACGTGACGAAGCTCGACGAGTCCGGCGTCGCCCGCGCGGCGATTGAAAGTCTCGCCGAGAATTTTTCCGACGGAATCGTCGCGCCGGCGCTGTGGATGGCGGTTTTTGGCCTGCCCGGCGCCTTGTGTTACAAGGCGATCAACACGGCCGACAGCATGATCGGCCACCGCGACGAGCGCTATCGCGACTTCGGCTTCGCGGCGGCGAAGATCGACGATCTCGTCAACCTGCCGGCTTCGCGTCTCGCGGCGGGGCTTTTGACGGTCGCGGCTGGCGCGCATTTTCGCGCATCGGCGCGCATGGCGGCGCGAATAACGCTGCGCGACGCGCATAAACACGCCTCGCCCAACGCCGGTTGGCCGGAGGCCGCGATGGCCGGCGCGCTCGGTCTTAAGCTCGGCGGCAAGCGCGCCTATGGCGCCCATGAGATCGCCGGCGCGACGCTCGGCGACGGACGCCTTGACGCAACCAGCGACGACATCCGGCGAGCGTTAAAACTATATCGCGTCGCGCTGGCGGGATTGTGGCTGCTGGCGGCGGCGGCGTGGCTTCTTTGAGGCGGAAGTCAGGCCGGCTAGCGTTTCATCACTCCAAGCGTCAATTGCAACTCTTGCGCGCCCTGCGATGCCGCGCGGCGGGAAGATGGATGATGTGCGGATCCGAGCCAGAGGACACGATTGGCGCATAGCCAGGGCAAGCCGCCGATGGATAGACCCCGGTCGGAGCCTGGTAGCCCGGCCCCGGATAATAGCTGAACGCAAAGATCGTCGGGCCGCCGCCATTGGCCGGCGGGCCGTTGGGGGCGTAGTCGCCGTAAGCGTTGAATAGGACCGACCTCGACGCAAGCCGCGAGAATCACGCGGCTTCAAAATGCCCGAGCGGCGCGTTCAACCCCGGAGGGTCCCATCCGGCGGAGGCCGGAATCTTCCGAACATCGGATTGTCCCTGCGGCTCCGGAAATTAATGATATTCGACTGATCCGCGCAGGGCGTGCTGAAAGCAATTCGCACTGTCTCGTGCAGCTGCTCCCAGCTAAACGGTTTGACGAGAAAGTCCGTGGCTCCCGCATCGATGGCTTTTCGCCAGGAATTCAACGATAAATCCGCCGACATGAGCACGAAAGGTATTTTCGACAAGTTGCGATTAGCCCGCACACAACGCAATAAGTCCACGCCGTCCATGGGCGCCATATTCCAGTCGCTCAAGATGAAATCAAATCGCATGAAATTCAGGTGAGCCCATGCTTGCTCCCCGTCTTCCTCCGCCACGACGCTTTTGAAGTTCATGCGTTGCAGCATTAATTCCGCTATAGCGCGAAAGCAGGGGTCGTCCTCGACGACCATCGCGAACTTCGAGGAGAAACTCATGTCGAACTCCTTAAAGAGATCCTACGTAACGCGGCCTCGGCCATAAGAAACTACGTACGTAGTTACGTATTTCTTTCTTATGCATTTAGATGTACGCACAATTTCCGATCAAACAGTTTACTTAATGACTAAAATTTTAACTATTGGGCGCCTTCCGCGAGGGCGAGGGGCGTAGCCGCCGAAGCCCGGCTTCGAGAACACGGCCGCCGAGCCGGCGTTGCGGCCTTCAAAACTTTCCGCCGAAAATTTCAGGCGTTATATCAATATATTAGGGGATCCCGCAGCGCATCGATCATCGGTTGCGTCATAACGCGCAATTCAAGAATTCCGCTGAACAAGTCGCGGCCTGAAGAAGCGTTAACGGCTTCAACCGCGCCACACCCTCTTCAGGCCGCGACTTCTTCACCAGTATTCAACTTTTTTGAAACGCGGCCGCCCGACCGAGTTATACACATTCACAGCACATAAAATGCACAAATCATTAAGAGCCGCGAGTTCTCCCCGACATGGCTCTGATGAGGTAGGTATAAATGCGGGATCGCGTGAGGAATATTCTCAGACGACTTTATATAGATGATCTCGCAAGAGAGTTATGGCGGACGACGAATCGTATATTGGTGACATTCAAACGAAAGTTCGGACGCCTTGATCGCGAACTCATTGATAAATATGTCAGCGCGGAAGAAGTGCGCAAATTGCACATTGGGTGTGGTGAAAAAATTATAGACGGGTGGCTCAATGCGGATTTTTTCCCTTCGTCGCCGACGGTTCTGCATCTCGACGCGACTAGGCACTTTCCGATGGGCGATAAGCAGTTCGACTACGTTTTTAGTGAGCATATGATCGAGCACATCCCGTATCCACAAGGCTTTTCCATGCTGTCAGAGTGTTATCGGATCTTGCGGGAGGGCGGCACAATCAGAATAACAACACCAAACCTGGCATTTCTTATCGATTTATATAAAAACGATAACTCAGATGTTCAAAACTAATATTTAAAATTTGCGACAGATGGCTTTATAAAATACGCTCCGTGTGTCGATCCTACGTTTGTCATAAACAATTTTGTGCGACATTGGGGGCACCAATTCATTTACGACGAAAAGACGCTACGCGCGGCGATGGAAAGAGCGGGATTTAAAAAAGTTACGAGGCGCGAACTAAACGAGAGCGACGCCGTGGCGCTGCGAGCGCTGGAAGACACGGATAGAATGCCGGAAAGGTTTTTGAGGCTGGAGTCGTTCACATTGGAAGGAACGAAATTAGCAGCCGTCTGACCTTCTATTCCCAGGTGGTTTTGGCTCCGACCCATGATCGACTGAAGCCGGGCGAATAGTCCGAGGGCGACGCGGCCGTGGATAACCGGCGGGGAAAAGATTATGATCCGGGCATGAGCACGCAGCCGCGAATGCCGACGCCGCGCATGAGCGTGGAGGAGTTTCTCGCCTGGGCCGAGGGCCGGCCGGGGCGGCACGAACTCGTTCGCGGCGAGGTTATCGCGCAGGCGGCGGAGCGGGCCGCGCATTGGAAGGTCAAGCTCGCGACGCATGTCGCGCTGCTGACGGCGGTTCGCGCGAAGGCGCTTCCCTGTCACGTCGTGCCGGATGGCGCGACCGTGCGGATCGACGAGGCGACGGCCTACGAGCCCGACGCGATGGTCTATTGCGGGCCGGAGGCGCCGCCTTCGGCGTTGCTCGTCGAAAATCCGGTGATAATTGTCGAGGTTCGCTCGCCTTTGACGGAGCGGAGAGATCAGGGGCGCAAGCTCGCGGATTATTTCCGCCTGCCGAGCGTCGCGCATTATCTGATCATCGATCCCGACGAGACGCTTGTCATCCACCACCAGCGCCGCGGTGAGGACGACATTCTGACGCGCATCTTCCGCGAGGGGACGATCACGCTAGATCCGCCGGGGTTTGAAGTGAAGGTCGCGGAGATTTATGGGGGCGGCGGCTACTCCCCCGCCTCCACATAGATCTCCGCGCCCCGCTCCAAAAACTCGGCCGCTTTCGAAGCCATCCCCTGCTCTCGCGCGTTGATCGCCGCCGCCTCCTCGCGCAAATCCCTGGTGATCTGCATCGAGCAGAACTTCGGGCCGCACATCGAGCAGAAATGCGCGACCTTATGGGCCTCCTTGGGCAGCGTCGCGTCGTGGTATTTGCGGGCGGTGTCGGGGTCGAGGCCGATGTCGAACTGGTCCTGCCAGCGGAAATCGAAGCGCGCGCGGCTCATCGCATTGTCGCGCTCGATCGCCGCCGGATGGCCCTTGGCGAGATCGGCCGCGTGGGCGGCGATACGATAGGTGATGACGCCGGTCTTCACGTCCTCGCGGTCCGGCAGTCCCAGATGCTCCTTGGGCGTGACGTAGCACAGCAT
>PLAI01000118.1 GCA_003134075.1 Methylocystaceae bacterium | reverse complement strand
CGCGCACCAGCACGCCGAAGTTTCCGTAGAAAGCCTTTACGCGCCCGATGGAGCGCGGGCGATTATAGTCGAAGGCCCATTTCCTGCCCGCGCGGCGCAACCGCGGAATGGGCAGGAATGGCTCCAGAATCTTCTTCACGGCCACCGGACCGGCGCCCGGACCGCCGCCGCCGTGCGGGGTGGAGAAGGTCTTGTGCAGATTAATGTGCATCGCGTCGACGCCGAAATCGCCCGGACGCGCCAAGCCGGCGATCGCGTTGAAATTGGCGCCGTCGCAATAAAAATAGCCGCCGGCGTCGCGTACCATCTTGGCGATCTTGGCGATGTCGCGCTCGAATAGGCCGCAGGTGTTGGGGTTCGTCAGCATGATCGCCGCGACATCCGGCCCGAGCAGCGGCTCGACCGCTTCGGCGTGCAGGATTCCATCGGCGCCGGTCGGGATCGCGCGCAGTTCGAAGCCGAGCAGCGCGGCGCTGGCCGGATTGGTGCCATGCGCGGATTGCGGGACCAGAACGGTCTTGCGCGTCGCGGATTCGCCGCGCGCGGCGATCGCCGATTTGATCGCCATCAGGCCGCAGCTTTCGCCATGCGCGCCGGCCTTGGGCGAGAGCGCCAGCGCCTCCATGTTGGTCAGCGTCAGCAGCCAATGCGTGAGCTGCTCCATCACCTCCAGCGCGCCCTGCACGGTGGATTGCGGCTGCAGCGGATGAATGTCGGCGAAGCCGGCGAGCCGCGCCATCTTCTCGTTGAGGCGCGGATTATGTTTCATCGTGCAGGANNTCCGAGAGACCGGGCAGGGCGACCGGCGCCTCGCGCTCCAATCCGCCGAGGCAGGAGGCGAAGGGCGCGGGCTCCTCGATATCGACGCCGGTCGCGTCATCGCGCCCGATGTCGAACAGCAAGGGTTCTTCGAGTTCGAGCCCGCGATTGCCGGTGAAGGTCGCGGGCGCTTCCGTTGTCTTGAGTTGGTCGAGCATCACAGCGCTCCCTTCAGTTCCGCGACGAGGGTCGCGCGATCTTCGTCAGTGTTCATTTCCGTGCTGGCGAGCAGCAGCAGATCGTCGAGGCCGGCGCCCGGCAGCAGCCGCGACACGGGAACGCCGGCGAGCACGCCGCGCGCCGCGAGCCGCTCGACCAGCGCCGCCGCGTCGCCCCTCACGCGCACCGTGAATTCATTGAAGAAGCTCTTATTGAGCACTTCGACGCCTTCGACTTGAGTCAGCATGTCCCTCAGCGCTACGGCGTTGGCGTGGTTTACGCGGGCGAGGCGGGCGAGGCCCGCGCCGCCAAGCAGCGTCATGTGGATGCTGAACGCCAGCGCGCACAGGCCCGAGTTTGTGCAGATGTTGGAGGTCGCCTTGTCGCGGCGGATATGCTGTTCGCGCGTCGAAAGCGTCAGCACATAGCCGCGCCGTCCTTCGGCGTCGACCGTCTCGCCGCAGAGGCGGCCGGGCATTTGCCGCAGGAATTCTTGCCGCGTCGCGAACAGCCCGACATAGGGGCCGCCGAAATTGAGCGCATTGCCGATCGACTGGCCTTCGCCGACGACAATATCGGCGCCCATCGCGCCGGGCGAGGTCAGCAGACCCAGCGAGACCGCCTCGGTGAATGCCGCGATCAGCAGCGCGCCATGGCGATGGCAGGCGTCGGCGACGGCGCGAAGATCGCGAAGATTGCCGAAGAAATCCGGCGTCTGCACGATCACGCAGGAGAGGCTGTCGTCGATTTGGGCGATCAAATCCTCGGCCGCGGTCACGTCCGGCGCGAGCGTCATGATCTCGTCGCCCGCGAGCCGCGCCACGGTGCGCGCGACCTCGGCGTATTGCGGATGCAGCCCGCCCGAGAGCAGCGCCTTGCGCCGCTTGGTGATGCGATGCGCCATCAGCATCGCTTCGGCGCAGCCGGTGGAGCCGTCGTACATCGACGCGTTGGCGATCTCCATGCCGGCGAGGGTCGCCACCTGCGTCTGGAACTCGAACAAATATTGCAGCGTGCCCTGTGAGATTTCCGGCTGATAGGGCGTGTAGCTGGTGAGGAATTCCGAGCGCTGTATCAGATGATCGACGCTGGCCGGCACGTGATGCCTGTACGCGCCGGCGCCGACGAAAAACGGCGCCTGGCTCGCGGCGATATTCTTGGCCGCGAGCCTTGCGAGATGGCGCTCGACCTCGATCTCGGATTTTCCGCGCGGCAGATCGAACTTTTCAACGACGCCGCCCGGCATGTCCGCGAAAAGCTCCGCTATGTCGGCGACGCCGATCGCGCGGCGCATTTCGTCGCGATCCGCGTTGCTCAGGGGATGGTAGCGCATCTCGATCTCCTCGGCCGGGCCGTTGGATTAAAGGGTATTCACATGGGTTTGGTAGGCGTCCTCGTCGAGCAGGTCGGCGAGTTCGTCAGGCTCGGAAAGACGCAGCTTCACGAACCAGCCCGCGCCGAGCGGGTCTTCGTTGACGAGCGCCGGCGACGTGTCGAGTTCGCCATTCACTTCGACGACTTCGCCAGATACGGGCGAAAACAGCTCGCTCGCCGCCTTCACGCTTTCGATGGTGGCGAGTTGCTCGCCCTTGGCGATTTTCTTGCCGACCGACGGCAGTTCGATAAACACGATGTCGCCAAGCTGCGACTGCGCGTAATCGGTGACGCCGACGACGCCGATGTCGCCGTCGACGCGGACATATTCATGGTCCGTGGTAAAACGCGTTGCGGTCATGTGCGATCCTTTCGAAGATGGACATAGCGATGCGGGACGAATGGGAGTTTCGTGACGACGAGTTCGATCGGCCTCCCCCGCAGTTCGGTGGTTAGCGATGTTCCGGGCTCGGCGAGCGCGCGTTCGACGTAGCCGATGGCGATGGGCCGGGCGAGGCTTGGAGAAAAGCCGCCCGAGGTGACGCGCCCGATTTGTCGACCGTCGCTGGCGAGGATCGGCGCGCCCTCGCGCACGGGCGCCTTGCCTTGCGGCGCGAGGCCGACGCGCAGCCGAGCCGGCCCCTGATCCAGCGCCGCGCGAATCCGCGCGAATCCTGGAAAACCGCCCTCATCGCGCCGCCGTTTGCCGATCGAAAAAACAAGTCCGGCGTCGACCGGATCGGTGGTCGCGTCAATATCATGGCCGTATAGGCAGAGGCCAGCCTCCAGGCGCAGCGAGTCGCGCGCGCCGAGGCCAACAGGTCCGACATCGGGATGATCGAGCAGACGCAGCGCGAAGCCTTCGGCGATGGCCGCGGGCAGCGAGATTTCGAAGCCATCCTCGCCGGTGTAGCCGGAGCGCGTGACATAAATTCCGGCGCCCTCGTAATCGAGGGCGCGCCACTCCATGAAACTCAGCTCCTCGACGCCGGGAAGCAGCCCCTTGAGGGCATCGACCGCGCGCGGTCCCTGCAACGCCAACATCGCGCGCGTTTGCTGGACATGCAGCGCGAGTTGGGGGAGTTTGCGCGCGATCAGCGCGAAGTCTTGCACTTTGGTGGCGGCGTTGACGACGAGGAACAGGCGTTCGTCGCGTCCCGGCAGCCGCGTCGCCATCAGATCGTCGAGAATGCCGCCCGAATCGTCCAGCAATTGAGTATAGCGCGTGCGCTCGGGCGCGAGTTCGATGAGATCGGCTGGAGCCAGCGTCTCCAACAGCTGCGCGGCGCCGGCGCCGGCGAGAATGGCCTGGCCCATGTGCGAAACATCGAACAGCCCAGCCTTTTCGCGCGTGTGAAGATGTTCCGCGACGATGCCGGCGGGGTAATGCAGCGGCATGTCGTAGCCGGCGAACGGGACAATGCGCGCGCCGAGACGCCGGTGCAGCGCATCGAGCGGAACCCTCCCGGGAGGGGCTTCGGTTACTGCGAGATTGCTCAAGGGGCGCTCCGGAACGAGGACACGGCCGCGCGTAAACGGATCTAACCGTCCGCGCGCCCCCTCTGTCCGGGATACCTGAGAGATTCCTCGCTGATGCCTCCTGTGTCGAGGCCGCGAGTTTCGCCCTTCGGTGGGCGCGAACGAATCGCTCGCCGCGCCGCTTTCCAGAGTTTTAGATATTTCGCGCGGTTCGTTTGCCTGAGCGTTTCCGGGGCGGTTGCGCCTTCGGCTCCGACCAATAAGGCCGGCATCTCCCGCGAGAAATAATCAACTGCGGC
This sequence comes from Methylocystaceae bacterium, assembly GCA_003134075.1. GTDB lineage: Bacteria > Pseudomonadota > Alphaproteobacteria > Rhizobiales > Beijerinckiaceae > Methylocystis. The sequence goes on along the minus strand of PLAI01000118.1, from coordinate 7,332 downwards.
TATAAATGTGCCTGCTTGTCGTTTACGTCAAGTTAAAGAATTAGCGTCGCGCCCGTTTTACGTCTGACCCGGCTTGAGCCGATAAAAAATATGGTGGCCGATGACGTCCATCTTGGTCAGGGCGCGCGCCCAGCGCGGCTTGACGTAATTGGCGTGATAGTGAGTCGAGCGGCCCACGTCCGAAATATAGGTGCGGCCGGCCATGACCTCGTCGGCGACGCGCACGGCGTTGGCCCAGGCGTCGCGCTCGGTGATGCGCAGCGATTTGCCCTCGCAGGCGAAGGAGAACTGGCAGCCCTTGTAATGGTGGCGGTTCTGATAGACGACGCCGCAGACATTATTCGGGTAAAGTCCGCTGGAGACGCGGTTTAGCACGACCTGCGCGACGGCGGCCTGGCCCGCCTCGGGCTCGCTGCGCGCCTCGAAATAGACCGCTTCGGCGAGGCAGCGCTTCTCGCTGTCCATCTTGTCCTGGTCGATCATCGAAGCGTAATCCGGGCGAGCCGCGTTCCTCGAATTGTTCGAGCCGGCCGAGTTCGACAGCGCCAGCGTCGCGCGCGGGAAGGAGGCGACCTCGATCGGCACGGCGTCGGGCTGCGCCGGCGTCGAGGAGCCGAGCGCGACGGCGCGCGGAACCTGAGGGGTCGCGCCATGGGCGACGCGTTCCCGCGCGGCTTCGAGCGAGGCGGGGGTCGAGATCGAGCCGGCTTGCGCGGGCAGGGCGGCCGCGGCGCCTCTTTGCGTCGTCGTCTGCATGGCCGCGCCCGGCGCGGCGAACTCCTGCGATTCCTCGTCGCCGGGCAAGGCGGCGCGCGGCGCGAGCATCACTTGAGTCGAAGCGCCGAAGACGCGGAACGCGAGATCGGCCGGCGCGACGCCATTGGTCGCGCTCGCGCCGCCTTGCAGGCGGCTGTCGAAAGAAGGACGCATCGCCACCACCGGGTCGCCCTTATGCGAGCGGTCGATCTCCGGGAACTGGCTTGCGTTGGGCTTTAGATCGACATGCGGCTCGTTCTCGTCCGGCGGCGTGTGCAGATCGAACGGGCCGCCCTCGGTCAGCCGCGCCAATTGCACTGGCGGGCGGTCCTGGCCATGGAGATTGCCGGACAGGGCCGAGGCGAGCGAAGGCTCGTCGAGCGCGAAAGAGGCGCGGGTCGTCAATGGCGCCTCGTTCCAGCCTCCGACCGCGTCTTGTCCAGCCGAGGCGGTGAAGGAAACGAGAACGCCCACGCTAAGACACCAGGGCGCGATAACGCCAACCGCCCAAACCGTATTCGACCGACGACGCATGGCACAGCCTGACTTTGACGCCACGACACGCTCCGGGCGTTCCGCGCGAGACGCGGTCAAGCCGGGGAACGGACACATTTTGTTTATTGCGCATTAGGCTTGCCGGTCTGTTACCTGCCGCGGCGCCGGCGCGTTCCAGAATGGCGCAGGGGCTGGCGTCCTCAGGCGCCGATCACATGCAGCGCGATCTCGCGGCGATGCGGCCGGCGCCGGTGCTCGACGAGAAACACGCCCTGCCAGACGCCGAGCATGAGCGCGCCGCCGATGATCGGTATCGAGAGATGCGTCTGCGTCAGCGCCGCGCGAATATGCGCGGGCATGTCGTCGGGGCCTTCGGTGTCGTGCGCATAAAGCGACGGGTCTTCCGGGGCGACGCGCCCGAGGAAGTTTTCCAGATCGCTCAGGACGGAAGGATCGGCGTTTTCCTGGATCAGCAGCGACGCCGAGGTGTGGCGGCAGAACAGCGTGAGCAGGCCGGTCCGCATGGACTGGCCTTGCGCGAAGGACTCCACCGCCGGGCCAATTGAATAAAAGCCCCGGCCGCGTGTCTCGATTTGCAGCGTCGTGGCGGCTTGGCGCATTGGTTTGCTCGCTCGTGGCGTTTACGTCCCGCGCGGCGAATATTCCCTGAAAGCGAGCCCGGCAAGAATATTCTATCTCGCGGCCCGCATCGGGCCAGCGGAAGCAATGGATGAGACAAAAAAAATCTTGCTTTAGGCGATTGATCTATTAAGACACTAAACTACTAGACTAAGTGAGCGGGTAGCGGCGGGACTTGATGGCGCATCAATCAGCCGCGCTTCGGGCTTGTGGAGCAAAATTGATGTCGCATTCCAACGTATTGGCGCGCTTCGGGATGGCTTTGGCCGCAACCTTGCTGGGCGTGGCGCTCGTCGCCGGCTCGGCGCGCGCGGGCCAATCCCTGCTTAACGTCTCCTATGACCCCACGCGCGAATTATATAAGGCGATCAACCCCGCCTTTATCGCCGATTGGAAGGCCAAGACCGGCGAAACCGTCCAGATTCAAACCTCGCATAATGGTTCGGGCGCCCAGGCGCGCGCGGTGATCGACGGGCTCAAGGCCGACGTCGTGACGCTGGGGCTCGCCGCCGACATTGACGCCATCGCCGCCAAGACCGGCAAGATTCCGGCGGACTGGCAGCAACGCCTGCCGAACAATTCCACGCCCTACGGCTCGACCATCATCTTCCTCGTGCGCAAGGGCAATCCCAAGGGGATCAAGGATTGGGACGATCTCGCCAAGCCCGGCGTCAACGTGGTGACCCCAAACCCCAAGACCTCGGGCGGCGCGCGCTGGAATTATCTCGCGGCCTGGGGGTATGGCCTGGCCAAATTCGACAATGACGAGACCAAGACCAAGGCGTTCGTCAAGGCGATCTACCAAAACGCCCCGGTGCTCGACACGGGCGCGCGCGGCGCGACCATCACCTTCGCCCAGCGCGGCCTTGGCGACGTGCTGATCGCCTGGGAGAACGAGGCGTTTCTGGCCTTGCAGGAATTTGGGGCCGACAACTTCGACATAGTGGCGCCGCCTCGGTCGATTCTCGCCGAATCGCCGGTCGCCGTCGTCGATGGCGTCGTCGACGCCAAGGGGACGCGCAAACTGGCGCAGGCCTATGTCGAATTTCTCTACACGCCTGCGGCGCAGGCGATCATCGCCAAGAATTTCTACCGTCCGGCGCATCCCGAGTTCGCCGCCAAGGAGGACCTGGCGCGTCTGCCGAAAATCGAACTGTTCACGGTCGACAAGCTGCTCGGGGGCTGGGCGAAGACGCAGAAAAAACACTTCGCCGACGGCGGCGTTTTCGACGAGATCCAAAAGCAAGAGCCGACCCAGTGAGCCACATAGCGCCCATCGAGCGGACAGGTCCCGGCCCGGGAACGCTGGGCCTCAAAAAGCCTTGGCGCTTCACGGCGCCGACCGTGCTTCCGGGCTTTTCGCTGACCTTCGGCTACACGCTGGTCTATCTTAGCCTGATCGTGCTGTTTCCACTGTCGGTGTTGGTGTGGCGCGCCTCCGGCCTCGGCTTTGGCGGCCTTTACGCCGTCGCGACCGAGCCGCGCGTCGCCGCCGGCCTGCGCACCACCTTCTCGATCTCGCTAGCGGCGGCGGCGATCGACGTGGTGTTCGGCCTCATCGTCGCCTGGGTGTTGACTCGATACGAGTTTCCGGGCCGCCGCTTCCTCGACGCCGTGGTCGATCTGCCCTTTGCTTTGCCGACGGCGGTCGCCGGCATTTCGCTCGCCTCGCTCTATGCGCCCAACGGCCTGTTCGGCGCGCCGCTGGCGGCGCTCGGGATCAAGGTGGCGTTCACGCGCCTTGGAATTCTGGTGGCGCTGATCTTCGTTGGTCTGCCTTTCATCGTGCGCACGGTGCAGCCGATCATCGGGGAACTCGAGGTCGAGTTGGAGGAGGCTTCGGCGACGCTGGGCGCGACGCGCGCGCAGACCGTCTGGCGCGTGCTGCTGCCGCCGCTGGCGCCGGCTCTTTTGACCGGCTTCGCCATGGCTTTCGCTCGCGCGGTCGGCGAATATGGCTCGGTGATCTTCATTGCCGGCAATATCGCCTATGTCTCGGAAATCGCGCCGCTGCTGATCGTCGTTAAGCTGGAGCAATATGATTACGCCGGCGCGACCGGCATCGCGACGATCATGCTGGCGATCTCCTTCGGCGCGCTGCTGGCGATCAATCTCATTCAGGCATGGAGCCGCCGGAGGTTCGGACATGTCTGAGGCGACGCCGGCGAGATCGCATACAAATGTGCGGACGGAAGCGCCCGCGACGCGCCTGACGTTGATCCTCGTCGCCGTGGTCTTTTTGGCGCTGTTCCTGCTCGCGCCGCTTGGCGTCGTGTTCACGCAGGCGCTGCAAAAGGGCTTCGGCGCTTTCGCGAAGGCGCTCGCCGACGACGACGCCGTGGCGGCGATCAAGCTGACCTTGCTTGTCGCCGCGATCGCCGTGCCGGTCAATTTGCTGTTCGGTCTCGCCGCATCCTGGTCGATCGCCAAATTTTCTTTCCCCGGCAAGAGCCTGCTGATCACGCTGATCGATCTGCCTTTCTCGGTGTCGCCGGTGGTCTCCGGCCTCGTTTATGTGCTGGTGTTTGGCTCGCAGGGCGTCTTCGGCGATTGGCTCGCCGCGCATGACATCGAGATCATCTTCGCCGTTCCCGGCATCGTTCTGGCGACGATATTCGTGACCTTCCCGTTCATCGCGCGCGAGCTAATTCCCTTGATGCAAGAGCAGGGAACGGTGGAGGAGGAGGCGGCGCTGACGCTTGGCGCCTCGGGCTTTCACACCTTCGTCGCGGTGACGCTGCCGAACATCAAATGGGGCCTGCTTTACGGCCTGCTGCTGTGCAACGCCCGCGCGATGGGCGAGTTCGGCGCCGTTTCCGTTGTTTCCGGACACATTCGCGGTCTTACCAATACGATCCCTCTACAGGTGGAGATCCTGTACAATGAGTACAATTCTGTCGCGGCCTTCGCTCTCGCGGCGCTTCTGGCCAGCCTGGCTCTCGTCACTCTTGGTCTCAAGACCTTTCTTGAATGGCGTCATGCCGACGCTCTCACGGGACGCGCTCGCCGCCGCCACTGACAGCGCTCATGGTTTCGGCATCAGGATCGAGGGGGTCGAGCAGGATTTCGGCTCCTATCCGGCGTTGCGCGACGTCTCGCTCGATATAGCTCCCGGCGAACTCGTCGCGCTGCTTGGCCCCTCCGGCTCCGGCAAGACGACGCTGCTGCGCGTCATCGCGGGGCTCAACACGCCCGACCGCGGCGCGGTTTATTTTGGCGACGAACACGCGACCAATCTCTCGGTGCAGGAGCGGCGCGTCGGTTTCGTTTTCCAGAATTACGCGCTGTTCAAACATATGACGGTCGCCGACAACATCGCTTTCGGCCTCAAGGCGCGCCCGCGCCGCTCGCGGCCTTCTCGCGTCGCGATCTACCAGCGCGTCACCGAACTGCTGGAACTGGTGCAGCTCGAGGGGCTTGGCGAGCGCTATCCGGCGCAGCTTTCGGGGGGCCAGCGCCAGCGCGTGGCGCTCGCGCGCGCGCTCGCCATCGAGCCGCGCGTGCTGCTGCTCGACGAGCCTTTTGGCGCGCTGGACGCCCGTGTGCGCAAGGATCTGCGCCGCTGGCTGCGCGAAATTCACAAAAAGACCGGCCTCACCACGGTCTTCGTCACGCACGACCAGGACGAGGCGATGGAACTCGCCGACCGCGTCGTCGTGCTGAACCAGGGCCGCATCGAGCAGGTCGGACCGCCAGAGGAGCTTTACGACCATCCGGCCTCGCCCTTCGTGATTTCGTTTGTCGGCGAGGCCGTGGCGCTGCCGGTGAAGGTGGTCGACGGCCATGTGGAGTTTGGCGGGCGCGAGCTGCATGTCGACACCCATGGCCTGCGGGACGGCGCGGCGCGGGTGTTCTTTCGTCCGGCGGACATCGCCATCGGCGGGCAGGGCGTGGGCGACCTCGAAGGGCGGGTCGAGAGTCTGCGCCGCACGGCTGGCGGCGTGCGCGCGACCATCGCCATCGACGGCTACGACCAGACGCTGGAAATCGACTCCGCGCTGTCGAGCGGCGCGAAGCTCGGCGGCAGGATTCCGCTGTCTTTCTCGAACGCGCGGATTTTCCCGTCGGACCCGATCAGCGACAGCGAGTTCAAGGAGGCCGGCGACGGCATTTGAGGCGGACCGCGAAAAGAAAACGCCGGGCGTACATCCGGCCCGGCGTTTCGCATCCCCCGTCGCGATTCGGCTCGCTTCGGGGGTGCGATTGTTTAAATAGTGTTAAAACATGACTATGAAATGACTTTTTTCGCGCCTCAGCCAAAATTAGCAAGGCCGGGGAAAGTCTGCAACAGCCAGAACGACATGCTTTGAACGCCGCCTGTCAGAAAGGCTATTCCGGTCAGCACCAGCAGCGCCCCGACAATTTTCTCGACCTTGGCGAAGTGGCGCTTGAAGCGCGAGATAAATCCCAGGAACGGCTCCATCGCCAGCGCCGCGCCGAGAANNGGCCGATGCAGGGCGTCCAGCCGAACGCGAAGGCAAGGCCCATCACATAGGCGCCGAGCAGCCCCATGGGCTTTTCGACCGTGGCGCGCTTCTCGCGATAGAGCAGCGGTATCTTGAGGAAACCGAGGAAGTGGACGCCCATCGCGATGATGATCGCGCCGGCGGCGTAGGATAGAATCTCCATGTTGGCGCGCAGCGCCTGGCCAAAAAAGCTCGCCGTCGCGCCAAGCGCGGTGAACACCGTGCCGAAGCCGAATACGAAAAACAGCGAGGCCAGGAATATATCGCGCCGCGCCTTGGATCGGCTCTCGCTGGAGAGGTCTTCGAGCGTGACGCCGGCGATGAAGGTGAGGTACGGGGGCACCAGCGGCAGNNCTTGTGGCACAGCGAAGGCGCGTGGGCAATTGGCGTTTGTCATCTTGCAAGGCGGCTGGCGAAACGGCGTGGTGCTTCCCGCGCCTTGGCGCCCGACGCTAGTTTCACATCGCCAGGAATCGGCTCAATAAGGGTATCCCCACCCCCAGAAAGGTATTGTCGCCACGGCCGCCGCCGTTCCGACCACCGCTGCGGCGGGGTTATAGTAATACGGATTATAACCATAATAGCGGCGATGATAATAATGCCGACGATAATAGGGATGATAATAATGCCGATGATAATAGCGGCGGTAGTAAATTTGCTCCACCGGCGATGCGGAGCGGATGGCAGTCTGCTCGCCGATGCCGACGACGCCGGCGGCGGCCTGGCTCGGCGCGAGCGACGCGGCGACCATCGCGCATATCGCCGTCGCGGCGACGGAGTTAATCAAATTACGCATACCNNACCTCCTCAAACCCGCGAACGCGCCGATGACCGACGATATATTGGCGTTTGACGCCTCGCTTGAACTCGATCAATTAACTAGATCGAAAGGGCTGTTCATCAAGGGCGGGCAACGGGAAAACTTGGGCTTATTGAAATTTGACAAAAAAAACTCCCTAGCGTCACCTGAATTTGG
>PLAI01000348.1 GCA_003134075.1 Methylocystaceae bacterium | reverse complement strand
TCTGGGGCCGGCGCTGGCTATCGGCCTGATGTGGCTTTCCGCCGACAATTTCAAACTGGTCTTCTGGGCCGCCGTCCCCCCCGCCTTGCTAGCGGTGGCGCTGTTGCTGGTCGCGGTGAAGGAGCCGGAGCGCCACGGCGCGGGGCAATTGCGCTTCCCCTTGCGGTTCTCGGAGCTGGCGCGGCTTGGCGGCGCCTTCTGGCTCATCACGTCGATCGGGACGGTCTTCGCGTTGGCCCACTTCAGCGAGGCCTTCTTGATTCTCCGCGCGCGAGACGCCGGCCTGCCGCTCGCGCTCAGCCCGCTGGTGCTCGTGGCGATGAATGTCGTTTACGCATTGTCGGCCTATCCCGCCGGGGTGCTTTCGGACGCCTGCGACCGGCTGATCGTCCTGGCGTTGGGCCTCGCGCTGCTGGTCGCCGCCGATCTTGTGCTCGCGGGCTCCATCGGGCTCGTCGGCGTCTCCATTGGCGTCTTGCTCTGGGGCTTGCATATGGGATTGACGCAAGGCCTGCTGGCGACGCTGGTCGCGGATGTAGCCGCAGCGGAGCTGCGCGGCACGGCCTTCGGCATGTTCAACCTATTGAACGGCCTCGCGACGCTCGCGTCCAGCCTCATCGCCGGCGCCCTATGGGACCGCCACGGCGCCCAGGCGACCTTTTGCGCCGGAGCGGCTTTCGCGGCCGCGGCGCTCGGCGGGCTGGCCCTCGCGAGATGGCGCGCGCCGGGGCTTGGGGCGGGGCATAGGGGCGAGCGGCAGGGCTAGCTTCGCGCGGATCGAGTCAACGCAATCGGGGCGCGCCAATCTCTCGCGCTTTCACGAAGGACAGATGAATTGCGTGGGAGCCGGCGGGATCACGCCGGCCTTAACCCCTTTCGCTTCCATAATATTCATTGAATGATGGTTAAGACAGCCATGAAAGCCAGCCTGCATCAGGCGAAAGTCAGCCTTTGGGCCGTTAGCAAGATTTGACCCGGTTCGGAACCAATCCGGGCCGGCGCGGTTATTGGTTTAGAACGATTTTACATGCGTCGGCGGTGGCGATTTTCTGGAACTTCGCGCGTCGCCGGGGCGAAGGAGAGAGCAATGGCTTATTTGCCGGGCATAAGCCGCGACCTGTTGAAGGCCGCGACGGTCGCGCCTTTCCTCGAGAGAGAGGAAGAGAGAGTGCTCGCGGCGGCATGGCGCGAACGTAGAGATGAAACCGCGTTGCATCGGCTTGCTGGCGCGCATATGCGCCTCGTCCTTGCCTTGGCCGCCCGCTTTCGGCATTACGGGCTCGCCGCCGCCGATCTGGTCCAGGAAGGCCACGTCGGTCTGCTCGAGGCGGCGGCGCGCTTCGAACCGGAACGGGAAGTCCGTTTTTCCACCTATGCGACGTGGTGGATTCGGGCTTCGATTCAAGACTACGTGCTGCGGAACTGGTCGATCGTCCGCGGCGGCACGAGTTCGGCGCAAAAGGCGCTGTTTTTCAACTTGAGGCGGTTGCGCGCGCGCCTGATGCAGGGTGGCGAAGCGGAGAGCCCAGGCCAAGCCTTTCAAGCAATCGCCGATTCGCTTGGCGTCACGCGCGCGGATGTCGAGTTGATGGACTCGCGGCTGGGCGGCGGCGACGCCTCCCTAAATGCTCAAATGGTCGACTCCGAATCAAGCGGCGTGAGCGAGCGGATGGACTTCCTCGTGGACAGTCAGCCGCTACCGGATGAAATCGTGGAGGAATCGCTGGATAAGGATCGTCGCGCGCGGTGGCTGATGGACGCTCTGGCGGTGCTAAGCGAGCGGGAACTCCGCATCGTTCGCGAGCGCCGATTGAGCGAAACTCTGGTCACGCTGGAGTCGCTGGGCGACGAACTTGGCATTTCCAAGGAGCGCGTGCGCCAAATCGAGAACCGCGCGCTCGGGAAACTGCGCAGGGCTTTAGCTCAGCAGTCCGGTTGCCATGATTTAGAAAGTTAGCCGAATTCGCCGAACGGAGCAGTTCCGCGGCGCAGATGAAAAACGCCGCCCGGCGAGAAGTCGGGCGGCGTTAAATTTTATTCACGGCGCGCTGCGATGTCGCGCGCGACAGTCTTAAGCGGCGCGATCCACGTCGGCGTCGTCCGAGCCGTCGTCAGCGAGATCGGCTTCGCTCTTGGCTCCGCGGCGCGGCCCCTTCAGCAGGAAAGTCTCGATCACCTTGAGCGCTTCCGAGTCGATTAGCTTGCGGACGGCGGCGACCTCGCGCGCCATGCGATCGAGCGCCGCCTCATAAAGCTGACGCTCCGAATACGACTGCTCCGGCTGTGTATCCGAGCGATAAAGGTCGCGGACCACCTCGGCGATCGTAACGAGATCGCCGGAGTTGATCTTCGCCTCATATTCCTGAGCGCGGCGCGACCACATGGTGCGCTTCACCCGCGCGCGGCCGCTCAGGGTGCCGAGCGCTTTGTCGACTACCTCCAATTCGGCCAGCTTGCGCATTCCAACCGCAGTCACCTTGGCTGTTGGAACCTTCAGAATCATCTTGTCCTTGATGAAGCTGACGACGAAAAGCTCCAAGCTGAACCCCGCGACCTCCTGCACCTCGATGCCGATGATTTGGCCGACGCCATGCGCGGGATAAACGATAAACTCGCTTAGCTTGAATCCCAGTTTTTGGCTCGGAGCGCGCGGTTTGGCTCCCATCGCGGCCGGTTGCCTGGCGGGCGGCGCGGCGCTCCTGGCCTGAGCGATTTTCTCGTCGTTTGGCGCACCATCGATAATGGGTGACGCCGGCTTACGCGCTGCGGCCTTGGCCGCGATTTCAGAGAGGTTCTTTGCCACTTGGATAGCTTCGCTCGCAACTGGAGTTGTCAACTCTGCCGCTGTCGGTTGCGCGCCGGCGATTCGGGCCGGAGGCGAATTTACGACAGGATTCAGGGCGGTTATGTCTTGCGATTTTACAGTGTGGGTGCTTTTCTCCTGCTTTTTATCAGCGGCTGAATTTTTCACGGATGCCGTCGCCTTGCTTTTTTGCGCCAAAATCACGCCTTTCTTGGCCGAACTCTTGGAAGCATGCGCGGCCTGCCTGCCGGTGGCGATCTTGGCGCCTCCTCGCGCCGCGGTCTTCGCGGTCACAGGCTTTGTCGCGTTCTTCGCCAGAGCGCCCTTGCCGGAGTTTGTGTTCTGAGTCGCGATGGCTTTCTTGGCCTCGGTTTTTTTGGCGCTGGTCTTACCCGCGGCCTTCGCGGCGCTTTTCGTCGGGTGTTTCAACGCCTTCTTAGCAGCGGCCTTCGTCGCTTCCTTCACGGCGGAGCTTGCGCTCCGCGCGGAGACCTTACGAGTGGCCGGGACGCCTTTGGCCTTGCCGCGAACATTCTTGCTCTGCTCTTCATTCGATGAATTCGCTGGCTTTCTCGCGGTTTTGGCGGATTTCGCCCGCCGCTCCGTCGAGGCTTTCGAACTCTTGGCGGCTTTCCTGTTCGACGGCATACGCGTCACACTCCCCTGTCGCCCCGCTTTGGAGACGGGGCAAAACTCGCATGACTCGCCCACTATACCGCTTCACGGAATCGGCTTAGCGGCGCCGCGCGAGCACCGGAACGACGAAACTCAAACGTGCTGACTCGAATTGAGCCCTGAAGGGGCCCGTTGGACCGATTCATCCCCTTGTCGGAGACGCATGCCAAGATATTCTTGCCTTTTTGCGACGCACTCGCCATGATCCGAATGAAATCACGGCATGTGCGACCAAAACACGTTCCACGAATTCAAAGCTGGCGCCCCTCGCCTTAGGCCAAACGGGGCTTGCTCTTGACTCCGGCAACATATATCACGTTGTCTGGCTAAAATCAAAGGCGCTCGCTTCCTAAGCGCCGACCGCCGCGCGCGGCGCCTGCCGTCCTTATGCGAGGTGTAAGGAATTGCTCGGTGTTAACCAACCATAAATGTTTTCGATCGCCCGCACTCGGATAAGCGGGTCATTGCCCGTGTTAATCGCCTTCACCTGCTTCGGGAGAGAAATAAGCCTCGAATTTGCCCGGCTTGCCATCCCACTCCTTGGCGTCGGCCGGCGGCTCGCGCTTGATCGTGACATTCGGCCAGTTTTGCGCGTAATCCGCGTTCAGCTTCAGCCAAGGCTCAAGGTCCGGCTCGGTGTCGGGCTTAATGGCGTCCGCTGGGCACTCGGGTTCACAGACGCCGCAGTCAATGCACTCGTCCGGATGGATCACCAACATATTCGCGCCCTCATAGAAGCAGTCCACCGGACAAACTTCCACGCAATCCATATATTTGCACTTGATGCAATTTTCCGTGACGACATAAGTCATGGGGAGTTCCCTATCCTGTGGTGGGCTTGCTAACGCCTTTGCTTTTCCGATGCAAGCGGGAGATGAAGCGTCCGCGCCGTCGCCGTGGCGTCGTGAGGGCTTTCGCGTGAAGTTGCGGGACCGTCTTGAAATATCAATAGGCTCGGAAAGAATCATGGAAAAAGAATCCTCGGTCGCGACAGCCTTGGCGCCACGGATGACCGCGCGGGCGTTGTTGCTCGGCGAGCGGATCGACACCGGCGGCCTGGAGCGAGCCGATCTCGTTTCGACCGCGCCGCTGGCCTTCCCCACCGGACAAGCCGGCTTCGTCGTGCTGTACAAGTTTGGCGTCGCCGTCCTGTTCGGCCTGTCGCCACTGGAGGAAGACGAAGTGCTGGGCCAACTCGGCGCTCGCGTCGCCGGGGCGCTGTCGCGTCACGACGACGAGACGCTGGTGCTCGAGCCGGCGGAAGGGGAGGAGAAGCCTCTCGCCAACGGCCATCTCGCGGTCAAGGACTTCACCGGGCCGCGCCTTTTGGTGATCGCCGACGCGCTGGCCAAAAGCGTGGCTCTGGCCCGCGACGAACGGCGGGTCAACGCGGTGTTCGACACGATCGAGCCTTTCGCCGCCACGCTGGCCAGCACCGGACGGCCACCCTGGAAACGCCGCGCCATGCTCGAACTGATCGGCCAGACGCTGCTGGTCCAGCATCGCGTCTCGGGTCGCGTCGCCGTCGAGGACAAGCCAGATGTGTTGTGGGATCGACCCGATCTCGAACGCCTCTACGCCCGGCTCGAGGACGAATATGAGCTCGCGGAGCGCGGCCGCACGCTGAAAGCCAAGCTCGATGTGATCGGAGAAACCGCGCGGGCGTTCACCGAGATCATCGACGCCGATCGCTCCGTTCGCCTGGAATGGACCGTGGTGATTCTGATTCTCGCCGAGATCGTTCTTTCGCTGGCGCAGATGTTCTTTTTTCGTAACGGACATTGATTCGGACGGCGCGTTTACGCAAAAACCTGCTCCAGCGCGGCAAGGGTCCGCGTCTCCATGTCCTCGCCCTCCAACCAGAGAAAGCCGGGCAATTGGTGGCGCGCGAAAGTGACTTGGCGCTTGGCGTAATGGCGCGTATCGCTTTTGCCCCGCTCGATCGCCTCGTCCAGCGACATGCGTCCGTCGAAAAAGCTTAACAAGTGGGGGACGCCATGGGCGCGCATCACGGGAAGCAGCGGATCGAGCCCGCGAGAGCCGAGCGCGCGCGCTTCATCCAGTGCTCCGGCCTCGATCATTTTGTCGAAGCGCGCATTTATCCGAGCGAAGAGTTCAGGCCGAGAGGGCGCGATGAAAAAGGCGGGGCAGGCGGCGGGATCCAGCAGCGGCGGGGTCCGAGCGCCCTGAAGTTGCGCCAGGGATCGTCCGGTGGCCGCGAAAATTTCCAGCGCGCGCAAAATCCGCTGCGGGTCGCTTGGCCGAAGCCGGCTGGCGGTGATCGGATCAATCCGCGCCAACTCCGCGTGAAGCTCTTGCGGGGGCCGACTCCGCGCGCCCTCGCGCACCTTCGCGCGCACCTCCGCCGGCACGGCGGGAATGTCGGAGAGGCCCTGTAGCGCCGCCTTGAAATAAAGGCCGGTGCCGCNNCGCCGCCGGCGACCACCGCGACCCGCCCTCGCGCCGCGAGTTCGTCGAGCGTCGCCTTAAAATCCTCCAGCCAGCGCCCGACCGAATAATTTTCGGCGCCGTCGACATGACCAAACAACCAATGCGGAACTGTTTGCTCTTCCTGAGGCGTGGGGCGCGCGGTCAGAATCCGTAGGTCGCGATAAACCTGCATCGAATCGGCGTTGACGACCTCGCCGCCGTGGCGCCGCGCGACGCTTTGGGCCAGCGCCGACTTGCCCGAAGCGGTCGGGCCTGCGATGAGGATGGCGCGCGGCGGCGCGAGCTTCTGCGGCATGGACCTATTCGCAACGAAAGGGTCGGGATGTCAAAGTCCGCTGTCGAAATGGTCGCGACTTTTGTCGCGGCGCCCGGCGAGACATTCACTTTGGATGTGGCCGCGCGGGCGCTCGCCGCGGCCGGCGCCGAAGCCTTTGGGACGCGGTGGCTTGGCGCGGGCGCCGCTCTCGACCTTTATTTCACGGCCGCGGGCCGGCCGCCAAGCCTTGGGCCGCTGATCGAACACGCGCTCCGCGAATGGCCCATCGACGTAATCGTGCAACCGCTTGGTTCTCGCCGCAAGGCGCTACTCGTCGCGGACATGGATGCGACAATAATCGCGCAGGAATGTCTCGACGAATTAGCGCGAATGATCGGGCAAGGCGAAAAAGTCGCCGCGCTCACGGCGGCGGCGATGCGCGGAGAAATCGACTTCGAAGCCGCGCTGACCACGCGCGTCGCCCTCTTCGCCGGCCTTGATGTCGCGACCGTCGACGAAATTGTCGAGCATCTGACGCCCAACTCCGGCGCGCAAACTCTGGTCGCCACGATGCGCGCCCATGGCGCTCATACGGCGCTTGTTTCCGGCGGATTTACTCTGTTCGCCGCGCCTATCGGAAGGCGCCTTCGTTTCGACGAGGTCTTCGCCAATCGGTTGGAGATTGATCGCGGTCGGCTCACCGGACGAATCACTCCGCCGATTCAGGGAGCCGAGGGCAAGGGCGAAGTCTTGACGTTTCTGCGCGACGCGCGGGGTCTTCCATGCGAGGCGACCTTGGCTGTCGGCGATGGCGCCAACGACATTGAAATGTTGGGGCGGGCGGGCCTTGGCGTCGCCTATCGCGCCAAGCCGCAAGTCGCGGCCAAGGCGAGAGCGCGATTAAACCGCGCCGACTTGACCGCGCTGCTCTATGCGCAGGGTTATACGCGCGAGATGTTTGTGGAGGCGTGAAAAAACCTCCTCCGCGACTTACGGAGGAGGTTTAGACGCGGCGTCGCTTTCGCCTGAACTTATTCGAGCGCCAACGCCACGAAATGCGTGTCGCCGTGACCGTTGGCCACGATCAAGAGAGCCGTCTTTTTGCCCGCATCCTTGAGCACCTTGACCTTTTTAGCGGCGTCGGCGGGATCGGAGACAGGCTCCTGGTTGATTTCAAGAACGATCTCACCCGGTTGGAGGCGCTTTTCGCCGGCGTCGGAGCGCGGATCGACCCTCGTGATCACCGCGCCGGATTTGACCGACTCCTTGATCTGGAAGCGGCCGCGCAATTCGTCCGAAAGCTTCGATAATTCGAGGCCGAGCACGGTCTGGACGACTGGTTTTTCGCTCTCTTGGGCCTCCCCACTCTCCTTGGCGGCAGCTTTCTCGCCGTCTTCGAGACGTCCCAGCTTGATCGTCTTGGTTTGCTCCTTGCCGCCGCGAACAACCACCAGCTCGACGTCCTTTCCGACCGGGGTCGCCGCCACGAGTTTGGGAAGATCCCGCGATTCCTTGATCGGCTTACCGTCGAATTTGACGATCACATCGCCGGCCTTGACGTCGGCGTGCTTGGCCGGGCCCCGGTCGTCGACGCCCGCGACAAGAGCGCCGCGAACGGCGCCGAGGTTGAGGCTTTCGGCGATCGCGTCATCGACATTTTGGATGCGCACGCCGAGCCAGCCGCGCCGAGTCTCGCCGTATTTTTGCAATTGGTCGATGACCGGTTGGACCGTGTTGGACGGCGTGGCGAAGCCGATCCCGACGGAGCCCCCGGAGGGCGACAGAATCGCCGTGTTGATGCCAATGACCTCGCCGTCCATATTGAAGAGAGGACCACCGGAATTGCCCTTGTTGATGGCGGCGTCCGTTTGGATGTAATTATCGTAGGGACCGCTGTCGATATTGCGGTTGCGCGCCGAAACGATGCCGGCCGTCACCGAGCCGCCGAGGCCAAATGGATTGCCGACCGCCAGAACCCAGTCGCCAACGCGCGATTTGTCGCTGTCGCCAAACTTGACCGCCTTCAACGGCTTCTCTGGTTTTACGCGCAGCACGGCGACATCGACCTTCTGATCCTTGCCGAGGATTTCGGCCTTCAGTTTCTGGCCGTCCGTGAAGATGACCGTTACTTCGTTGGCGTCGGCGATGACGTGATTGTTGGTGATGATTATGCCGGAAGCGTCGATGACGAATCCGGAGCCCAGCGAACCCGGCTTCCTTGGGTGCGGCATTTCCGGCGCGTTTTGGCCGTGCTGCTGTTGCTGGCGCCTGAAAAATTCCTCGAACAGGTCGTCGAAAGGAGCGCCGGGCGGGAGACCGGGAGGTGCCTCGGCGCCCTTAACGGGTTTGGTTTCCGTCTGGATCGCTGAAATATTGACAACCGAGTCGGACACCTGCGCCGAAAGATCAGCCAGCGAATCGGGGCCTTTCGCGCTGGCGGGCGCGAGTGTCAAGAAAACGGCCGCCAGGCCGCTCAGCAGCGCGCTCGATGTGGCGCGAACAACGGAAGTCATATGTTTCTCCCAATAGAGCCCCAAGATCTGCCCTAAATGTAGCGGTAACTCGCCGTCCATGTCTGGATCAACGTATTTGTGACGCCGGGCGCGTTAATGTTTCTTTTCTTGCTCTTCCGTCGCCGCACTCGACCCCACCTGGGCTTTTTGCCCCCCTGGCGCGCCAAAAAAACGAAAAAACTCCGAACGCGGACCAATCAGAAAGCGCGTGTCGCCCGATTTGAAGGCCGCCTCATAGGCCTGCATCGAGCGATAAAAGGCGAAGAAATCCGGGTCCTTGCCGAACGCTTCAGCGAAAATTCGGTTCCGCTCGGCGTCTCCCTCGCCCTTGATCTGGTCGGCTTGGCGCTGCGCCTCGGCTTTCAGCACGATCACGTCGCGATCCGCCTTGGCCGTGATTTTTTGCGCCTGTTCCGATCCCTGCGCGCGGTATTCCGCCGCTTCGCGGGCGCGCTCGGTCTGCATGCGGCCAAACACTTTTTCGGAGATTTGCTGCGGTAGGTCGACGCGCCTGATTCGGGCGTCGATGACCTCGACGCCAAATTTATGCGCCTCGAGATTGGCCTGCTCTCTGATCTTGACGATCAGGGCGGCGCGTTCGTCGCGCACGATCTGCTGCTGATTGGCCTCGCTCAGCACGCGCCGCACCGCGGAATTGAGCACGGACGCCAGTTGGTTGTTGGCGCCGAGAATGCCGCCCACGGTTTGGTAGAACCGCAGCGGATCGACGATCTTATAGCGCACGAAACTGTCAACCTCGAGCCGCTGATTGTCGGAGGCGAGCACTTCGAGGTTCGGACTCTCCGCCGAGAGAATGCGATTATCGAGGAACACCACGTTCTCGATAAAGGGGATCTTGAAATGCAAGCCGGGCTCGGTGATGAGGCCACGTCCGGCGACAGGTTCGCCGAGACGCAACACAATGGCCTGCTCGGTCTGCGAAA
>PLAI01000259.1 GCA_003134075.1 Methylocystaceae bacterium | reverse complement strand
CGCTGGGCTGGGCGCGGCTGGCGCCGCCGGCGCGGATCGCGAGCGCAACGGCGCGCCGACCTCGATGTCCGGCAGCGCCTCCTGCGCCAAGGCCGCAGGCGCGAGCCCCGAGCAGAGCGCGGTCAGTGCGAGGAGGCGTTTGCGCATCATGTCTTGTCCTTGGCGCGGGCGCGGGAGTCGTCGCCGGCTCGCTTGGAATCAGTTTATGGTCTCCGCCTTCTTTCCACCAAATTTCGCCCGAGCGCATTTCCAAAAAATCCCGAAGCGGGCGGGGGCCTCGCTAAATTTCGGCTTTCTTTATCTCCAGCGGCAGCCGCGCCTCCAGCACGGCGCCGCTTGGCCCGTCCTCGCGCAGCGTCAGCCGTCCGCCCAGCGCGCCGACGCGTTCGCTCATGCCGCGCAGGCCGAGCCCCTCGCGCCAGCCGGCCTTTAGCCCCTTGCCGTCGTCCGCGACGCGGATGCGAAGCTGGTCCGGCGTCTCGACCGCGACGGCTATCGTCACATGATCGGCGCCGGAGTGGCGCAGCGCGTTGGTCAGCCCCTCCTGCGCGATTCGATAGGCGGCGAGCGCGGTCTCTTCGTCCAAAGGGGGTGCGGCGACATCGAGCGTCACCTCGACCCGGGGGTGGCTCTCGCGCCAACCCGCCGCCAGCACGGCAAGCCCGCCGGCGAGTCCGAGTTCCTCGAGCGCGGCGGGGCGCAAGCGCGCCAAAACACGGCGGTTGACCTGTTGCAGCGCGGCGATCTGCGCGTCGATCCTGGCGCAGTCTGGCTCGAACGCATTGCTCGCGGCCTTGCGCCGTAAGGCGCCGACGCCGGCGCGGATCGCGAACAGAAAAGGGCCGATTTCGTCGTGCAGATCGCGCGCGATGTCGCGGCGCTCGTCCTCCTGAACATGGATCATGCGTCGCAGCAGCCGGTGGTGCTCCTCGTCGAGCCGTGCGAGGCTCGCCGCCAGCGCGTTGATCCCGTCGGCGATGGCGACAAGTTCCGGCGAGCCGCCGCGCGCAACGCGCAAGGAACGCTCGCCCTGCTCCAGCCGGGCGAGGCCCTCGGCCAGCGCCGAGACGGGCGCCAGCGTGCGCGTCACCGCGACGAAGATCAGTCCGAACGCCGCCAGCGCGACAAGCCCGCCGCCAACCGCCAGAGCGACGATCTCCTCCCAGATTTCGGCGATTTCGTCGGCGGGATTGGTCGCGATCAGCAGCGCGCCATGTAGCGGTTCCGTCATCTCTATCCTGGCGACGCTGGCGCGCGGCGTCGCCAGCGCGGCGAACCAGCTTGGCGCGCGGCTGGCGCCCGCGGGCGGCGGTTCGGCGCCCGCGACGTAAATCCGCAGATGGCGGAACGTGCGCCCTTGCGCCAGCAGCCGGTCCAACTCCGCCGAGGGGTCGGCCGAGCCCCGCGCTTGCGCGAGAGCTGTTTCGACGAAATCGCGCGCGAGCCGTGTCGCGGCCTCCGCCTCGGCGCGGATGCGCGCGCCCGCGTGCAGCGTCAACAGCGCGACGCCGAGCGAAAACCCGAGCGCCAGCACGGCGCCCAGCAACAGTGACAGGCGCCAACGAAGCGGCAGGCTCGAGAGCATTTGGGCGTCCTTCGCGGCGCGGTTTTGGGTTGCGCGCCGCGCGGTGTCAACGTGGGCGTCGGTCGTCATCCCGTCAGCACCGCTCTCGCGCCGTCGATCACATATTGCACGGCGAGCGCCGACAGCAGCACGCCGAGCAGCTTGGCCAGCACCAGCGCGCCGGAGGCGCCGAGCGTTTTCTCGATCCGCGTCGCCGCGAGACAGACGCCAAAACAGATCAGCGCCACCAGCCCGATCGCGGCGATCAGCAGCGCGAGCGAGAATAAATCGCCCTGCGCGCGCCCCGCCAGCAGCAGGGTCGCGGCGATGGCGCCCGGCCCCGCCATTAGCGGAATGGCAAGCGGAAAGGCGGCGGGGTCGTGGATATTTTCATCCAGCGCCTGCTTGGCGGCTCTCGCGTCGCGCGCGATGCGCAGCCCCAGCACCATTTCCGAGGCGATCGAAAACAGCAAGAGGCCGCCGGCGATGCGAAACGCCGCCATTGAAATGCCGAGCGCGGCCAGCAGCCACTCGCCGATCAGCGCCGCGCCGACGAGGATCAGAAAAGCGAAGAGGGACGCCCGCGCCGCTATTCCCGCGCGCGCGCCCCGCGCCATGGCGCGGGGCGCGGCGAGGAAAATCGGCGCGAGGCCGAAGGGCTCGACGACGACGATCAGCGTGACGAAGGCCGCGGTGAAATGGTCGAACGAGGCCAAGCAAGGCTTCCTAAAAAGAGACGCGGCGGCGCTCCCGCGCCTCTCTCGATTGGCTTCGGCCTGTCCGCGCCTCGACCCCGCGCAAGAGACGAAAACCCGCGCGCTCAGTCCGGGTTGTAGATATTGCCGTCCGGGCCCTTCCAGCCCTTGCCGGCCTCGTAGAAGCGATATTCCTCGTCGAAGACCACCGTCTGGCCCGGCTCGACATATTGCTTGCCCTTTGGGTCGGAGCCGAGCGGCGAGGTCACGTAATGCTTGCTGGCCGAGCAGCCTTCCGGGAAGTTATCGCCCTCGGGCTTGCATTCGAGATTGGCGCCCTCGGGAAATTTCACCGTCGCGTCGAAGAAATATTCGAAGCCCTTTTCGCCGGTGGCGTGCATTTCCAGCTTTTCGGTCATGCGCGTCTTGAACCCGACGACCTGGGCCGGCTTGTCGAAGCGTTTCTTGACCATGTTCTCGAACACGGTCTTGGCCTGCGCCTCGGTCACGTCGCAGCCGCCGAACAGACAAAAAGCCGCCGCGCGCTGAACGCCGACGGGCGCGAGCGCCAGAGCCGCGGCCAAAGTCAACGTGTTGAACATCGAACCTCGCATGTCGTTTCCCTGTCGTTTTTGATTTTGAGTGAAGGCGTCGATCTTAAGTGAAGGCTTGGATTTTAAGTGAAGGCTTGGATTCGACCGTTGCCGCGATTTCGCGTCGTCGGAATGACGGGCGGTTTGGGCTTCCCCGCCGGCGCGGAGCGCCGATGTCTCGATATTAGCTGATCCTCGCCGGGAAGGGAAAGCGCCGGGGGAGGGGTGGGGGCGGCGTGAAATTTGGGCGGCGCGCGATTTTGAGAGATTCAGGATCGCCAAGGTTTGTATCGGAAGTTCTTACTTTCCATCGCGTCTGGCGGGCGCGCCAAAGGCGTCCGGGCAGGATTGCCAATTTCCCGATGCGGCCTACCACAGACCCGGCGGGCGCAAAGTCACCCGGCGACCCGCACCCGCCGTCCGCCCCATACGAACTTCCTTTACAAACATAGGGGGCGCTGGTCAGGCCGCGCCCGCACGCGATGCAGGCCCGCGCCGCGCGGAGCGACGGCTGGCGCGGCGAGACCGACACGGCGGAAAAAATCGAGCGGCGCGTCGCGCACGACTTGTTTTATATTGAAAACTGGTCGATGATGCTTGAACTGGGCGTTGACGCCACTGTCGCTGCTCACCACCAAAAACGCCTACTAAGCTCGCGCGCATTTTCGCGCATGAACTCGCGTCCCCGGCGCATGAACGCGTATAGCAGCGCATCGGTCGGAGTTTTGGCGTGGCCGATATTTTCGTCAGCTATACCTCGTCGGATCGCGACATGGGCGGGGCGCTCTCGCTTATTGAGACCGCCCTCGCCGCCCATAAAAAATTCTTGGCCCCGACCACCCCGACCACCCCTGGACCAAAACTCCGCCCGCGTGACGGCGGACGCGCTGGAGGCGATCGGCGGGCGAAGTTTGGGCTTTGAGGGGCGGGGCGAATCCTTCTCACACTTGTGGGAGAAGGTGGCCTCGTGAAGCGAGGTCGGATGAGGGTTCGTGGGAAGTTCCGACCCAGTCGCGAGCCCGTTCATCCGTCGCGCCTTCGGCGCGACACCTTCTCGCGTTCCACGGGAAAAGGACGGCCGCCGATTGGTTCGGCGTATAAATGAAGGGCGAAAAAACCCCCTCCCATTCACCCTTTCCACCGAAAGCGGGTGCGCGATGGTTTCTCGGTTGCTAAAGAGAGCGCGCAAACGCAAGGGGATTCTCGTGACGCGGACGGACCGCCCAACAGAACAAGAACGGCTCGAGACGGTGCTGGCGCATTTCGTCGACGCGGGGTTCGCCCGGCGCGAGCCCGCGCTGTTGCAGCCGGCGGGTGTGTTTCTCGACCGGCTCGGCGAGGATTTTCGCGGGCGGCTTTATCTCGTCAACGACGGCGGCGACGCGGAGCTTTGCCTGCGGCCGGAATACACCATCCCCGTCTCGCTCGATTATCTGGCGTCGCCCGAGGCCGGGAAACCCGCCGCGTTGGCCTATGGCGGCGCGATTTTTCGCGTCGGCGACGGGCAACTCGCGCAGGCGGGGCTCGAGAGCTTCGGCCGCGAGGACCGCGAGGCCGCCGACGCGGAGATTCTAGGCGTCGCGCTTGACGCCGCCAGGGCTTCCGGCGCCGCGCGGCTGAAAGTGCGGCTCGGCGACGCCGGGCTGGTGAAAACTTTTCTGGAGCGTCTCGGCCTGCCGCCGGCCTGGCGCCGGCGATTCGAAATCGGATTCGCGCGGGGGACGCCGCTCGCCAAAGTTTTCGCGTCGCGCCCGCGGGGGAACGGCGAGACGGGAGCCGGAATGCTGGCGGCGCTGTCCAATGTCGACGCCGCCGGCGCGAAGAAGCTGGTCGAGGACATGCTGTCCATCGCCGGCATCTCGACGGTCGGCGGCCGCAGCGCTGGCGAAATCGCCGAGCGCTTTCTGGAGCAGGCCTCGCTCGCCGACGGCGCCGGCGTCGGCCTGGAGAAGCGCGCGTTGATCGAGGCGTTCTTCGACATAGAGGCCGCGCCCGACGCCGCCTCCGCCGCGCTGCGCAAGCTCGCGAAATACGCTGGCGCGGACCTCGCCTTCGCGCTCGATTCGTTCGACACGCGGTCGAGCTTCATCGCCGCGCGCGGCCTCAACCTCGAGGACATGGTGTTTTCGACGCGATTTCCGCATTCCATCGACTATTACTCCGGCTTCATGTTCGAGGCGCGCGTCGCCGGCGCGCCGGACAATGCCCCCGCGCTTGGCGGCGGGCGCTACGACAGTCTGCTGAAAACGCTGGGCGCATCGGCGGATATTCCCGCCGTCGGCGCCGCCATTTCGATCGATCGCCTTACGGGAGAGGCCGCATGAGCGATGTCGAGACATTGCGCCCGCGCAGGGCGGAGAGCGCCGACCGCCTGATCGTCGCCGTGCCATCCAAGGGCCGGCTGCAGGAGAACGCCTTCGCCTTTTTCGCGCGGGCCGGACTCGAATTGCAGCAGGGACGTGGCGCGCGCGACTATCGCGGCACGATCAGCGGGCTCGATCATGTCGAGGCGGCGTTTCTGTCGGCGTCGGAAATCACCGCGCGGCTGGCGCGTGGCGAGGCGCATTTCGGCGTCACCGGCGAGGATTTGGTGCGCGAGGAGATCGTCGACCCGGAGCGGCGCGTGGAGCTGCTGGCGCCGCTCGGCTTTGGCGCCGCCAATGTCGTCGTCGCGGTTCCGGCGGCCTGGATCGACGTCCGTTGCATGGCCGATCTCGCCGATGTCTGCGGCGGTTTTCGCGCGCGGCACGGGCGGGGAATGCGCGTCGCGACGAAGTATGTGAACACCACGCGTCGCTATTTTAAAGAGCATGGAATCGCCGATTATCGCATTGTGGAAAGCTCCGGCGCCACCGAGGGCGCGCCGGCGGCGGGCTCGGCCGATCTCATCGTCGACATCACCACGACTGGCGCGACGCTGAAGGCCAATGCGCTGAAAACCCTCGACGACGGCGTGATCCTGCGCTCGCAGGCCAATCTCGTGGCGTCGCTCGCGGCGCCCTGGAGCGAGGCGGCGCGCGAGGCCGCGCGAATCATTCTGTCGCGCATCGCCGCCGAGGAGGAGGCCCGGACGACGCGCGAATTGCGCGTCAAGCTGGGCGACGTCAGCGACAAGCTGTTGCGTAAGGCCGAGACGAAATTCGGCGCGATCCTGCGCGAGCGCGGCGCGGGCAGTCTGCTGGTGTTCGACGCGCCGGCGAATAGGGTCGCGCCTTTCGCGGACTGGCTGATCGCGCATGGCGCGCGGGCGGTGACCAGCGGACGACTCGATTATGTTTTCCGGGCGGACAATGAGCTATGGACACGTCTCTCGGCTCGGCTCGGCGGCGTGTGACGGGAAACGCGACGCTAGGTCAGCGTCGCTTCTTTCTCGCCGAATCGCCGCGGCGTTGGACCGCTGAGAGCGACTATCCCGCGAACGCCGATTGATCTTGAAAATAAATATTCACCGTCAATCCTTCCCTGAGTCCGAAGACGCCTTGCGTATTTGCTGTCATTCAAACCATTGGCTTTTCTAGGGAAGCTGTCTTATGGGATCTATTTAATACATGTCCTAGCAATACACTTTGTCTCTGCGGTTCTTGACAGATTCTCCTGGACTTTACCTTGGTCTTTAAGATTTCTCATCGCTTTGATCGTTTCCGTGGCTGCGTCCTACATCTTGCAGTTAACAATCGAGCGCCCAATGGTCGCCTTCGGGCGATCCCTCGCGAAACGGCTAGCCCTCGTGAAGCCAGCGAAAATTGATCACGCCGGCGCCGCGCCGACGCCGGTCGGCGCGCATTCAATTCGGATGGAATCATTCGAGCGATAAGAAGTCGGGCAGCAACAATCGGATTGGATCGCGTCGGACCCGAGCATGAGCGCGTACGAGCGCCGAGCGCGCAAAAAAACGGCGCGCGGCCCGAAGGCCGCGCGCCGTTATGGTCTTGCTTCCGATCAGAAGCCGGCGCGGATGATGAGCTTGGAGCCTTCGCAAGGCGCCTCGCCGATCAAGCCGTGGCTCTGCTGTCCACCGGCCGCCGGCGTGTGGCCGGTCCAAACGCAGCCCTTCTTGCCGTCGGAGCGGTCCGACATCGTGACGGTGTAGACGCCATCCTTGACGGTGCCTTCGACCTTGTAGGTGACCGGGCTGCCATTGGTGCCTTCTAGTTCGGCCTTGCCGGAGATTTTGCCCGCTTCGACGTTCACGGTCCACTTGCCCTGAGCGTTCTTGATGCCGACGCTGTTTTCTTCGGTGATGTTCCAATTTTGAGTTTCAGCCATCGCCGAAGCGCCGAGCGAGAGTAGAGCGGCGACCGTCGCGAGAGTAAGCTTATGCATGGTTTCCTCCGATAGTTGTTTTCCCGAGCAATTTTGCGCGGGATATTTACGCACCCACCTATAGACTCAGTCTAAATCCATCCGAATGGACGCGAGGGTCCGATCAAATGAACCGTTAGCAAGATAACGTAACGGATTTACGGCGGCGGCCGCATTGCTACGCCGCCTGTTCGCAAATACATTTATTAACCGCCTCGGCTATGAGGGCGGCCACCGTTTTTTGCAAAATCACGGCTCTCCGCGGCGTTTTGCAACACGCCCCGAGCCGCCGTGACCACGGCTTCCCCCGCACCGCGCAAATATTGACGCGCGCCCGCTCTGGCGGGTGGTGGCGAGGAAGTCGATATTCCAAGAGATATGGTCGGTCCCCCCGAGCAGCAACCCCGCGCCGACCACCAGCGCGTAAGCCGTAAGAAAAGTCTGCAAAATCCCGGTTCGTCTCGACGCGTTCGCCGCGAAGGCCATCTCGATGCGAATACAGGAGTCATTGGCCTTCGCGACGGTTAAGGACGCGTCGCCCGTCAGGCCGCAGCCATCCCCGCCACGGCTCATGGGAGCTTCTCTACCAGAGCGGCGCGCGTCTCGTCAAATTGGGCGCCGAGCCGGGCGATCGAAAATCGCGCTGGCGCGGGCGCGGCGACTGGGTTCGCGCTTGCGGCGGCGGTTGGAAGCGGTAATTGTAAGCGGCGCTCGGCGCCGCGCCGGCGCCGATAATGGACCGTTTCATGACAGGATCTCTCGCCGGCAAGACTCTGTTCATCACCGGCGCCAGCCGGGGCATCGGGCTCGCCATCGGCCTTCGAGCCGCGCGGGACGGCGCCAATGTCGCGATCGCCGCGAAAAGCGTGGAGCCGCAAGCGAAGGTCCCCGGCACCATTTTCACGGCGGCGAAGGAGGTCGAGGCGGCGGGCGGAAGCGCCCTACCGATCGCTTGCGACATTCGCTTCGAGGAACAGGTCGCGCTCGCGGTGGAGGCGACGGTCAGGCAATTTGGCGGGATCGACATTCTTGTCAACAACGCCAGCGCGATCGACCTGCGCGGGATTGAGTCGCTGGAGATGAAGCGCTATGATCTTATGCAGCAGATCAATGGCCGCGGCGCCTATCTGTGCGCGAAGCTGGCGCTGCCGCATCTCAAGAAAGCCGCCAATCCGCATATTCTCACGCTGTCGCCGCCGCTCGACATGAACCCCAAATGGTTCTCGCCCAATCTCGCCTACACCATCGCCAAATATGGGATGAGCCTGGTGACGCTGGGTCTTTCGCGCGATCTGGCCGGAGCCGGCGTCGCGGTCAATTCGCTCTGGCCGGAGACGGCCATCGCCACGGCGGCGGTCGGCAATCTACTCGGCGGCGAGGCGGCGCTGCGCCACGCGCGCAGGCCCGAGATCGTCGCCGACGCCGCCCACGCGATTCTTGCGCGCGCGGCGCGGACCTGCACCGGCAATTTCTTCATCGACGCGGCCGTGCTGCGCGAGGAGGGCGTCAAGGATTTCAAGTCCTTTGCCGTCGATCCCAGCGTCGACGCCTTGCTCGACTTTTTTCTCGACGCGCCACTCAGCGAAGGCGTGAGCAAGACGGGGTTTCATCCCGCCGGGTGACGCCTCACGCCAGCGACGCGGCGCCGAGATACAGCGTATAAATTCCCACCAACGCGACCAGCGCGCCCGAGACATAAGGCGCGCGCGCCGC
The DNA here is from genome assembly GCA_003134075.1 of Methylocystaceae bacterium. GTDB lineage: Bacteria > Pseudomonadota > Alphaproteobacteria > Rhizobiales > Beijerinckiaceae > Methylocystis. Next base: position 16,555 of record PLAI01000259.1, on the reverse strand, counting down.
GAAGGCGTCGAACCCCTTCCAGCGCGCCTGGACATGGCGGAGGCTCAGCGCGGCGGCGACGCCGACGAGGACCATGGTGATGGCGAGGCCGAGGCTGAAGCACAGCACCAGCAGCGCGCCGAGGCCGATCTTCCCGACCTGGAGACACAGCAGCAGCACGGTGATCGACGCGGGGCAGGGGATCAACCCGCCGGTGAGGCCGAACAGGATGATCTGGCCCGTGGTGGCGCGGCCACTAGCGAAGCGCCGGTTGATATCGATGGCGTGCCCGCGCTCGTGCTCGCTGGCGAAGACTTGCGGATCGACCAGCAGCAATTCCTGCTTGAACTCCGCGTCCTTATTTACACCGCGATGCGCGTGCGGATGGGGATGCTCGTGATAGTGATGGCCGAAGTTGCGGTGATGATGACTTTGATGCGGGTGGGGGTGATCATGGTCGTGGCCGTGATCGCCGTGCGCATGGACGAGGCCTGCCGCCGCGTGATGTTCGCGCCAATTGCGCCAGATCATCCACAGCGCGACGCCGAGAATGAGCGCTCCTGACGCGACTTGCAGATAGGGCTCGCTGGCCTCCGCGTTCCAGCGTGATCCGAAATAGAGCCCGGTGAGCGCGACCAGCCAGACGACCGCCGTATGCGAAACCGTCGCCGCGACCCCGAGCGTCACGGCCTGCGCCACCGTTCCGCGAATGGCGACGATAAAGGCCGCCATCATGGTCTTGGAGTGGCCGGGCTCCAGCCCGTGCAGGGCGCCGAGCAGAACGGCGGTCGGAACGAACAGATAGGCGTTGGCGGCGCCCGCGTTAAAAATCTCGGTCAGATTGGACATTACGAGCCTGCGCTTCTTGCTGGAGCGTTTTCGGGCGAGGCAGTCGCCGGTCCGCGCCCCAAGAAGACGCGTCGACGCAAAGCCCTTGGTCTTGCTATCATCCGTCGGCCGCCGGGATCGGCGGCGGCGTTCCGGCGCTTCCGCCCCCGCGCCGCGTGGCGGCCGCGCTTTCGCGCTCCCGACTGGGAACGCGGGCGCATCCCGCCCCGAATACTCCCTTGGGCCAGGGCAGGCAAGCCGTAGGCATGCGCGCGGAAGGGCCTTCGTGGAGGGGCGCCCTTGGCGAAAAGTCGCGGGCGCGCTAAGTTCCCCGACCAGCAAGGATTGGGAACCATGAGTCCGCGTCGGGCGCTAGCCGGATTTGTTCTATTCGGCCTCGCCCTACCAGCGTGCGGAGCCGACGCCGCGCCGAAACGGCGGGCGCCGCGGCCGGAGACGCCGACCGTCGTCACCTTGGAGAACAAGAGGCGCGTCGCTTTGCAAAGCTTCGAGATCGTGATGGCGGGTAAAGCCTACTCGGGCGACGCCTCCTTGGCGGAAATAATCGTTGGCAAGCTCGACAGGCCGCTTCCCGGCGGCGAGACCGTGAGCCTGCCGCTCGACAAGCCGAAGGGGTGCCTGTTCGAGGCGCGTTGGAAATTCGAGGACGCCGACGATGGCGGCGCGGTGGATTTATGCAACGAAGCACATATTGTGTTGGTGGATTGACGGCGTGACGACGACCTATTTCGCAAGACGATCGCGCGAACGCGCGACGTAAAAACACAAAAAAACGATCGGGAAACGCAGCATGTCGAATGGCACGAGCAAGGCGAAAGGCGCAAGTGGGCGCGCCGCGAAGCAAAGCGTCAAGGGCGCCGTCAAACAGGGTCCAGTCAAACAGGGCGCCGTCGTCCGGCCCCAAAAACAAAGCGCGAAGGGCGCCGCGAAGGCGTCCCCCATCGGCGCGAGGACCTTGATCGGAGTTGGCGTGGCCTGCGTGCTGCTGTTCGCGGCCTTCGTCGTCTTCACCAACCAGCAGGCGAAGCCGCCCGCGATCGGCGGCCCGTTCCAACTAACGACGCAATTGGAGAAGCCGTTCACCGACAAGGATATGTTGGGGCGCCCCTATCTCGTGTTCTTCGGCTACACCAATTGTCCAGACATTTGCCATACGACGCTGTTCGAACTGTCGGAGATCATGCGCGCGCTCGGACCCGACGCCAATGTCGGCGGATTGTTCGTGACCGTCGATCCCGAGCGCGACACGCCACAAATAATGAAGGACTATCTGTCGAGTTTCGATCCGCGCATCATCGGCCTCACCGGCGCCCACGACGCGCTCGATCCCATGCTCAAGGAGTTTCGCATCTTCGCCAAGCGCGCGCCCGGCGAAGACGCCAATTACGGCGTGGATCATACGACGGTCGTCTATCTGATGGATAAGAACGGCCACTTCGTGAACGCCTTCAACGTCGCGCGCAAACCCGCCGACGCGGCGCGCGAGCTGCAGCGCTATATGTGACGAACGTCGCCACGCCGATTTTTTTTCGGCGCGGCTGATAAGTATGTCGCGATAGAGCCATGTTTTGCGTTAGCATGGCGCCATGCTTCGCCTCTTGCGTAAAGAGACCGCGCCCGACGCCGGCTCTTCCCAGCTCATTTTAACTCACGCCGGCGAGTCAATCGTCGTCGCGTTGAGACGCCTGCCGAGCGCCCGACGCTTCACCTTGCGCGTGCGTTTCGCGGCGCGCGACGCGGTGCTCACGATGCCGCGGGGCGCGTCGCTGCGCGAGGCGCGGATCTTCGCCGAACGCCACTCCGCCTGGATCGCCGGACGACTCGGCCGGCTGCCGGCGGTGATTCCTTTCGAGGACGGCGCCGTAGCGCCGTTGCGCGGCGTCGATCATCTGCTCGTGCATCTGCCGGGCGCGCGCGGCGTCGTCTGGAGCGCGCCGCTCGATCAATCCGGGCTCGACGACGGCCCGGCCCACGCGCTCTATGTCGCGGGCGCCGCAGAGCACATGCAGCGCCGCGTGTGCGATTTTTTAAAGCGCGAGGCGCGGCGCGATCTCGAAGCGGCCGTGGCGAGCCATATGCGATTGCTCGGCCTGCCGGCGCGCGGCGTCGGCTTGCGCGATCCGGTCAGCCGCTGGGGTTCGTGCTCGGCCTCGGGCTCCCTGAATTTTTCCTGGCGGCTCGTCATGGCGCCGCCCTTCGTGCTGAACTATCTCGCCGCGCATGAGGTGGCGCATCTCGTTCATCTCGATCATTCGCCGCGCTTCTGGGCGCTCGCGCGCAAACTATGCGGCGATGTCGACCGCGCCGAAAGCTGGCTCACAACGCAGGGGTCGCAGCTGCATAAATATGGAGCTCGGCCGTAACCGGTGTTGCGTCCGCGAAGACCATGGCGCGAAAAAATGCTTGGCGCCAATTTCGCCGGCGCCGCGTTCGTCGCAAAACTGTAATGAGGCGCGCATATTGGGCGGCGTGGCCATCTTTTGAACAAAATAGTTTCCGGACGTATCGCGCCGCACCAAAGTGAGCTAGGCTGTGAGAATGTCGACCTTGGTCGTCGTCACGAACCAATGCGAGCACACAATGGCCCAAGTGATCTTCTATGAAAATCCTGCTTGCGCCGAACATGCGCGTCAGAAGGCTTTGCTGCGCGCCGCCGGTCATGTGATCGACGTACGCGATCTGCTCGCCGAGCCTTGGAGCGTATCGAGCCTGCGCCCATTCTTCGCGGAAAAGAAAATCAACGACTGGTTCGACCCGAGCGCGCCGCGCATCGTCGCAGGCGAAATCGATCCCGAGACCATCACGCCGCAAGCCGCTCTGGTCGCGATGATTTTGGACCCCAGTCTCATTCGCGGGCCCTTGATGCGGATCGGCGAAAATTGCGAGGCGGGTTTCGATCCCGAACGCGTGCATGGTTGGATCGGCCTCGCGGCGGCGCCGGCGCCGCGGCCAGTTGCGCCGCCCGCGGTCGCCGCCGCGCCCTTGGGCGCCGACCCGCGCGTCGAGGTCGCCAAATAGGCGAGGCGAGTCGATTCATGGCGCTTGTGGTGTTTTACGAGAAGCCCGGCTGCGGCGGCAACGCCAAGCAGAAGGCGCTGCTGCGCGCGTCCGGGCATGAGATCGAGGCCAAAAGCCTGTTGTCGGAGCCTTGGACGAGCGCGAGCCTGCGCCCCTATTTTGGCGACAGACCGGTGCGCGACTGGTTCAATCTCGCGTCGCCGCGGGTAAAATCCGGCGAAATCGCCATCGACCGGATGGGGGAGCAAGACGCTCTCGCCTTGATGCTCGAAGATCCGCTGCTGATCCGGCGTCCGCTTATGCTCGTCTCGGGGCGGCGCGAATGCGGCTTCGACGCGGAACTTGTCGACGCCTGGATTGGGCTCAAGCCGGACTCGGAAAAAGTCTCGGATGTTTGTATTAAGGAGCAAAAGCGGGACGAGGACGTTGGTCGGTAGCGTGTAATGGTCTCGCGCGCCAAACGCCTGGAGAGCCATATGCCGTTACGCGTCCATGCCGAGCCCGCCGTGAATGGGCGGTTTTTCGAGGCGCTGATCGAGCGCGCGGCGCTTTTGCCGCCCGTCAAGATGGGCATCGTCCATCCATGCGACGGCTTCGCGGTGGAAGCCGCGCTGGCAGCCCGCGACAGGGGGCTGATTATCCCCATTCTCATTGGCCCGCATGCAAAAATCGAGGCGGCGGCGCGGGACGCGGGGCTCTCGCTGGCCGGTGTCGAGATCGTCGACGCGCCGCACAGCCACGCAGCCGCCGAAAAAGGCGTCGCCTTGGCGAGACATTGCAAGCTCGACGCGCTGAAGAAAGGCTCGCTGCACACCGACGAACTGATGGCGGCGGTGGTGAATAAGGACCACGGACTGCGGACCGACCGGCGCATGAGCCACGTCTTCGTGCTCGACGTGAAGGGCCATGACAAGCCGCTGCTGGTCACCGACGCCGCCATCAACATCGCGCCGACGCTGGACGACAAACGAGACATCGTGCGCAACGCCATCGATCTGGCGCATGCGCTGGGCATCGCGCGGCCGAAGGTGGCGATTCTTTCCGCCGTCGAGAATGTCGAAGCGAAGATTCCCTCAACCATCGACGCGGCGGCGCTGTGCAAAATGGCGGATCGCGGCCAGATTACAGGCGCCGTTCTCGATGGCCCCTTGGCCTTCGACAACGCCATTTCGCCGCAAGCCGCCGCCGCCAAGGGCATTGTTTCCCCGGTCGCCGGCGACGCCGATATTCTGGTGGCGCCAAACCTCGACGCCGGCAATATTCTGGCCAAGCAATTGGTGTTTCTGGCGGGGGCGGAGACCGCTGGCCTCGCGCTCGGGGCGCGCGTGCCGATCGTGCTGACCAGCCGCGCGGACGACGTGAGGGCGCGGGTCGCCTCGACCGCGCTGGCGCAGATTTTCGCGCATTGGCGCGGCGTGCCTGGCGACCCCCCCGTCGAGAGTGGGTTTTTCAAGAAGCTGACGGAGTTTTTTGAGGAGAATAAGGCGTAGTCTTATGGTTTCGAGCGATCTCTTGATCGCGCGATGAGTCCATCGGAGCCCGTCGCGAGCGTCAAAACGTAGCGCACGGAAAGCGCTTCCGCTCGCCCAACTCGACATCGCCCCGCGCGCATGGCAGAACCCGCCAAAGATTTCGCGCGCCAGGCTGAAGCTCCATGACCGACCTAGAAAAACTCGAATCCGAAACACTCAACCAGATCGCCGCCGCCGACAGCGAGGCGGCGCTGGAGGCCGTGCGCGTCGGCGCGCTCGGCAAGAAGGGAGCGATCTCCGCGCTGTTGGCGACTTTGGGGCGCATGTCGCCCGACGAGCGCAAGACGCAAGGCGCGAGGATCAACGCGCTGAAGGACGTGGTGACCGAGCGGCTCGCCGGCCGCCGTGCCGCGCTGGAGCAGGCGGCGCTGGAGGCGCGGCTGAAGTCGGAGGCGCTCGACGTGACACTGCCGGCTCCGCCAAGCGCGCTGGAGCGCGGACGGCTGCATCCGCTCTCGCAGGTGATGGACGAACTCGCGGCGATCTTCGCCGACATGGGTTTTTCGGTCGCCGAGGGGCCGGACATCGAGTCCGACGACTACAACTTCACCAAGCTGAATTTCCCGGAAGGCCATCCGGCGCGGGAGATGCACGACACGTTTTTCTTCTCGCCCGGCGCTGACGGCAAGCGCAAACTGCTGCGCACGCACACCAGCCCCGTGCAGGTGCGCACGATGCTGACGCAAAAGCCGCCGATCCGGGTGATTTGCCCCGGCCGCACTTATCGCTGTGACAGCGACCAGACGCATACGCCGATGTTCCATCAGGTCGAGGGCCTCGTCATCGACGAGACCACCCATATCGGCCATTTGAAATGGGTGCTGGAGGAGTTTCTGAAGGCGTTCTTCGAGGTGAAGTCGGTGAACCTGCGCTTTCGCCCGTCGTTCTTTCCCTTCACCGAGCCGTCGATGGAGGTCGATGTCCAATGCAAGCGCCAAGGCGGCGAAATCCGTTTCGGCGAGGGCGAGGACTTCATGGAGATTCTCGGCTGCGGCATGGTGCACGCCAATGTGCTGCGCAACTGCGGCCTCGATCCCGACACATACCAGGGCTTCGCCTTCGGCGTCGGCATCGACCGCCTCGCCATGCTGAAATACGGCATGCCGGATTTGCGCGATCTGTTCGAGGGCGATCTGCGCTGGCTGCGGCACTATGGATTTAGGGCGCTGGACTTCCCCACGCTGGCGGGGGGATTGAGCGGGTGAGGCGATGCCGACCGTATTGAGATGGCAGGGCTACCACTTTTTCTTTTATTCCGCGGACGGCTGGGAGCCGCCGCATGTCCATGTGACGATAGACGGCAAGGAAGCCAAGATCTGGCTAAATGACCTCAATCTCGCGATCAATATGGGGTATTCGGCCAGAGAGTTGAGCATTATCATCAAGAAGACGCGCGACGAACGAGAGGTCTTCCTGGAGGCGTGGCATGACTATTTTGCAAATTGAGATCGAGGACAGCCGCCCGGTGGAAGCCCATTGCGACGACAGTTTCCTGAACGTCGCGCTCGCCGATGGCCGCGTGCTGCGCGCGCCTCTGTGGTGGTATCCGCGCTTGGCAAAGGCTTCCGATGCGGCGCGCGGCGTCGTCGAACTCTCGCCGCTGGGCGTGCATTGGCCGCAAATCGACGAGGACATTAGCGTCGCCAGCATGTTGCGCGGGCAGAAGGCGCCAGGGGCGGCCGCGGACAAGATCGGATGCGTCTCGGGTTGAGCGGGCTGCGCTTCGGATTTTTGGTTGATGGCGCCTTGAAGCGTCGCTTATTCGCACGGGAAAAAGCAAAGCCCCAATGAAACTCACCCTGTCCTGGCTCAAGACCCATCTCGACACTTCGGCTTCTCTCACCGAGATCGTCGACACACTCACGCGCATCGGCCTCGAGGTCGAGGATGTGCACGATCCCGCCGCGGTGCTTGAGGACTTTGTCGTCGCGCAAGTGATCGAGGCGGCCCCGCATCCCAACGCCGATCGCTTGCAGGTGTGCTCGGTCGATACGGGTGCCGGCGCGCCCTTGCAGGTCGTCTGCGGCGCGCCCAATGCGCGCAAGGGTCTCAAGACCGTGTTCGCGGCGCCGGGAACTTATATCCCGGCCAAGAAATTCACGCTCGGCAAGGGCGTCATTCGCGGCGTCGAATCGCTGGGCATGCTGTGCTCGGCGAGCGAACTGGAGCTGCCCGGCGATTCGGAGGGCATCATGGAACTGCCCGATGACGCGCCGGTCGGCGCTGTTTATGCGCAATGGGCGCGGCTGGGCGATCCCGTCATCGACATTAATCTGACGCCGAACCGCCCCGACGCCGCCGGCGTCGCCGGCGCCGCGCGCGACCTCGCCGCGGCCGGGCTCGGCGTGTTGACGACGCCGGCGATTTCGCCGGTTCCCGGCGGCTTCCCGTGCCCAGTGGGGGTGAAGCTCGATTTCGCGCCTGAAGACGCGCATCTCGCGCCGCTGTTCGCGCTACGGCTCGTGCGCGGCGTCAAGAACGGCCCGAGCCCCGCCTGGATGCAGGAGCGTCTGCGTTCGGTGGGTCTGCGGCCGATCAACGCGCTGGTCGACATCACCAATTTTCTGACGCTCGACCGTGCGCGGCCGCTGCATGTGTTCGACGCTGGCAAGGTCAACGGCGATCTGATCGTGCGCCGAGCACGCGCCGGCGAGGAGCTGCTGGCGCTCGACGGCAAGACTTATAGTCTGGATGAGGACGTCGTCGTGATCGCCGACGATTCGGGCGTCGAATCGCTCGCTGGCGTCATGGGCGGCGAGGCCTCCGGATGCGATGATTCGACAACCGACGTCCTGATCGAATCGGCGCTGTGGGATCCAGACAACATCGCGCGGACCGGCCGCAATCTCGGCATTGTTTCCGACGCGCGCTACCGTTTCGAGCGCGGGGTCGATCCGGCCTTCGCGCTGCCGGGTCTGGAGCTGGCCACAAAGCTCATACAGGAGCTTTGCGGCGGCGAGGCGTCGACGATTACTGTCGCGGGCTCGGAGCCGACCGCGACGCGCGTCGTCGATTTTCCGTTCAGTGAAACGAAGCGCCTCACCGGTCTCGACATAGCGCCTGACGAAGCGACCGCGATACTGACGCGGCTCGGCTTTTCGGTCGCGGCCTCGGCGAAGGGGCGCGCGAAAATAACCGCGCCGACATGGCGGCCGGACATCGAGGGCAAGGCCGATATTGTCGAGGAAATCCTGCGCATCCACGGCGTCGACAATATCGTCTCGACGCCGCTCGCGCGCGCCGAGGGCGTCGCGAGCCCGGTGCTGACGGCAAGCCAAAAGCGCGCGCGCGCGGCGCGGCGGGCGCTGGCGGCGCAGGGGCTGGTCGAGGCCGTCACCTGGTCGTTCGTCTCGAACAAACAGGCGCGCGGCTTTGGCGGCGGCGATCCTTCGCTGGCGCTCGCCAACCCGATCGCCGCCGAACTCTCTGATATGCGGCCAAGCCTGTTGCCGGGGCTGATCGCCGCGATTGGCCGCAACGCGGCGCGCGGCTTTGGCGACTGCGCTCTGTTCGAGGTCGGGCAGATCTTCGCCAGCGACGATGAAATGGGCCAGAGAACCGCCGCCGCCGGCGTGCGGCGCGGCCTCGCCACGACGCAAGCCGCGGGGCGCGGCTGGGCGGCGCCCGCGAAGAAGGCCGGCGGCTTCGACGCCAAGGCCGACGCCTTGGCCCTGTTGCAGGCGCTGGGCGTCGCGACCTCCGGCTTGCAGATCGTGGCGAAGGGGCCGGACTGGCTGCATCCCGGGCGTTCGGGAACGTTGCAATTTGGCCCCAAGGCGGTGGTAGGCTGCTTCGGCGAATTGCATCCGCGACTGCTTAACGAACTCGACGTGGAGGGGCCGCTGGGGGCGTTCGAGATTTATCTCGACGCTCTGCCCGCGCAAAAGGCCAAGCCCACCAAGACCAAGCCGCGGCTGGAGCTGTCCGACTTGCAGCCGTTGTCGCGCGATTTCGCCTTTGTGGTCGATCGCGCGGCGCCGGCCGGCGATTTGCTGAAGGCGGTGCTCGGCGCCGACAAGGCGCTGATTGTGAGCGCCGATATTTTCGATGTCTATGAGGGCGTCGGCGTGCCGGAGGGCAAAAAATCCATCGGCGTCGCGGTGACGTTGCAACCAAAGGACAAAACCCTGACCGACGCTGAGATCGAGGCGCTGGCGCAAAAGATCGTCGCCGAGGCGGAGAAGAAAACCGGAGCCATGCTGCGCGGATGAAGTTTTTGCGCGAGTTTGTTGTTCTTGGGATGCTGGCGGCGGCAAGCGCGCAGGCCGCGCCAAAAAACATCGACGATTGCGAGAAGATCAAGGAGCCCATGGCCTATAACGAATGTTTGGCGAGCTTTGGTCCGGCGGTGGGACATGTGGGCTCGGGGCAGTCCTACGCCCCGGCCAGCGAAGGCGGCGCGCCGCGCGCCGCGGTTGGGAAGGGTCGAAGGGCGCGCGCCTACCACGCGCCGGCGCGGCGCGGGGCGGGGGGGATGGCGATGCATGGAGCCAGTGGGCGGATGCGCATGGAGTTCACGCCGAGGCAGAGGTGAGGACGCGCCCCAAAACGCGCTCCGCGCGCGAAATTGGCGCCCCTACGCGTTTTTTTGTTAATTTACGCTTGGCAAATGCGCGCGGGGTCGTTAGATAGGCCCCTCCGGGGTCCGCCAGCTATGGCGGCCCCCTTTTTGAGTTTTGAGCTTCCGTTTGATTCTCGCGCCAAAACGCTCGAGGGAAAACGGTGGACAGGCCGGCGAACCTTAAGAGTTGAACCTTATGGGGCGTTCGGTCGAATTCTGTCCGAGACTGCCGGCGCATGCCTTGGGGTTTCCTCAGGGCGGCTTAATCGGTTTGCCAAGCGAAAGCGGTTCGCCGCGCTAGCTTGCAGGCGGCCTGCACAGACGGGGAAAGCCAGAAATTGCCGGACCGACGAGGCTCCAAAAGCCGCGCGCGTCCTTCGAATTTGGTTTGACGCCCCTTCAACCTAGGCGAATTCTTCGCCTTGGGGACAGGATCTACGGCGCCGTTCCTTTCGCCCGTTATGGGAGAGGGTGGACGGCATGTCGCAAACCGGCGGGGCTCCGTGGCCCCGCTTCAGGAGAGAGCACCCGTGGAAAGAGCGGAGAAAGCAACAGCCGTCGCGACGTTGCATGAGGTCTTTAGCAAGGCCTCGGTCGTCGTCGTCGCGCAATACTCCGGCCTGACTGTCGCCCAAATGCAGCGCCTGCGCAAGCAGGCCCGCGAACAGGGCGCCAGCGTGCAGGTCGCCAAGAACCGCCTTGCCAAGATCGCTCTCGATGGCACGAGCGTCGCCTCCATCGGCCCCTTGCTCAAGGGACCGACCCTGATCGCCTATTCGGACGATCCGGTGGCGGCGCCCAAGGTCGCCGCGGCTTTCGCCAAGGACCACGAGAAATTCGTGATTCTCGGCGGCGCCATGGGCGTGACGGCCCTTAATCCCGATGGCGTGAAGTCGCTCGCGACCATGCCTTCGCTCGACGAATTGCGCGCAAAGCTCGTGGGCCTCGTTCAGGCGCCCGCGACCAAGCTCGCGCAGCTCTCGACCGCGCCAGCCGCCAAGCTCGCGCGCGTTTTCGGGGCCTATGCCGAACGAGACGCGGCCTAAATCAAGGCTTGCACCCACCAGACCAAAGAACCAAATTCGAAGGACGTAGCTAAAATGGCCAATCTGGAAAAGATCGTCGACGAACTCTCCTCCCTCACCGTGTTGGAGGCCGCCGAGCTCGCCAAATTGCTCGAAGAGAAGTGGGGCGTTTCCGCCGCCGCCGCGGTGGCCGTCGCCGCCGCTCCGGCCGCCGCCGCCGCTCCGGTCGAGGAGAAGACCGAGTTCAACGTGATCCTCGCCGCCGCCGGCGACAAGAAGATCGAAGTGATTAAGGAAGTGCGCGCCGTGACCGGCCTCGGCCTCAAGGAAGCCAAGGATCTGGTCGAGGGCGCTCCCAAGGCGGTCAAGGAAGGCGTTGGCAAGGAAGAGGCCGAGAAGATCAAGGCCGCTCTCGAGAAGGTCGGCGCCAAGGTCGAACTCAAGTAAGACGACGGGGCCGTCTCGGCGGTCCGTCGATCTATTCGCGGTCCCGGTTCGCGCCGGGGCCGCGCGCGGTTTAGGAAATTTGATATTCGCGACATACATGCGTGACGGGGCTTTAAGAGCTTGGCTCGGGCGTCGTCGGCGCGACGGACGGCGGGACGCGCGAGGCGTTCCTCAAGTCTCGCGGCTAGCGAGGGTCGACCGTTAGGGAGAAGAGGTTCGAGAGGCGACATGGCTCAGACGTCGGCGCGGAAGTTCACCGGTCGCAAGCGGAATCGCAAATTTTTCGGACACATCCGCGAAGCTGCGGTAATGCCCAATCTCATCGAGGTGCAAAAGGCCTCCTACGACCAGTTTCTTCTGGTCGCCGAACCCAAGGGCGGGCGTCCCGACGAGGGATTGCAGTCGGTTTTCAAATCGGTGTTTCCGATTTCCGACTTCTCGCAGGTCTCGCTGCTGGAGTTCGTGCGCTACGAATTCGAGCAGCCGAAGTTCGACGTCGACGAATGCCGCCAGCGCGGCATGACTTACGCCGCGCCGCTGAAGGTGACGCTGCGGCTGATCGTGTTCGACGTGGATCCCGACACGCAGGCCAAGTCCGTCAAGGACATCAAGGAGCAGGACGTCTACATGGGCGACATGCCCTTCATGACGTCGAACGGCACCTTCGTCGTCAACGGCACCGAGCGCGTNNGCGCGCATCGACCGCCGCCGCAAGATTCCGGTGACGTCGCTGCTGTTCGCGCTCGGTCTCGACGGCGAGGAGATTCTCTCCACGTTCTACAAGACCATCCCGTACACGTTGGACGGCGACAGCTGGCGCATGCCGTTCGACGCCGAGCGCCTCAAGGGCGTCAAGGCGGTCGCCGACATCATCGACGCCGACACCGGCGAGGTCATTCTCGAAGTCGGCAAGAAGCTCGCCGTGCGCGCCGCGCGCCAACTCGCCGAGAAGGGCGTGAAGGCGATCAAGGTGCCCGCCGAGGAGCTTTACGGCCAGTATCTGGCGCAGGATCTGTTCGATCCGTCGACGGGCGAAATCTTCGCCGAGGCGGGCGAGGAGATCACCATCAAGACCCTGCCGCTGCTGATCGAAAAGGGCTTTGACGAGCTCCCTATTCTCGACATCGACCATATCAACATCGGCCCCTATATCCGCAACACGCTCAACGTGGACAAGAACAGCCAGCGCGAGGAAGCGCTGTTCGACATCTATCGCGTGATGCGTCCGGGCGAGCCGCCGACGGTCGAGACGGCCGAGGCGATGTTTCATTCGCTGTTCTTCGACCCCGAGCGCTACGATCTCTCCGCGGTCGGCCGCGTGAAGATGAACATGCGTCTCGATCTCGACGCGCCGGACACGATGCGCGTGCTGCGCCGCGAGGACATTATCGCGGTCGTGCGCGCGCTCGTCGATCTGCGCGACGGACGCGGCGAAATCGACGACATCGATCATCTCGGCAACCGCCGCGTGCGTTCGGTCGGCGAGTTGATGGAGAATCAGTATCGTCTCGGCCTGCTGCGCATGGAGCGCGCCATCAAGGAGCGCATGTCCTCGGTCGACATCGACACGGTGATGCCGCAGGATCTGATCAACGCCAAGCCGGCGGCGGCGGCGGTGCGCGAGTTCTTCGGCTCGTCGCAGCTGTCGCAGTTCATGGATCAGACCAATCCGCTCTCGGAGATCACNNCCGAACATCGGCCTCATCAACTCGCTCGCGACTTTCGCGCGCGTCAACAAATACGGTTTCATCGAGGCGCCGTATCGCCGCGTGCGCGACAGCAAGGTGACCGGCGAGGTCTCCTATCTCTCCGCGATGGAGGAGCAGAAGTTTCATGTCGCTCAGGCCAACGCGCCGGTCGACAAGGACGGCATGCTGACGGAAGACTTGGTGTTGTGCCGTCACGCGGGCGACGTCGTGCTGGTCCCGCGCGAGCGCGTCGATGCGATGGACGTGTCGCCCAAGCAATTGGTGTCGGTCGCGGCGGCGTTGATCCCGTTCCTCGAGAACGACGACGCCAACCGCGCGCTGATGGGCTCGAACATGCAGCGCCAGGCGGTGCCGCTGATCAAGGCCGACGCGCCACTGGTCGGCACGGGCATGGAGGCGATCGTCGCCGCGGATTCCGGCGCGGCCATTTCGGCGCGGCGCACCGGCGTCGTCGATCAGATCGACGCGACCCGCATCGTCATCCGCGCGACGGAAGAGCAAGACCCGGCCAAGCCCGGCGTCGACATCTACCGGCTGATGAAATATCAGCGCTCGAACCAGTCGACTTGCATCAACCAGAAGCCGCTGGTGCGCGTCGGCGATCAGGTGCTCAAGGGCGACATCATCGCCGATGGCCCCTCGACCGATCTTGGCGATCTCGCGCTCGGGCGCAACGTGCTCGTCGCGTTCATGCCGTGGAACGGCTATAACTTCGAGGATTCGATCCTCCTCAATGAGCGCATCGTCAAGGACGACGTGTTCACTTCGATTCACATTGACGAATTCGAGGTGATGGCTCGCGACACCAAGCTCGGGCCGGAGGAAATCACTCGCGACATTCCCAACGTCTCGGAAGAGACGCTGAAGAATCTCGACGAGGCCGGCATCGTCTACATCGGCGCCGAGGTGGCGGCGGGCGACATTCTCGTCGGCAAGATCACGCCGAAGGGCGAAAGCCCGATGACGCCGGAAGAAAAGCTGCTGCGCGCGATCTTCGGCGAAAAGGCCTCGGACGTGCGCGACACGAGTCTGCGCGTGCCGCCGGGCGTGCAGGGCACGATCGTCGAAGTGCGCGTCTTCAACCGCCACGGCGTCGAGAAGGACGAGCGCGCCCAGGCGATCGAGCGCGAGGAGATCGAGCGCCTCGCCAAGGATCGGGACGACGAACTGGCGATCCTCGACCGCAACGTTTACGCGCGCCTCGCGGAGACGCTGATTGGCAGGAAGGCGATCGCCGGGCCCAAATCCTTCAAGAAGGATCAGACGCTCACTCAGGCGACTCTCGAGGAATATGCGCGCTCGCAGTGGTGGACATTCGTCGTCGAGGACGATGCTTTGATGGGCGCCATCGAGGCGGTGCGCAAGCAGTATGACGAGGCCAAGAAAGGTCTCGAAACCCGCTTCCTCGACAAGGTGGAAAAGCTGCAGCGTGGCGACGAATTGCCGCCTGGCGTGATGAAGATGGTCAAGGTCTTCGTCGCGGTGAAGCGCAAGATTCAGCCCGGCGACAAAATGGCCGGCCGCCATGGCAACAAGGGCGTCGTCTCGCGCATCGTTCCGCAGGAGGACATGCCGTTCCTTGAGGACGGAACGCCGGTCGACATCGTGCTGAACCCGCTCGGCGTGCCGAGCCGCATGAACGTCGGCCAGATTCTGGAGACGCATCTGGGCTGGGCCTGCGCCGGTCTCGGTAAGCAAATCGGCGCGGCCGTGGACGCCTATCTTCGCACCAAGAACGCGGCGCCGCTGCGCGAAAAGCTGATCGAGGTCTACGACGGCGACAAGGAGTTGGCGACGCTCGATGAGCCGACGCTGCTCGAAGTCGGCAACAATCTGCGGCGCGGACTGCCGATCGCGACGCCGGTGTTCGACGGCGCGCGCGAAAAGGATATCGTCGAGATGCTCGGCCGCGCGGGCCTTTCGTCGTCCGGCCAGGTGACGCTCTTCGACGGGCGCACCGGCGAGGCTTTCGACCGCAAGGTGACCGTGGGCTACATCTATATGTTGAAGCTGCACCATCTCGTCGACGACAAAATCCACGCGCGCTCGATCGGTCCCTATTCGCTGGTCACGCAGCAACCGCTCGGCGGCAAGGCGCAGTTCGGCGGACAGCGTTTCGGGGAAATGGAGGTCTGGGCGCTGGAGGCGTATGGCGCGGCTTACACGTTGCAGGAAATGCTGACCGTGAAATCGGACGACGTGGCGGGCCGCACCAAGGTCTATGAGTCGATCGTGCGCGGCGATGACAACATCGAGTCCGGCATTCCCGAAAGCTTCAACGTGCTGATCAAGGAAATGCGTTCGCTGGCGCTCAACGTCGAACTGACCATGGCGACGCCCGAGGGCGAGGAAGTTCCGGTCGCCGTCGAAGGCGCCGAATAATTCTTTAGCGCCGCTCGAATGTTTCGAGCGGCGCGCGCTTGCTTGCGCGGCCCGCGTTTTCGCTGGGGCAGACAGAAATTCGACCGGGCGTGGAAGGCCGTGAGCCGTTCCCGCTCCGTGTCCAGAGGAGAAGACCATGAATCAACAAGAGGTCATGAATCTCTTCAATCCGGTCGTGGCCCCGCAGGCCTTCGACCAGATCCAGATTTCGATCGCCAGCCCGGAGAAGATTCTCTCCTGGTCGTTTGGCGAGATCAAGAAGCCGGAGACGATCAACTACCGCACGTTCAAGCCCGAGCGCGATGGTTTGTTCTGCGCCCGCATCTTTGGTCCGATCAAGGATTACGAATGCTTGTGCGGCAAGTACAAGCGCATGAAATACAAGGGCGTCATCTGCGAGAAGTGCGGCGTCGAAGTGACGCTGGCGCGCGTTCGGCGCGACCGCATGGGCCATATTTCGCTCGCCGCGCCCGTCGCGCATATCTGGTTTTTGAAGTCGCTACCGTCGCGCATCGGCCTCTTGCTCGACATGACGCTCAAGGATCTCGAGCGAATTCTCTATTTCGAATCCTACATCGTGATCGATCCGGGCCTCACCCCGATGAAGGAGCGTCAGCTCCTCTCGGAGGACGAGTATCTGCGCGCCCAGGACGAATATGGCCAGGATTGCTTCACGGCGATGATTGGCGCGGAGGCGATCCGCAAGATTCTCGAATCGATGGATCTCGAGGGCATCGCCGCGCGGCTGCGTCAGGAAATCGCCGAGGCGACGACCGATCTGAAGCCGAAGAAACTGGCCAAGCGCCTCAAGATCATCGAGGCTTTCATCCAGTCCGGCAACAAGCCGGAATGGATGATCCTCAAGGAAGTGCCGGTGATTCCGCCAGACCTGCGGCCGCTCGTGCCGCTCGATGGCGGGCGCTTCGCGACCTCGGATCTGAACGACCTCTATCGCCGCGTCATCAACCGCAACAATCGTCTGAAGCGGCTGATCGAACTGCGCGCGCCGGACATCATCATCCGCAACGAGAAGCGCATGTTGCAGGAGGCGGT
>PLAI01000154.1 GCA_003134075.1 Methylocystaceae bacterium | reverse complement strand
GCCAATGTTTCCTTATGATCTCTTTGACCATATCGCCCGCGGGCCTCACTTCTCGCCGAGGATCCAAACCGGCGTCCAATCGTCTGGCAACCGCTGATTCATCAAGGCACTATACCGAATGCCCAGTCGTATATAAAGCCCGCGCCACCTCTCGGCGACAAGCGCCTCGAGCTGGGTCGCGATCGCGGCGGCCTCGGCGAAGCGTCTCCCCGCGTAATGCGCGCGCATTTCGTCGTGCAACGTCTTCCATTCGCGAAACTCCGGCGCGCGCGCGAAGACTTCGTCGCCGGCGATCGTGAAAACCGCCGTTGGAGAATTTCTGCCGACGACGACGACCTCGCCGAGATCCAGCCAGGCGCAATCCTTCGCCCCCTCGCGCGCCGAAGCCGACGCGATGATGTCGACGTCGAACATCTTGCTCACGCCCTCGAGCCGCGACGCGAGGTTCACCGTGTCGCCCAGAACCGAATAGTCGAAGCGTCGGGCGGAACCCATGTTGCCGACGCTGCAAGAGCCGACGTTGACGCCGATTCCCATGAACGCGGTCCGGTGCGCGACGCCGGCCTCGCGCGATTTGGCGGCGCGCATCTCGTTGAACTCCACGAGCGCCGACCGCATCGCCAACGCGGCGGAAATGGCCTTGTAGGGATGCGCGGGCGTGTCGAGCGGCGCGTTCCAGAACGCCATGATCGCGTCGCCGATATATTTGTCGACGGTTCCCTCGGAATCGAGAATCGCATCGGTCATTGGCGTGAGATAATCGTTCATGAACTGCGTGAGTTCATGCGCGCTCATGCCTTCGGAAAGAGTCGAAAAATTGCGTAGATCGGAAAACAGGACCGTCAGTTCCCGCGTCTCTCCGCCCAGCACGAGCCGTTCCGGATGCTCCACCAGACGATCGACCACCAAGGGCGACAGGAACTTTCCAAACGCGCGATGAACCTGGCGCTTCGCCAGTCGTTCGAACTGCCAGAGCGTTATCCCGCCGACGGTATAGCCGCAGATCAGCGTCGCGCTGGGATAGAGAGGGTCCAGCAATAGACCGTATCGCTCGAACAGGAAGAAGGATCCGAAAAACAGCGCGCAGATCGCCGCCAGTCCGGTGATCGCCGTCGCCATTGGCGGGACCGTGATCCCGAGGATCATGATGATCGCGAACAACAAAAGAGCGACGACGAATTCCGCTCCAGCGGCCCAGTCCGGTCTCGACAGGAGATGTCCGGAGACAAGCGACTCGAGGAGTTGCGCGTGGATTTCCACGCCCGGCGTCGAAGCGTCGAGGGGCGTCGCGCGCACGTCGCCGAGGCCCGCCGCCAGGGTGCCGACGAAAATGATCCTGCCGTCGATCTCGCTTCGATCGACCCGGCCTTGCAACAGCCTGGCGGCTGGAATCACCCTCGCCGCGTTCGAATGCGTGTAGCGCGGCCGCACGTCGCCGTTCGCGCCCGTCGCGATTTCCATGGAGCCGACGGCGATCGCGTTCACGCCCGTTTGTTGTCCGAGCGCGGATTCGCCGCTCGCATTGGAGGACTTGATGACATAGGTCGTCTCCCCTTGCGCGAGCCTCAGCGCCTCGAGCGCGAGCGACGGCGTGAGGCCGGAGGGCCCGACGACGAAAAGCGGCACGCGGCGGACGATCTGATCATGATCGGGCAACCAGTTCGTGGCGCCCAATCCTCGCGCCGCATCCGCCAAAATGCCTATGGGCGCGACAACCGCGGGGAAAGACACGAGAAACGGCGTGGGGTCGTCGCCCGCCATGGCCAACCCCGCCTTTGGCGGAGAACGCCCAACGCCCCCCGTCTTGACGAGCGTCATGCCCAATGCGACAGGCGCGGCGGCGATGGACCTGGCGAAGACCTCGTCGCCGGTGGGCGTGTTCGCCAAGGCCCGCGCGAGTTGGTCGCGCGCCGATCCATCCGGGAGCGATCCCACGATGTTCTCGAAACTCATCCGATCGGGCTCGGCGAAAATGAAATCGAACACGATCGCGGCGGCGCCGAGTTCGGCCAGCTTGTTCGTCAGTTCGGCGAGACGTGTCCGCGGCCAAGGCCACTGTCCGAACACAGCCAGACTTTCATCGTCGACGCCGACCACGCGAACCGGCGCGTCCCGGTCGTATTGCCGCGGCGCCGCCCGCTGGAAGGAATCGAAAACGAAATTGCGCAGATCGTCGAGAAGCAGCGGCTGAGTCAGCCCCCAGGGGAAAATCAGAAACGCGGACAGCAAAGCGGAAAGCAAATAAACGTTTCGTCGTCGCCCCATCCCCTCCTCCGTTGTCGCCGAAGACGCCCTGTTTTGATCCGGGCGGACGACGGGTCTGCTTTGCCTCCATGGTCCCGACGCCGCGATCGCCCGAGGATACGAAGGTGAAAATCGTCGAGGAAGCGAAAGCTGTCCGCCTCATGCCTCCCGCGAGCGCGTCGATCGACGCGCGCTTTGCCGAATCGCTAGGCGGCGCGCAAACTGGCGTTTAGGCGATGCTAATTGAACGGTCTCCCGAGGCGGCTCGCGATCACGATCACGGACTGGCGCGATCACGGGCTGGCGGGTTGGCTAACTCTGTCGAGCAGGGTTTGGTAATCCAACTGTTTCTGCGAGTTCCCACCGCCATTGGAGGAATTATTCGAGACCCCCGCGGCGACGCCTCCGGCGACCGCTCCGCCGATGGCCGCGGTCGGCGCGATGAACATCGAGGGAGTCTGCGCGCCAAAGAAGCCCTGCGCGCCCGCTTGCACTTCCGCGAACTCCTGCACCCCGGTGAACTCGGAGGGGAAGCCCGGGTCGAACCCAGCGATCGGCGTGCAAGCTATATCGGAAATGACAACCGATTGCCCCGCCTTGATGTCGCAAACCTTGCCCTTCTTGGTGTGAACCACCACCGCGCCGCTCGCGACGTGAAGTTTCGTTTTGCCGGTCTCGGAGTCGCCGTCGAACACCGTTCCCCGAACGCCGATGGTGGCGACTCCGGTGTTGATTTCATAGGCGCGCTTTTCGGAATGCCCCGTGGCGAACCGGAACGCGCCCTTCGCTATGTCGACGGTCGCCTTCCCGTATGAAGAAGGGCCCGTGGAAACGAAGTTGCTCAGCCTGACGATCGCATTCGGCCCGACCGACAGATTCGTGCTGTCGGAGAAAACGAGCTTCGTCCAACTTTCCGAGGCGGTCTTCACGATTTCGTTGCGGATGACGTTCTCGCCGACGTTGATCTGAACCTCGCCGGTGGGCAAGGAGCCGCT
>PLAI01000336.1 GCA_003134075.1 Methylocystaceae bacterium | reverse complement strand
CCGACCAAGAATTTCGGCGGCCCGTTCCTTGACGTCCATCAACTGAAACAGTCCGAGCTTGCCGCGCTCATGGTCGAAGAACAGGTCAATGTCGGAATCGTCTCGCGCCTCGTCACGCGCTGTCGAACCGAACAGATACAGGTGCTGAACGCCCAGTTGCTTCAACTCGGCTTCATGCGCCTTAAGGACGGCTATGGCCTGGTCGCGTTGCATGTCGCGATCGTAGCATAGACTGGCACTATGTGCATGACGGACATCGCAGAGGTTGTTGGCCCGCCGCCACCGTTAGCCTCTACCCGCCGGTCACGCTCATATGCCGCGCCACAGCCGGACGCTCATGCCGGCGATCGATGATGAAGTCGTGGCCTTTCGGCTTGCGGCTGATCGCCTCGCGGATCGCGTCCTCCAGGTCCCCGTCGGAGGCGCCGGAGCGCAACACCGCACGCAGGTCTGCCTGGTCGTCCTGGCCCAGGCACATATACAGCGTGCCAGTACAGGTCAGTCGCACGCGATTGCAGCTTTCGCAGAAATTGTGGGTCATCGGCGTGATGAAGCCGACGCGTCCGCCGGTCTGCTCGACCTGCCAGTAGCGCGCCGGCCCGCCGCTGCGATAGGGCGTCGGCAACAGCGTGAGTTGCTTCGACAGGCTCGCGCGCAAGTCCGCGACCGGCAGGAACCGTTGCGACCATTCGCCGACGACGTCGCCGAGCGGCATCACCTCGATGAAGGTCATGTCCATGCCGCGGTCATGGGCGAAGCGCGTCAATTCGATCACTTCGTCTTCGTTGACGCCGCGCAGCGCCACCGCGTTGAGCTTGACCTTGAGACCGGCCTCGCGCGCCGCCTCGATTCCCCTCAAGACGCGAGCGAGATCGCCGGTGCGGGTCACCGCCCGGAACTTGTCGGGATTCAGCGTGTCGAGCGAGACATTCACGCGCCGCACGCCCCAGTCGGCAAGCTCTTGCGCGAACTCCGCCAGACGCGAGCCATTGGTCGTGAGCGTCAGCTCGTCCAGCGCGCCGAGGACCAGATGTCGCGACAGGGATCGAAACAGGGTCATCACGCCATGGCGCACCAGCGGCTCGCCGCCGGTGATGCGCAGCTTTCTGGTTCCGCGGGCGATAAAGGCGGAGCACAGGCGGTCGAGCTCCTCGAGCGTGAGCAAATCCCTGCGCGGCAAAAATTGCATGTGTTCGGACATGCAATAGACGCAGCGCAAATCGCAGCGGTCGGTCACCGACACGCGCAGATAGGAGATGGCGCGGCCGAAGGGGTCGACGAGCGGCGTCGCCTGGGCGGGAGAGAGAGCGGTCTGCGGACGAAAGTTCATGGCGGCCAGATAACACTCTCGGGGAAGCGGCGCTATCCCCGATATTAGAAGTCATATAATTCCCGCTGGGGCGCGTGGCGAGTCTCGCGGCGCGGTGGTTAACGAACGAGGAGAAAGCAATGGCCGACAATGAAGCGTGGCCCAGTGAAATTCGTCTGGAAAAGGGCGGCGAGGCGCTTCGCGTGAGTTTCGAGGACGGCGCGGGTTTCACCTTGGGCGCCGAATATTTGCGCGTTCGCAGCCCGAGCGCCGAGGTGCAGGGCCATTCCGCCGAACAGCGCAAGACCATCGGCGGCAAGCGCAACGTGAAGATTCTCGATGTGGCGCCGGTCGGCAATTACGCGGTGCGGCTCCAGTTCGACGACATGCACGACACCGGAATTTACACGTGGCGCTATTTGCGCGAACTCGGCGCGACCGCGACGGAGAATTTCGACGCCTATCTACGGGAACTGGCGGACAAGGGACTCGACCGCGACCGGCCGGGCGAAAAATAAAACGGCCGGCGGACCGGCCGTTATCGAAGGCGCTTTGGGCGCGCGCGCTCAGCGCTCGACGACGACGCGCGTGCCGACTTTCACGCGACCATAGAGGTCGACGACATCGTCGTTGGTCATGCGGATGCAGCCGGAGGACACCGCCTGGCCGATCGACTCCGGCTCGTTGGAGCCGTGAATCCGATAGAGCGTGCCGGAGAGATACATGGCGCGCGCGCCGAGCGGGTTGTTGATGCCGCCCTCCATGTGGCGCGGCAAATCGGGACGGCGCCTGAGCATTTGCGATGGCGGCGTCCAGTCCGGCCATTCGCGCTTCGAGGCGATGTAGCGCGAGCCCGACCATTCGAAACCCGGGCGGCCGACGCCGACGCCGTAGCGTATGGCCTGCCCATTGCCGAGCACGTAGTAGAGCCGCCGCTCGTTGGTCGAGATGATGATGGTGCCGGGCGCGAAGCGGCCTTGGTACGGCACCACCTCGCGCGGAATGGCGCTGGCCCGCGGGCGCCCTTCGGCGGTGGGAGACGGCGTGGGATCGAACAGGCTGGAGAAAAGTCCGCCGTCTCGCGCGACGGCCACCGGGGAGAAAAGGCAGGCGGCGCTAACCGCGCCAATCAAGACCAATACTAACCGCCGCATATGTTTCCTCGTTCGATTCGGGCAATGAGATCAAGGCGCGGAGCAGCCCCTTAATCTCGCGCAAGGAGAACGTTTGTCTACCAGGCGGAGGCCGCGCGCAAGTCCGCCGGCGGCGCGGCGTGTGGAAAAGCGGATTTGACTCGCCGCTGTTGCAATAATGCAACAGCGGCGATGGTCAAAATCGTGCGCGCCTCGTGGAACGAAACTCGCGAGAGCACGGAGATGAAGTCTTACTTCGCGGCGCCGCGGCGGCGGCGTTGTTGCCCAAGCCCCATCTGCTTGGCGAGATTGGAGCGCGCCTTGGCGTAGTTCGGCGCGACCATCGGATAATCCGCCGACAAGCCCCATTTCTCGCGGTAGTCTACCGGCGAGAGACCATATTGCGTGCGCAGATGGCGCTTCAGGGATTTGAATTTCTTTCCGTCTTCGAGGCAAATAATGAAATCGGGCGCGACGGACTTTTTCACCGGGACCGCGGGCTTGAGCGCCTCGACCGGCGCCGCGGCGGCGACGCCGCCCGCGCCCACGCGCGTCAAAGCGCCATAAACTTCATTTATCAAGCTGGGAAGGTCGCCGGCGGGCACCGAATTGTTGCTGACATAGGCGGACACTATTTCGGCCGCGAGTTCGATATTGTTATCTTGTGTCATTGCGTCGCTCATCGCTTTCTCTTATCTTTAATAGGTCGAAAAGACCCGTTGCCGCGTCTCTTCCGTCGCGAGGCCGCCAAACTTACAAGCCCAGCACAAGACGCCGACCGCCGATTCGGTTCCTAACTCGATAAAATTTACATCCGTCTTTAGCATTGCACAACTAATAAAAGCTTAATTTTCGTTGATTCGTCCAAATATTATTGGAACGATCGTGTCTTCATGGGTAGAGGAAGCTCTATCCTAAAAGGGCGGATTGCTAGGTCGCTGAATCACCTCGTAGGATTGACCCGGCGCAAAGCGTAGCGCAGGTCTTGATCGTCGTTATCTCGAGGCGCGCGCCGCCAAATGCGTCGAGGAGCGCTTCGAGAGCGCAAGATTAAGGACATTCGCCGCCCTCTCGAAACACCAAATGCGCCGTTGACTTCACCAAACGCGCCGGTTCCATTTCGGTCGAGTGTTCCCGTGTTCGGAAACGCAAAACGGTCCGGAGTTTCATTAAATCGTGGCGCCAAAGCAAAGCCGCCTTGCATCGAGCCTTGAAAAGCCGCGACCTTCCGTCCTCGTTGGCGCGGCGGGATGAAGCGCGTCGACGACCATGAAAGCGGCGACGCGTTTTACTTGCATGGGATGAAAAATGATCGCCGATGGGGAATAGGCGGAGGCTTTCGCGGAACTCGCTCAAAGCGTTTTGAATTCGCGCGCTCTCTTATCGCTCGGAGGATTGCGTCCGAGCGGAGGCGCGCCTGGCTCGTCTTCGCCCGCGAAACGGATTAAACGGCAATCGCCCCAAGAAAAAAACCCCCGCGCCGCCGACGCGGGGATTTTCAAATTCGAGCGCGCCCGCGCTCAAATTTCTTCGTCGGTCTCGATGTCGCCGTCGATCAGGGCCGCCACGTCGTCGTCCTCGCCTTCCTCCTGTTCGAGGAAGGTGTCGTCGTCCGCTTCGACGGCGTCGATCTCGACGTCATCGTCGATTTCGATCGCATCGGCCTTGTTCTCGCTCTCCTCGACCTCGGTGAGGGACACGACCTCCGCCTCGTCCTTCTCGACCTCGGCCTCTTCGTCGGCGGGTCGCGCCGCCGCGCGCGCCAGCGGCGCGACATGGAACACCGCGCCGCATTTGGGGCAGAGAATCGGATCCTTATTCAAGTCGTAAAATTTCGTCGCGCAGGACTGACATTGGCGCTTGGCGCCGAGTTCGGGTTTGGCCACGGTCCTTAAATCCTTGAGATGAAGCAGCGTGGGAACGCCCGCCTGGGAAAGAAGTTCATCGGGCGCTCCGGTTAGTTTGCTCGCTCGCCGCTGTCAAATGGGAAATTGCGGCGAGCAAGGCTTTCGTCGCGCCGCCGCCTCTATGCGGCGCGAGTTTCGCCCTTTATAAGGTGATGAGCGGCTTACGCGGCGCGACTTTAGGCGGCGCCGCTCGAAACATCGGCGGGGCCTATTGCCAATCGCGGCGATGCTTGGCATATCGGGACGCGCGCGGGTGTAGCTCAATGGTAGAGCAGCAGCCTTCCAAGCTGAATACGAGGGTTCGATTCCCTTCACCCGCTCCAGCTTTCCCAAGGACGCCGATTTTTCCAACCTCGCTCTCCCTCACCGGCGACGAACTTGAACCAGAGCGCGACCACGACGCCATCCCATGAGCGCGCGCGAAAGCCCTTGCTGCGCGTTGTCGGGGTCAAAAAGAATTATGCGACGCCGCAGGGCGTGCTGGAGATTCTTAGGGGCGTCGACTTTTCGCTGGAGGCTGGCGCCAGTCTGGCCCTGATGGGAGAGTCGGGCAGCGGCAAAAGCACGCTGCTGCACCTCGTCGGCGCGCTCGATCAGGCGGACGCCGGCGATATATTTTTGGACGACATGTCGCTGGCCACGCTTGGCGAGGCGGCCCGCGCGGCGCTGCGGCGCGAGACGCTGGGGATCGTGTTCCAGCAGTTCAATCTGATTCCGAGCCTGACGGTCGCCGACAATCTGGCGTTTCAGGCGCGCATCGCCGGCCGTTGCGATCCGGACTGGCAGGGCGAGTTGACCCGGCGCCTTGGGCTTGCCGAACTCGTCGCCCGCTATCCCGAACAGCTCTCGGGCGGCCAACAGCAGCGCGTCGCCGTCGGGCGGGCGCTGGCGTCGCGGCCGCGCCTGCTGCTCGCCGATGAGCCCACCGGCAATCTGGACGAGGCGACCGGCGAGGCCGTGCTGACCCTGGCGCTGGAACTCGTCGCCACGACCGGTTGCGCCTTTCTGATGGCGACGCATAGCGCGAGGCTGGCCGCGAGGATTGGACGGCGGGCGCTGCTGAGCGGAGGCGGATTGACGTTATTGTGAGACAGACGCTGTGGACGCTCGCGACGCTGCTCTCGCATTGGCGGCGTCATCCGGCCAATCTGGCCACGCTCCTGGTGGGGCTCGCCATCGCGACAGCGCTGTGGAGCGGCGTGCAGGCGCTCAACGATCACGCGCGCAAAAGCTATGCGAGCGCGGCCGCGGCGGTCAGCGGCGCCGATGCGCGCGCCCTTGTCTCGACGCGTGGCGGCCTATTCGCGCAAGACCTCTATATCAAGCTGCGCCTCGCCGGCTGGAAGGTTTCGCCGGTGCTGGAGGGAACGGTCCGCGTCGGCGACAAGTCCCTGCGACTCATCGGCGTCGAGCCGCTGACGCTGCCGCGTGGCGCGCGGCTCGTCAGTCTTCGCGAGGGGGAGGGGATCGCGGATTTTCTTAAATCCCCGGGACTGGGTTTCGCGGCGCCGGAAACGCTCGCGCAATTGAGCGAGGGGGCGAAGACCGAGCGGGGGCTTTCGCTGCCGCCGCCGCGCGCGTTGGACGCCGCGCCGCCTGGAGCGCTGATCGTCGACATCGGCGTCGCGCAAAGGCTGCTGGATCGCCCGGAGCGCCTGTCGCGGCTGATGCTGGAGGCGAAAGGCGCTCAGCCTCTCGCCAGCGTTGTCGGCGACGCGCTGCGGCTGGTCGAGCCGGATGAGGACTCCGATCTCGAACGATTGACGGGCAGTTTTCACCTCAACCTCACCGCCTTTGGGCTGCTCTCCTTTCTCGTCGGGCTGTTTATCGTCCACGCCTCGTTTGGCCTCGCCTTCGAGCAGCGGCTGCCGACGATCCGCACGCTGCGGGCGGTCGGCGTCTCGTCGCGCGCGCTGATCGCGGCGATGGCCTTTGAACTTTTCGCGCTGGCGTTGTTCGCGGGCGGGGCCGGCGTGGCGCTCGGATATGTGATCGCGCGGGCTCTGCTGCCCAATGTCGCCGCGAGTCTCGACAGTCTCTACGGGGCGCAACTGCCCGAGCGATTGACGCTGGACGCGGGCTGGGCGTTGTCCGGCCTCGGAATGGCGCTGCTTGGCGCTGCGAGCGCGGCGGCCGGCGGGTTGATCAGGACGTTTCGCTTGCCTGTGCTCTCCGTCGCGCGGCCACAGGCCTGGCGCGAGGCGCATCGGCGCTATTTGCGGCGACAGGCGCTGGTCGCGGGGCTCGCCTTCGCGGTGGCCGTCGGCGCGCTGCTTTGGGGCGGCGGCCTTGTCGGCGGCTTCGCTCTGATCGCCGGCGGATTGCTCGGCGCCGCCTTGGGGCTGCCGGTAGCGTTGGCCGGCGCTCTCGCGCTTGGCGAGCGCCTCGCCAAAGGCCCGGTGACGCGCTGGTTTTGGGCGGACAGCCGCCAGCAGCTTCCCGGCCTGTCGCTCGCCTTGATGGCGCTGCTGCTGGCGCTGTCGACCAATATTGGCGTCGGCGCGATGGTCGAGGGCTTTCGCGTGACCTTCACGCGCTGGCTGGACGACCGGCTGATCGCCGAGGTCTATTTCGAGGCGAGCGACGACGATGCTGGCCAGCGCATCGAGGCGTGGGCGGCGAAGCGGCCGGAAGTGGAGGCGATCCTGCCGGTGTTTCGAACCAAGACGCAAATCGCGAATTGGCCGGTGGAAGTCGGGTCGCTTAGAGCCCACGAAACCTATGCCGAGCATTTTCCGCTGCTGGAGCACGACGCGAACGTGTGGGCGCGCTTGGCGCGGGGCGACGCGGTGCTCGTGAGCGAGCAATTGGCGCGGCGCCTGAAGCTCAATGTTGGCGGGATGCTCGACATACCGACCGAAGGCGAAAACTGGTCCGCTGCGATTGTTGGAATCTATCCCGATTACGGCAATCCCAACGGACAGTTGCGCGTCGATATCGACGCGTTCGAGCGCCACTGGCCGCGGGCGCCGCGCGTTAATTTTTCTCTGCGCGTCGCGCCCGCCAATGTCACGGGATTGATCCGCGATCTGCGGGCGGAGATGGGCCCGCGGCTTGTCCGCCTTGTCGATCAGGCCTTCGTCAAAAACCTGTCGCTCAAAATTTTCGAGCGCACTTTCGCGGTGACGGCGGCGCTGAACACGCTGACGCTAATTGTTTCGGCGATCGCCTTGCTGGCGAGTCTGCTGACGCTGAGCGCTCTGCGTCTCGCGCAACTCGCGCCGGCTTGGGCGATGGGCGTGACGCGCAAGCGCCTCGCGGCGCTGGAGTTGTCGCGCATCATTCTGTTCGCCGCGGCGACGGCGTTGTTCGCGGTGCCGCTCGGGCTGTTCATGGCCTGGTGCCTCGTCGCCGTCGTCAATGTCGAGGCTTTCGGCTGGCGCCTGCCGTTTCATCTTTTCCCCGGCCAATGGGCGCGGGTCTTCGCCATCGCGCTGCTGACGGCTTTTCTCGCGGCGCTCGCGCCGGTGCTGCGGCTCGCGCGCGCCGCGCCGGCGGATTTGCTCAAGGTGTTCGCCAATGAGAGCTAGCGTGCTTCTGGCGGCTCTTCTCGCGTGCTGCGCTCCGGCGCGACTTTGCGCGGACAGTTTCGCCGGGCTTGGGCAAGAGTCTCCCGGCTTCGCGACCGTGACGCCCGACGCGGCGTTGGCGTTTCCGCGCGACTTTGGCGCGCATCCGGGCTTTCGCACGGAATGGTGGTATCTGACCGCCAATCTGCGCGACGCCTCGGGCGCGTCGTACGGCGCGCAATGGACGCTGTTCCGCTCGGCCCTCGCGCCCGGCCCGGAACTGGCGGGCTGGGCCGATCCGGTCGTCTTCATGGGCCACGCCGCCGTGACGACCGCGAGCGAACATCTCTTCGCCGAGACTCTTGCACGCGGCGGCGTGGGGCAGGCGGGCGTGGTCGCGACGCCCTTTCGCGCCTTCATCGACGACTGGTCGCTGGAGGCGCGCGACAATGGGGCGGACGCCGGGATTTCACGTCTCTTCGTCTCCGCCTCAGGCGCGCAATTTCGCTATCAACTGACGCTAAGCGCCGACATGCCGCCGGTTCTCGAGGGCGACAAAGGATACAGCCGCAAGTCGGAGGACGGGCGGGCGTCCTATTATTTCAGCCAGCCCTTTTACACGGTCGAGGGCGAACTCATTTTGCGCGGCGCGCCGATAAAGGTTTCCGGCCGCGCCTGGATGGATCGCGAATGGAGCAGTCAGCCGCTCTCGCCCGATCAAAAGGGCTGGGATTGGTTCTCGCTGCATCTGTCTTCCGGCGAAAAGCTGATGCTGTTTCGCTTGCGCGGCGTGTCGGGCCGCGATTTCATCGGCGGAAATTGGATCGACGCCGATGGCGCGACGCGGCAATTGGCGCCGGAGGATGTTTCGATCGAGCCGCTGGCTACGACGACGCTCGCGTCAACAACGCTGCCGACAAGATGGCGCGTCACCGTCAAGAGCCGCGCGTTGAACATCGAGACGATCCCGCTCAATCCCGCGAGCTGGATGGGAACGCGCTTTGCCTATTGGGAAGGGCCGATCCGTTTCACGGGGACGCACGGCGGCGAGGGCTATCTCGAAATGACCGGATATTGAGTTTCAGGCATGGCTCGTCAGCGTCATCAATATGTCGGCGTACCAGGCGCAGTTCAGTCCGAGCGCCTCGTCGAGATCGACATTGCGTGCGTTGACATCGAGCCGCGACGAATGCACTCCGAGCAGCCGCCAGGGCAAAGGGCTATGGGCCGACTCGTCGGCCTGTAGCCGCATCACGACAGGCGCGCCGCTGGCGCCGCGATGCGTGCGCGCGTCGGTCAGGAAATAGCCCTGACCCCCGAATCGCAGCCCGAAGGACGAGGCGATCACCGCCCCGCGCGCCACCGGCAAATGGTGCAGCGTGTCGTGGAAGCCGAGTGGAAAGCCGACCACCAGCACCTGCGCGCCGACCTCGACGCCGCCGCCCGGCGGCTCGATGTTTTCCGGCGCGAAGGCGCGAAAAGACGCTGTTTTGGGCAGGGCGCGCCGGTCGATCTCGATGGCGGCCACGTCGGGCGCGCCGGCCCGGTCCAGCCCCTGCCGCCACAAGGGCGCGCCGTCGCGATATAGCGGGATCGAGAAGCCGGTGGATTTCGCCATATTTTCTGGGTCAATATGCAGTTCAATGGCGATCCGGTCGGGGAAATGCCCCGTTGGCTCGTTGATCAGCACATGCCTGCTCGTCACCAGAAACAGGCGCGCGCCCCGCTCGAAGAAAAAGCCGCTCGCGTTGGTAAGCGGCGACAGTCCGATAAAGGTGTCGATACGCGTCGAGGTGAGCAGAATGGATTCTAGCATCGGCGCCCCTCCTTGGCCGCGGCGCGGGCGCGGCTACTGGCCCCAGCCTATAGGAGTTCGTGCGAAGGCCAAAGGAGCCCGGCGTTGAGTTTCACGCGGCCAAGCCTCGGCGAGGCCCGGCGCGTTTTGCGCGAAAAATTTGGCTTTTCCGAGTTTCTGCCCGGGCAGGCCGAGGCGCTGGAGGCCGTGCTGGCCGGGCGCGACGTGCTGGTGGTGATGCCCACGGGCTCGGGAAAATCGCTGCTCTATCAATTGCCGGCGATGCTGCGGATCGGCCTCGTGGTGGTGGTCTCGCCGCTGATCGCGCTGATGCGCGATCAATTGCGCGCGCTCGAAGCGTTGGGGCTGCCCGCCGCGGCGCTGCACTCGGGCGAGGACGATTTCGAGATCGCGAACGCCTATGAGGGCGTCGCCTCCGGCCGCGTGAAACTGCTTTACGTGGCGCCGCAAGGGCTGGCGCGGGAAGGAACGCTCGACCTCCTGCGCAAGACGCGCGTGGCGTTGCTCGCGGTCGACGAGGCCCATTGCATATCCTATTGGGGTCATGATTTTCGGCCCGAATATGCCCGGCTCGGCGAGCTGGCGCGGAGCCTTGGGAGCCCGCCTATATTGGCCGTGACCGCCAGCGCCGGCCCGCATACGCGAGACGACATCGCGGCGCTTTTGTTCCCGCATCCACCGCAAGTGTTTTTGCGTTCCTTCGCCCGCGAGAACCTCGCGCTGGCCTTTCGCGAGCGTCGCGACGGCTTGCGTCAACTCGCCGATTTCGTGGAACGCCACGCCGGATCGAGCGGAATCGTTTATTGCAACTCTCGCCGCAAGGTGGATGTGCTCGCGCGCGATCTTCGCGGCTTCGGTTTCGACGCGCTGCCCTATCACGCGGGGCAGGGCGGCGAGGAGCGCTCGGCGCATCAGGACGCGTTTTTCGCGCGCGAGGGCGTCGTCATGGTGGCGACCATCGCCTTCGGCATGGGCGTCGACAAGCCGAACGTGCGCTTCGTCGCCCATGCCGATCCGCCCGATTCGGTCGAGGGCTATTATCAGGAGATCGGCCGCGCCGGCCGCGACGGGCTTCCGGCGAACACATTGCTGCTGTTCGACCGGCGAGAGTTGGCGCGACGCTGGAGGCCGCCCGCCGCGCTTGCCAATGATCCGGTCGCCCTGGCTGAATCCCTGCGCCGGCGGGCGATGGCGCGGCTTTGCGTCGCGCCGCGCTGCCGCGTGCAAGCGCTGCTCGCGGAATTCGGCGAGGAAAGCGCCCCCTGCGGCGCCTGCGACCATTGCCGCGGAATCTTCGCGGCGACGCGCCGCGCCAAGGCTTTGGTGACGGGCTTGCAAGCCGCCGCGCTGAGCTGGACTGCGGGGCTGCGGGATGATGCCGGCGCGTTGGAAGATCTTAAACCGGAGGAGGCGACTTCCAGCGCGCCGGATGAGTGGGCGCCACCGTCGCCCGGGACGCGCGCACCCGCGTTGAGCGTGGCTCGGGAGCGTCTGCTGCGCGAACTCTTCGCGGCGCGGCTGACGCGGGCGCGGGCGCGCGGACTGGCGCTGCGGCGGATCGTTAGCGACGATGCGCTGATGCGGCTCGCTCGCGGCGATTCAGTTGGGGCGGCGCTGGAGGGGGTCGATCCGCGCGACGCGGGAGTTTTCCTGGCGGTTTTGGCGCGGTCGCGGCAAGCTTAGCGGCTATTTAGCCCGGTTGAGTCCGAAAGTGGGGGGGATTAGTTAACTACCGGTCCACGAAATCGGCGGCGTGCGGGAGGCACCATCATGGCGGAAGTCACTTCTTCAATCGTTGAGATAGACCTTTCACCGTTCAGTGTTTCGCACCGCTTCTCGATTCCTTCGCTGCTGGTCGTTCCGATCATATTCGGCTGGGTCTTCGTCGTCGTCCTGCTTTTGCTTGTGAGCGTCCCGCTCGCCATCGCTCTCGGCGTGGCGACCCTCGCGGGGATTATCATAAACTTCATCATCACGGCGCGGCGTCGATTGACGGTTTCAACGACCGGCCGAAAGACCGATTTCATCCTGGCCGAACAGTTGGACCAGCGACCTCCAGGATTCGACCGCACGTTCGGTGAAATTATTCAGACAGTGGATACGTTCCGGCCAGGCGCCGAAACCGACGCCGCGACGCGCCGCGCCGCTGGGATGTCGAAGCGGACTCATGCCGCCATTTACATCGCGTTCGGCGTCCTCATCGTCTTGATCGGGCTGCCGCTGATCTTTGCGCTCAGGCTGGGCGGCGCGCTGCTCGGCCCGGCGGTCATGCTGGTGGTCGCCGCGATGTATGCGATGTTCACGCGGGCGCGGCGCGTGTTGCAGCCGAGCGCCGCTGAGGCGCGGCAGGGCGATCCGAGGCCGCCGATCCTATTTCTCCGCTCGTTCCTGGACGACAGGTACAAGTTGAAGGAACGCGTGCGTGTCGCCGGCGTGCCGATCAATCAGCTGCTCCGGATGGAAGAGGCGTTGGCGGTGCGCTTTCACGACTTCGGGCCGTTCTTGGCGGTCGGAGAACCGGGCGAGGGACTGCCGCAATTGGGCGCGGCGCGCGCCTATTTGTCGGACGATCAATGGCAGGCCGCGGTGCTGAACTGGATCAGGGAATCGCGGTTGATCGCGATGCTGTGCGGCCCGACCCATTGGATCCACTGGGAAATGCAGAACATCATCCGATTCAACAGGCTCGGCCAGGTGCTGCTGCTGCTGCCGCCCGGCCGCAAGCTCGGCTCGGCGCTGGCGCGTCGGCGGCAGGAGCGATGGGACAATATCGTTCGCTCGCTCGAACAGACTCCGTACGTGTCGTCGCTGCGGCACCTTCAGATCGATCATATCCTGCTGGTCCAGTTCCGGCCCGACGGGCGCTTGCGCGTGTTCCGCAGCGCCAGCGACCTCGTTCAGGATTACGAACTCGCCCTGACGCTTGCGATCTATACGGCGTTGACGGAGCCTGGCGCCGTCGAGACGCCGGCGGTCGGCGAACCGGTCGCGCCGCCGATCCTGTCGCAGCGCGATGCGGGCGGCGCGTCTCGGGTGGTCGCACCGCCGCGGGACAATTGGCTGTTCGTCAAGGTCGCGCTGTCGGGGCTGGTCGGCGGCGTCGTCGCGAGCGGCGTGACGGCGACGCCGGGAATCCATCGCTGGCTGATAACGCCGATCCGGAGCGTGCTTTTCGCCGCCGCGGTCACGGCGGGCGCGGCGATCTTCCACAACAAGGGCGGACGGTTTCTCGGATGGCTGTTCGGCTGCATCGCGGTGGCGCATTTCACGGCGTCGACCGCGGGATTCTTCCTTTCCGCATCGCTTCCGCGCGACGCTATGAAAATTGATTTTGTCCGAACCGGCTTTGTCATCACCTGGCTGCTAATTCCAATCTGCGTATTTGGCGCCCTCGCGCTGCGCTTCAGGAGTTTCCGTCACGGCCGCGTGTGGTTCGCGGCACTGATGGCGGGACTTCTGATCGGCGTGCTGGCGCCGCTCGGGTATTCGCCCCGCGATGGCCAGTTGGTCGCCGCGCTACGGTTCTCGCTGGCGCCGTGGACACTGCTCGCCGCTTGCATCGGATACGGCTTGTCGTTACGCGAAGATTCTTGGTAGGAACGCTCGCGCGCGACGCGCGCTAGATTTTCACGGCTAGTCTATGCCAATTCGCGCCGCTCCCGGCGCCGCTCTTGCTGGACCCCACCGTGATGAAATCCGACGCTCCCCTCGAAAAAGCCGAACTGTTCCGCGTCATGGCGGGCCTGTGCCTCGCCATGCTGCTGTCGGCGCTGGACCAGACCATCGTCGTCACCGCTCTGCCGACGATTGGGCTCGAGCTCGGCGATCTGAAGGCGTCGCCCTGGATCGTCACCGCCTATCTCGTCGCGGCGACCATCGTCACGCCGCTCTACGGCAAGCTCGCCGACATCCATGGCGGGCGGATAATGCTGATGGTCGGCATCGCCATCTTTATCGTCGGTTCCGCCGCCTGCGCGCTCGCGCCCAACATGATTCTGCTGACCGGCGCCCGCGCGCTGCAGGGGATGGGCGGCGGCGGGCTGATCTCGCTGGCGCAGACGATCATCGCCGATCTCGTCAGCCCTCGCGAACGGGGGCGCTACCAGACCTATTTCGCCGCGGTCTTCGTCACCTCCAGCGTCGCCGGCCCACTGCTCGGCGGACTGTTCGCGCATTATCTGCATTGGTCGCTGATTTTCTGGATAAATCTGCCGCTCGGGCTGCTCGCCTTCTTCTTCGCCAACACCGCGCTGAAGCGTCTGCCGAGCCGGCGTCATCAGCATAAGTTGGATTATCTCGGCGCGGGCCTGCTGGCGCTCGCCTCCGGCCTTTTGGCGCTGGCGCTCAGCCAGCGGGGCGCGCCGATTGCGTCGATCCTCGGCCCGCTGGCGCTCTCGTTGCTATTTTGGGCGTTGTTCGCCTGGCGGCTGCGGAGCGCGGAGGAGCCGTTCATTCCGCTCAGCGTCCTGAGCGACGCGGTGGCGCGCAACGCGGCGCTCTCCGGCGCCTTCGGGCTTGGCGCCTTTGTCGGCCTTTCCGTGGTCATGCCGGTCTATTTCGAGGGACGCCTGGGGCTCTCGGCCGACGGCTCCGGCCTGGCCTTGATCCCGATGATGGTGGGCACGGTGGTGGGCGCCACGCTGTCGGGGCGGTCGATGGGGCATCTTGCCCATTACAAGACGCCCGCGATGATCGGGCTCGTCGTCGCCGGCGCGGCGGCGTTGATTCTGGCGTGGCGCCTCGTCGACCTTTCGCTGTGGTCGCTCATCGCGCTGTTGACGCTCGCGAGTTTTGGAGTCGGCACGATGCTGCCGATCAGCACGGTCTGCGTACAGAACTCGGTCGAGATTCGCAATCTCGGCTCCGCCACGGCGGTCATGCAATTTGTCCGGCAAATCGGCTGCGCGCTGATCGTCGCGCTGCTCGGCGCGCTGGTGATGGGCGATGGCGCGAGTATAGACGCGGCTCGGAACACCGGCGGCGCGACTTTAGGCGGCGCCGCGGCGGCGCTCGACGGGCTCGGGGCGTCTTTCCACCTGGTGTTTATCGTAATCGCGATATGTCTGGGCGCTTCGCTGCTGTTCCTCGTCCGCATGGAGGAGAAGCCGCTGCGAGAGACGCCGGCGGCGCCAAGGCCGGCGCGGCCCTGACAACGAGACCGCGGAAGTGACATGCGCGCTCAGCCGAGACGGGCGACCAGAATCCAGGCGGCGGAAAAAACCAGCGTCACGACGAGCAGAGCCGTGAAAACCATCGCGATCGCCGGAGCGGAATGTCGGTCTAATTTCATGACGCCCTCCGTCCGGCGAGGAAACTCCAACGCGGAACCGTCGCCAAATTGACGCGCTTTCCTCACGCGAACCCGCGCCCGTTTCGCGCGAAAACGCTCTATGGCGCCGCGGCAAAAAATATCAGTCGCGAAAGGTTGGTGTAGTCCGCCTCGACGGCCATCATCGCCATCAAGACCAGCACCGCCAAGGGCGGAAGCAGAATGGCGATCACCAGCGCGAGCCGCTCCCAGGCCATGTGCATGAAGATCGCGACAATCAAGCTCGCCTTCATCATCATGAACAGGACGATCAGGAACCAGCGGAGATAGCCGTGAAAGTCAAAATAATCGACGAGGTAGGAACACGCGCTGAGGATGAACAGCGCGGTCCAGACCACCAGGTAGAGCCAGATCGGATGCTGCTGCCCATGCGCCGCCGCGGGCGCGGGCGCCGGCGTCTTGGCGGGCGCCGCATGCTCGACGGCCGGCGCGGCCCCGCCGCTCGTTAGCTCCATTTCCATATCCATGCTCGTTCCCCCTAGGCGTTGTCGGCGTTCTCACCAAAGATAGAAGAACGCGAAAATGAAGACCCAAACGAGATCGACGAAGTGCCAGTAGAGGCCCATGATCTCGATGATTTCATAGCGGCCTCGGCGACCGTTGAAGCCAACCCGTCCGGTGTCGTAGTCGCCTCGCCAGACATTTATGCCGATGGCGATCAGGAAGATCACGCCGACCGAAACGTGGAAGCCGTGAAAGCCGGTGATCATGAAGAAGGACGATCCGAATTGCTCGGCGCCGAAAGGGTTGGCCCAGGGCCGCACGCCCTCGCGGATCAGCTTGGTCCATTCGAACGCCTGCATCCCGACGAACGACGCCCCGAACGCGGCGGTGACCCACATCAATATCGCGGCTTTAACACGATCATGAGAATAGCCGAAATTGACCGCCATCGCCATCGTGCCGCTGCTGGTGATCAGGATGAACGTCATGATCGCGATCAGGATGAGCGGAATTTCCTTGCCATTGATCGTCAGGGCGAAGACTTCGCTGGGATGTGGCCAGGGCACGGTCGTCGACATCCGCACGGTCATGTAGGAAATCAGAAAGCAACTGAAGATGAAGGTGTCGCTCACGAGGAAGATCCACATCATGGTCTTGCCCCAGGAGGCGCTCTTGAACGAGCGTTGATCCGAGGACCAATCGGTGATCACCCCGCGCAATGGCGCCAAGCTATCTTGAGCATGTCGCTCGTTCGACAAGGCCGGCTCCGTCGTCATGGATTCCATCCCCTCTCTTTTTAGGAAAGCAGCCGACGGCAAATGACGCCGAAATTATCGGCCCAGCCCGCGAGCATCGCGAACAACAGAAGCCACACGAACAGCAGAAAATGCCAGTAGATGGCGCAGAGTTCCACGCTCGCCGCCAATTCGGCGCCGCCGCGTCCGCTCCAGGCCGCGCGGGCCGTCCGGGCGAGCGCGGCCAAGCCGCCGACGAGATGCAGCGCATGGGTTCCTGTCAGCAGATAGAAGAACGCGTTAGCGGGGTTGCTAGAGGCGTAAAGCCCTTGCGCCGCCAACTCCCGCCATGCCCACAACTGGCCGAGCAGGAACAACAGGGCGCATCCGCCGCCGACCAGCAGCCAGCTCTTGACGTCGTCGGTTTCACGCCGATCGGCGGCGCGTCGCGCCAGATCCAGCGCGAGGCTGCTCGCGATCAAGACCGCCGTGTTGAACCATAAAATCCCCGGAATCGGCGGCGCCTGCCAGTCCGGGGCGTCCATGCGCATAAAAAACGCCGCGCAAAGCAGCGAGAACAGGCAGCCGGCGACGGCGAGAAAAACCCCGAGGCCCACCTTTGCCGCGGGCGGGCGCGGCAATAGCTCCGCGCCGGGGAAATCGGCGATTTCGCCTTCCTCAGCGAAGGACGACCGCAGCACGCCCTGCCGCGCCAGCCACCATAGGGCTATGCAGGCGATCAGGATGAAGAACAGACCCATCACGCTCATGGCGAGTGCTCTCCCTTCAAGGGCGGCGCGTTCTGCGGCAGGTAATCCTCCGGCGCGCCTGGAACGCTGTAGGCGTAGGCCCAGCGGTAGACGATCGGCAGCTCCTTGCCCCAATTGCCATGACCGGGCGGCGTTTCCGGCGTTTGCCACTCCAGCGACGTGGCGCGCCACGGATTGCCGCCGGAGGGCTTGCCGTGGCGCAGACTCCAGAACACGTTGAAGAAGAAGATCGCCTGCGCGGCGCCGACGATCAGCGCCGCCACGGTGATGAAGATGTTCAGCGCGGCCGCGGAGTGGGGGACAAAGGCGGTCTCGCCCAGTTCGTAAAAGCGGCGCGGCACGCCGACGAGTCCGAGATAGTGCATCGGAAAGAAGATCGCATAGGCGCCGAGGAAGGTGATCCAGAAGTGGATCTTGCCGAGCGTCTCGTCGAGCATCCGGCCCGTGATCTTCGGATACCAGTGATAGATGGCGCCAAAGATCACCAGGACCGGCGCGACGCCCATCACCATATGGAAGTGGGCGACGACGAACATCGTCGCCGACAGAGGCACGTCGACGATGACATTGCCGAGATAAAGGCCGGTGATTCCGCCATTGACGAAGGTGACGATGAATCCCAGCGCGAACAGCATGGGCGTCGTGAAATGAATGTCCGCGCGCCACAGGGTGAGAACCCAATTATAGACCTTGATGGCCGTGGGCAGCGCGATGGCCAGCGTCGTCACCGCGAAGAAGAAGCCGAACAGCGGATTCATGCCGCTGACATACATATGGTGGCCCCACACAACCATGCTGAGAACGCCGATCGCGACGATCGCCCAGACCATCATGCGGTAGCCGAAAATATTCTTGCGCGCGTGTGTGCTGATCAGATCGGACACGATGCCGAAGGCTGGCAGGGCGACGATGTAAACCTCGGGATGGCCGAAGAACCAGAACAAATGCTGGAACAGGATCGGACTGCCCCCGCTGTATTTCAGATGCTCTCCACCCTCGACGATGCTTGGCATGAAAAAGCTGGTGCCGAGCGTGCGGTCGAGCAGCAGCATGACGCAGGCGACGAAGAGACCGGGAAAGGCGAGCAGCGCCATCACGGCGGCGGCGAAAATGCCCCAAACGGTCAGAGGCATCCGCATCAAGGTCATGCCGCGCGTGCGGCCCTGCAGCACCGTCACGACATAATTCAATCCGCCCATCGTGAAGCCGACGATAAACAGGATCAACGACGCCAGCATGAGAATGATGCCGTAATCGTTGCCTGGCGTGCCCGACATGATGGCCTGTGGCGGATAAAGCGTCCAGCCGGCGCCCGTTGGACCGCCAGGCACGAAGAAGCTCGCCACCAGCACCAGCGTGGCGAGCAGATAGACCCAATAACTCAGCATGTTGACGTAGGGGAAAACCATGTCCCGCGCGCCGACCATTAGCGGGATGAGATAATTGCCGAAGCCACCGAGAAATATGGCGGTCAGCATATAAACCACCATGATCATGCCGTGCATGGTGACGGCCTGATAATAACGGCTCGCGTCGATGAAGGGGATGGCGCCGGGGAAGGCGAGTTGCAGGCGGATCACCCAACTCATCACCAGCGCGACCAATCCAATCCCGATCGCGGTTCCCGCGTATTGAATCGCGATGTATTTCGCGTCCTGACTGAAGACGTAATGCGTCAACCAACTTTTGGCGTGATATAGCTCGACGTCTTCGACCTCGGCGGGCGGTGGAAGGACATTTTCCTTTTCCCCTAGCGTGGCGTCGGTCATTGATCGCTTCTCCTCTCGCCTTGCTTCCCGCCAGTCACTTCGTTGATGTCGCCGCGCTCATCGGGCCGAGGCGCGGCGGTCGTGAGCCGCCTCGCCCCTTCGTGATTGAGCGAAGGTCTGTTGCGTCGCCAGCCAGGTCTTGAAGTCGTCTTCCGATTCGATGACGACCTTGGCGCGCATTTGCGGATGTCCAGTGCCGCAGAACGCGGCGCACAGAATCTCGAATTCGCCGGTCTTCGTCGGA
The DNA here is from genome assembly GCA_003134075.1 of Methylocystaceae bacterium. Classification (GTDB taxonomy): domain Bacteria; phylum Pseudomonadota; class Alphaproteobacteria; order Rhizobiales; family Beijerinckiaceae; genus Methylocystis. Next base: position 2,761 of record PLAI01000336.1, on the reverse strand, counting down.
GTGAACCAGAAATAGGTGACGATCCCCGGCACCAGATCCATCTTGGCGCGAAATTCCGGCACGTAGAAATCGTGCAGCACGTCGATGGAGCGCAGCAGCATTTTGATCGGCTTGCCGATCGGCAAATGCAAATCGCCGCCTGAGGCCAAAATGTCGTCCTGCCCGCGCGGATCGTTCGGATTCAGGCCGTAGGGATTATTGGCGTCGATAAAAAGGGCGTCCGTCGCGCCCAGACGGTTGTCGGCGCCGGGAAAGCGGAAGCTCCACTGCCACTGCTGGCCCATGGCCTCGACTTCCATCGCCCCTTCGGGCACGTTTATGAACTGCCCCCACACAAACAAGCCCGGGGCGAGAAGCGCGATGACGGCGATCGTCGTGCCAATGGCGAGCCAGCCTTCGAGCTTCTGGTTTTCGGGCTCGTAGGCGGCGCGGCGGCCCTCCTGGTGGCGGAAGCGGAACAGACAATAGGCCATGAACAAAATGACGGCGACGAACCCCGCCGCCGTGATCCAAAACGTCGCCCCCATCATATTGTCGATGTAGCCCCAGTTCGAGGCGATCGGGGTCATCCGCCAGGGGCTGAGAAAGTGGAACAACAACGACGCGGCCACCACCGCCACCATAATCAGCGCGACCAGCATTTTTCGTTGCCTCCGAAAAGAGCGCGAAGCGGACGGCCTGTCTATCTTATATTAATATGCAGTTACGCACGAAAATTGCGTTCCGTCAAAAAGGCGCCGCCATCAACTCTTCCTAAAACCGGAAAACGGAGGGCTCTCTCGCCAGAAGGACAAACGCTTCGCGGCAAAGCCAATACCGCGGTCCTTGGCGGGCCCGTGGGCGCTTTGGAAAGCGCTCCGCCAACGCCGAATCGGGGCGTCGCCCCGTTTTCGCGACTCCGCGCCGTTACTCGAGCGCATCCGTCAGGACGACGCCGCAGAAGGCTCCAAGCGCCGCGCCGGCTATCGAGCCGGGAAGCCCCACAATGACAAGACCGATGGAGCCGCCGATCACGGCGCCGACGACGATGAGCGCGATCGCGGCCGCCGGAAAGCTGCCCTCCTGGAAAATGTGAGGCATGAATCGTCTCCCCTCTTAGACGAGCACGCGTTGCGTTCTCGCTTTTTCATGCAACTAGAGCGCTTCCGGGGAATATGTAGCCGTGGCGAGAAATATCGCGACGCGGGCTCGGGCGTGGCCAGAAGAACAAAAAAAGCCCGCCGCTGGGCGCGGCGGGCTTGCGAATTCTCGTCTATCGCGCGGGTTACGCCGCGGCGGTCGGCAGCGCGGCCTTGGCCTGCTCCACGATGGCCGCGAAAGCCGCCGGTTGGTTGATGGCGAGGTCCGAAAGAACCTTGCGGTCGATCGTGACGCCGGCCTTGTTGAGCCCGTCGATGAAACGCGAATAGGTGATGCCGAATTCGCGCACGGCGGCGTTTAGGCGCTGGATCCACAGACCGCGAATCGTGCGCTTCTTGGCCTTGCGGTCGCGCGTCGCATATTGCATCGAGCGATCGACGGCGGCCTTGGCGGCGCGAATGGTGTTCTTGCGGCGGCCGTAAAAGCCCTTGGCGGCCTTCAGTGTTTTCTTGTGCTTGGCGTGGGACGTGACGCCCCGTTTGACGCGAGCCATGATCGAACTCCTTGCAGAAATCTTGCGTTGTGTCGCTTGCGGGGGATTCTTGCCGGCTTAGCCGTTCGGCAAAAAATACTTTTTGATATTGTCGCCGTCTGTCTTGAACAGAACGGACGTCCCGCGCAGATTTCTGATCTGCTTGTTCGTGCGCTTGATCATGCCGTGGCGCTTGCCCTTCTGGGCGTAGACCACCTTGCCTGTGCCGGTGATCTTGAAGCGCTTTTTCGCGCCGGATTTGGTCTTCAACTTGGGCATTTTGCTCTCCTGGGCTTTGAGCCCGTTAGTTTTTTCGCGCGCCGAAAGCCTTTCGGCGACGTCAGACGCGCATTCGCTTGAGCGAAAAAAACCGCCCCGGCAGCCCATCACTGGCCGGGCGGTTTAGAGTCGCGCTTATATGCCGAGCCGGGGACAAAAAGCAAGCGAGAACGGCTTCGGGCGGTGGGCAATCGCGGCCAGTTCGCGACGGAAAGAAAGTTTTCAACACGCCATCCGCGTTGTAGGAGTGGGGTCCGATGGGGCGGTCCGTGGCCGAGGAGCCAAATTAAATCCTCCGAATGCGGCAATCTGCGTCAAAATCGGATTGTCAGTCTTGTTGTTGATGGGAGTAAATGATGAAGAAGCTCATGATAATGGTCGTGGCGGCATTGGCCGCGGCGCTGGTCGGATGCGCCAGCGTGGGCGCGGAGAACACGGAAGCCATGTTGGCCGCGGCGCAATTTACGATGAAGAAGGCCGACACACCTGCCAGGCTCGCTAAGCTAAGGGCACTAACTCAGAATAGAATTATGACGCACACGCAGAACGGAAAAAATTTTTACGTCTATGCTGACGCCGCCCAATGCCAGTGCGTCTATATCGGCGACGAGGCGTCCTATCAAAACTATCAACAGATCCGCATCGCCAAGAATATTGCCGACGAGCAGCAGGCGACCGCGGAAATGAATCAAGACGCCATGATGGATTGGAACGCCTGGGGTCCGGGTCCTTGGGTGCCCGGCATGTATTAGAAATCGCCGCCGGGCGCTCGGTCCGGGGCGTCCGGCGCCCTGACCACAGCCTGGCGGCTATGGCTCGGCCAAGCCTAATTCGCGCAGCTTTTTCTTTGTCATACGGTTTCCGGGTGAT
>PLAI01000350.1 GCA_003134075.1 Methylocystaceae bacterium | reverse complement strand
CAACTTCGGTCACACGGCGAGCATCTTCGCGCGACTTCAAGGTATCTCCGATGACGCGCTTGTAGCGACTGATTGACGCTTCAACTTTCGAGCGCCTGTTGTAGCCAGTCGTCTTTTGCCAGTTCGTCCGCCCGTGCGCATCGACCGCGAGAACATGTTGGTCTCGCTGGGTTGGCGATGTCGCGGCCGTTGGCCCAGTCACGGCTCCCTTGCATGGAGGCACGATGAATTTAGCGTTCGGATTTCTCGCCAGAACGCCTTCGAGTACGCAAGCCCGGTCATAAGCGCCGTCGCCCATGAATGAAGCTGGTGCGCCCGCCAATTGATCCAATAGGGGCGTGACATGCAATGCGTCGTCGACGTCCTTGTCGGTCAGATCAAACGCGACGATTTCGCCGCTGTCGGCGTCGATGCCAATGTGGAGTTTGCGCCAGGAACGGCGCTTCGCGGTCCCATGCTTTTCAAACAGCCATTCGCCCGCGCCGCGCAACTTTAGCCCCGTGCTATCGACAATCAGGTGCAGTTCGCCGGTTCCATTTCGCTCGTGGGCATGAACCGGCAGACCGGACGCCCGCCGGCTCAGCGTCGTATGATCGGGAACCGGCAAATCGATAGCCAGCATGCGCATGATTGACCCGATCAAGCCTTCGCTCTGACGCAAGGCCAATCGAAATACCGCTCGTAAAGTCAAGGCGGTTTCAATGGCGAGGTCCGAATAATGACGCTGGCCGCCAGGCGTCGTCCGAGGTTGCGCCTTCCAACTCGCCAGCGCCTCTTCGGTGAACCAGATCGTCAGGCTTCCGCGATTGCGAAGCGCCGCATCATAATCCCGCCAGTTCGTCACTCGATGCCGCTGACGAGGAATGTGATGACGGCCCTTGGAGTTAAACTTGAACGGCACGACAGACCCCCGTGATAGCCACGGTAAACATCTGCCCTACATCCCTTAAAATGCCGCCACGCCGTTATCCGTGCACCAAAGCCACGCCACTGTCATCCGTGGCGATGGTACGACGACAGCGGCGAAGAAAGGCGGCGACAACATCGGTTTCAGCGGGCACAAGAAGGTCAAAGGCGACAAGATCGTCGCTTTCTGCGATCGCAATTGCAATGTCATCGCGCCGTTTGTTTCAGCGCCAGGCAATCGCAATGAATCGCCGCTCTTGCGAGAAGCCATGCCGCTGGTGACGCACATCGCCTTATGCTGTTGGCATTGACTCACAAGGAACCATTGTGAGCCTGGATGGCGTCTATGATTGTCGAACCAACAGGAAAGCCATTTTCAATCGTGGGATGATCCCAAATATCAACGCGAATCCCCGCAGTCGAAAAACCTCCAAGCGAGGCCGCAAACCGCTTTTCAACTCCGCCATTTTCAAAGAGCGGTTCCATACTATCGAGCGTGTGTTTGGCTGGGAAGACAAGTTCCGGCGCTTGCTGCTTCGATTCGATCGCCTCAGTCAGCTGCACTACGCATTCAAGACCCTGGCTTATACAATGATCAATCTGCGGCACTTCTGCCAGGGCGTCCGTTCGACGCCAAAATAGAGATCCATTGCGCAAAATATTTCAAAATCAGCGTCGCAACGCCGCGTCCCCTAAAGTTTAGTTTCTCGACCAACTCTCGCAAGCTGGCGGAAAAAAACCCGCAACCAGTAGGGCAGATCGATAAGAAAATTTGCGGAAGCGATATGGACGGCGCAATCCATTCAGCCTAGGTTTGGTCTGAGACTGCACACGCGACCGCGGCCAGAACTTCGAATTGAAGGGGAATGCCGGAGATGATACAGCCACAATTCTTGGCCGTCGCGCCTCTTACGGCCAAGGCCAAGACATCTCTTTTCGCGCTGGACCCGGCGCTGGGCGTGCTTGATCCGCAGGGACCCGTCGCCGCCGGCAATTCGCAAATCCTGCTCAACGCGCTTGCGATCATGCTGATGATCGTCGTCCCGACTTTGTTGGCCCCGCTCGCTTTCGCTTGGTGGTTTCGCGCCTCGAACAAAAGGGCGATCTATCGGCCCGAGTGGGCTTATTCGGGGCGCCTCGAGCTAATCGTCTGGGGCATTCCGCTCCTCGTGATCCTGTTCTTGAGCGGCGTGACATGGATCGGCTCGCACGACCTCGATCCCGCCCGTCCGCTCGCCGAAGAGGCGAAACCTGTCGAGATTCAAGTCGTGTCGCTCGATTGGAAATGGCTGTTCATCTATCCGGACGAGGGAGTCGCGAGCGTCAACGAGATCGCCCTGCCGACCGACCGCCCGGCGCATTTCTCGTTAACCTCGGCCACCGTCATGAACATGTTTTTCGTGCCGCAGCTCGGCAGCATGATCGCCACGATGAACGGCATGGCGACGCAGCTCAATCTCAAAGCGGATCGGCCCGGCAACTACCTTGGCCAGTCCTCGCAGTTCAGCGGCGCCGGTTTTTCAGACATGCATTTCGTGCTGCGCGCGCTCGCCCCGGACTCCTTCACGCAATGGACGGCGGAGGCGCGAAAATCCCGGTTGGCCCTGGACGAAAGCGAATATCTCGCGCTCGCGCGCGCGCGCGCGACATCGCCGACGCTGTTCTATGGCTCGATCGATCGGGCCCTTTTTGAAAGGATCGCCGCGCGCCGGCTCACGAGCGAAGCCGGCCCGATAAGCGCCCCGGCTCGAACGATCGAGTGAACATGTTCGGCAAGCTCACCATAAACGCCATTCCTTGGGATCAGCCCATTCCGCTCATCGCCGGCGCGGTTGTCGGTCTCACTCTGCTCGCTGTTTTCATCTGGGTCGTCATCAAGGGTCATCTGCCTTACCTTTGGCGCGAGTGGATCACGAGCGTCGATCATAAGCGCATCGGCGTCATGTATGTGCTGCTCGGGCTCGTGATGCTGTTGCGCGGCTTCATCGACGCGGTGATGATGCGCTCTCAGCAGGCCCTCGCCTATCGCGCGCCGGGCTATTTGCCGCCGCATCACTACGACCAGATCTTTTCCGCCCACGGCACGATCATGATCTTCTTCGCCGCGATGCCGATCATGATCGGCCTCATGAATTTCGCGGTCCCGCTGCAGCTCGGCGTGCGCGACGTGGCCTTTCCGACGCTGAACTCGACAAGCTTCTGGCTCACCGCGACGGGCGCGCTGCTCGTCAACATCTCGCTCGTCGTCGGCGAATTCGCGCAGACGGGCTGGCTTCCCTATCCGCCGCTTTCCGAGCTTCCCTATTCGCCGGGCGTCGGCGTCGACTATTATCTTTGGGCGCTGCTGATCTCTGGCGCCGGCACGCTCATGACCGGAATCAATTTCGTGACCACGATCCTTAAGATGCGCGCGCCCGGGATGCGCTACATGCGCATGTCGATGTTCTGTTGGACCGCGCTCGCCTCCAATCTTCTCATCGTCGCGGCTTTCCCGATCCTGACCGCGACGCTGATCATGCTCGTGCTTGATCGCTATCTCGGTTTTCACTTCTTCGGCAACGAGGGCGGCGGCAACATGGCGCTGTTCATCAATCTGATCTGGGCCTGGGGGCATCCCGAGGTCTACATCCTGGTGCTGCCGGCTTTCGGCATATTCTCCGAGGTGATCTCGACCTTCTCCGGTAAGCCTCTGTTCGGCTATCGCTCCATGGTTATCGCCACCTTGGGCATCTGCCTCATCTCCTTCATCGTCTGGCTGCACCATTTCTTCACGATGGGCGCGGGCAGCGACGTGAATGCCGTCTTCGGGATCGCGACGAGCGTCATCGGGCTCGTCACGGGCGTCAAGATCTTCAACTGGCTGTTCACGATGTATGGCGGACGTATCCGCTTCAAAACGCCGATGCTATGGTCGCTCGGCTTTCTGGTCACCTTCGTCATCGGCGGCATGACGGGGATGCTGCTTGCCGTGCCGCCGGCGGATTTCGAGCTCCACAACAGCCTCTTCCTCGTTGCTCATTTTCACAATGTTATCATCAGCGGCGTGGTGTTCGCGGGCTTCGCCGGCGTCGTTTACTGGTTCCCGAAGGCCTTCGGTTTCCGGCTGCACGAGGGCTGGGGCAAGGCGGTGTTCTGGTGCACGCTCGTCGGATTTTACGTGACGTTTTTTCCGCTCTACGTCGCCGGACTGCTCGGCATGACGCGGCGCCTGCAACATTATGACGTCGCGGAATGGCGGCCTTGGGTTCTGGCGGCGGCCGTCGGGGTCGTCATTTCCGGCGTCGGAATGCTTTGCCAGATCGTTCAGCTCGTCGTCAGCATTCGCGACCGCGTCGCGCTTCGCGACGAAACGGGCGATCCTTGGGATGGGCGTTCGCTCGAATGGGCGACCGCCTCGCCGCCGCCGGCCTTCAATTTCGCCTTTCTGCCCGACGTCAAGGGGGAGGAGCCATATTGGGCGATGAAGCAGCGCGCCATCGAGACGCAGCATCTCGCCGCGGCTGGCGAATATCAGGCGATCACAATGCCGAAAAACAGCGCCACCGGCTTCATGACCGCCTTTTTTGCGACGGTCACCGGCTTTGGGCTGACCTGGCACATCTGGTGGATGGTCGGCGCGGGCCTCGTCTTAGCCTATGCGGGCTTTGTCTGGTTCGCCTGGCGCGACGAGGACGAATATGCGATTCCGGCGAGCGAGGTTCAACGGATAGACGGCGAAAGACGGCGCGCGCGAGAAGAATGGCTGGCGCGCAACGCCAATGTGAGCGAGGCGGCATGACGGCGACAGAGACACTCACCCTGCCCGGCGCGCCGCGCGTCCAAGCAGGAGCCGACGCGCCCGGCCATGGCGAAGGCGGCCCCGCCTCGAAGCGTGTGATCGTCGGCTATGGCTTCTGGATTTTTCTGCTCAGCGATATCATCATGTTCTCCGCGTTCTTCGCGGCGCATGCGGTGCTACAAAATGCGACGGACGGCGGCCCGTCCGGCGGCGATCTCTTTAATTCGCGGAACGTCGCGATCGAGACGGCGTGCCTGCTCTTCTCGAGCTTCACCTGCGGGCTTTCGGCGGTCGGCGCCGGGGCGCGCCGCATGATTTGGACGCAGGCGGCGCTGTTCGTGACGGGGCTCCTGGGCTTGGCCTTTCTTCTGTTGGAGGCGCACGAGTTCACGACGATGATCGCAGCCGGCGCCGGTCCGCGGCGCAGCGCGTTTCTCTCGTCCTTTTTCGCGCTCGTCGGCTGTCACGGCGCGCATGTCACCATCGGGCTGTTGTGGCTCGGCACGATGATGGCGCAGCTCGTCATCAAGGGCTTTCGCGCCGACATAGAGCGCCGGCTGCTTTGCTTCAATCTGTTCTGGCACATGCTCGACATCGTCTGGGTGGCGATTTTCACGCTGGTTTATCTCGTCGGAGGCGCGCGATGAGCGTTCAAAGCGAAGATCACACTGCGATCGACGTCGCCCCCGGCGCCATGGACGCCGAGCGAGAAAGCGTCTGGGAAGGCGTGCAGACCTATCTGATCGGTCTCGCTCTGTCGGCGCTGCTGACGGGCGCGGCGTTTTACTTCGCGCAATCACAATGGATATGGAGGCCAAGCATCCCGGTCGCGCTGAGCGTTCTCGCCGTCGCGCAGATCGGCGTGCATCTCGTGTTCTTCCTGCACCTGACGACCGCGCCCGACAATGTGAACAACACTTTGGCGCTGGCCTTCGGCACGCTGATCGTGGCGCTTGTGATCGGCGGCTCGCTTTGGATCATGTATCACATGAATATGAACATGCCGCCGATGGAGCGAATGCCGACGCCCGTCGCTTCGGCCGCGCGCTATCGGACGGCGACGGGCGTCATCGAAGCCGCGAACCCCGAGCCTGTCGCGGCGAAAGTTTCCGGCGTCATCCGATCGGTCGACTGCGATGTCGGCATTAGGGTCCAGAAGGATCGGCTTTGCGCAATGATCGACGCTCCATCCCTCGATCGCGCCGTTGCGCAAAGCGAGCGGAGGCTGCGCGCGGCGCAAGCGCGAGCGAGGCACGATCAGGCTGCGCTCGCCGCCGCGCAGGCGCGGCTGAAGCATGGACCAGGCGCAAGAAAGCACGTCGAGGCGTCGCAGGAGGCGCTTGGCCGTGATGAGCGCGCCGCCGCCGCCATGCAGCAGGCGCTCGACGCGGCGAAAGCGCGGCTCGCCGACGCAAAGATCATCGCGCCGACGGACGGCGTCGTGCTTTCGCGCAACATCAAGCCAGGTCAAGCGGTCGCTCCGAATTCGGAGCAGCCGCTTTTTCTGTTCGCACCCGACGGGACGCCTGTCGAGTTTAAAGCCTCCCTGCCGGGGTCTCTAGCTACGGCGTTCAAAACGGGAGAGAAGGTCGTCTTCACCGTCGACCAGCTACAGGGAGAGAGTTTCGAGGGCAAAATCCTGAGCGTCGCCCCCGGGGAACGAGCGGAAGCCGCCGAGGTCGTCGTGACGGCTCCCAATCCGCGCGCGGCGCTGAAGCCGGGCATGAAAGCGACGCTCAGGGCGCCCGCCGAGTGAAATGTGAATGTGGCGGGAGTTCGAAACGAAAGTCGAAGGCCTTGTCGAAACTCCGCGACCTCCCATTAGCGAGGAAGCTGAAATCGATTTCAAAGCTCACGCGTTTCCTGCTCGGCGAAGGCGGATCATTCCACGATTTCCGACCCGCCGCCGAGCGCGCGGTAGAGGCGCACAAAATTGCTCGCAACGAGCCTTTAACATTTCTCATTGATCGAAGATAGCGATGCAATAGCCCCAGCATCCGCGATGAATATGCTTTGTCCCCTTATGCGTACCAGAAAGCCTTTTCGTTACCTCTGGCCAACAGGATCACGTCACGATCAAAATGGCTGCCCTTGAACTCGCTCATCTTGCTGTTCCGCTGGAATCGTTTCCAGCGAACATATCCCAGTCAACCGC
>PLAI01000054.1 GCA_003134075.1 Methylocystaceae bacterium | reverse complement strand
GGCATCGAGAAATATCTCGGCTCGGGAATGGTTCGCGGCATCGGTCCGAAGCTGGCGAAGAGAATCGTCGGCGCGTTCGGGACAGGAACTTTCGAAATCATCGAAGCGATCCCCGAGAAGCTGAGGGATGTCTCGGGGATCGGAGAGTTCCGCGCGGGAAAAATAGCCGCCGGCTGGGCCGAGCAGAAGGCCGTTCGCGACATCATGGTGTTTTTGCATTCCCATGGCGTTGGAACGTCGCGGGCAGTGCGCATCTTCAAGACCTATGGCTACGACGCCATTCAGGTGATGACCGANNCGCAGCGGCTGCGCGCCGGTGTGTCCTTCGCCCTCCAGGAGGCGACCGACGACGGGCATTGCGGGCTTCCAGTCGAGAATCTCCTCACCCTCGCCGCCAAACTGCTCGACGTCGACAAAGCGCTTGTGAGGGTGGCGCTCGATCACGAACTCGCCGGGGCCGAGGTTGTCGGCGACACGATCCGCGGCGAGGCATGCGTTTTCCTGCGCGGGCTTCACATCGCCGAGCGCGGCGTGGCCGAACGGCTGCGCTCGCTGGTCCGAGGCGCCCTGCCNNGAACGAAGATTCTGCTCGCCGCACCGACCGGACGCGCCGCGAAACGCATGACCGAACAGACCGGCCTCGAGGCGAAGACCATCCACCGCTTGTTGGAGATCGATCCCAAGTCCGGCGGCTTTCGCCGCGGCGCTGACAATCCTCTCGATTGCGATCTTCTGGTCATCGACGAGACCAGCATGGTCGACGTCTCGCTGATGTTTTCGCTCGCCAAGGCGATCCCTGCCCGGTCGGCGCTTTTGCTCGTCGGCGACGTGGATCAGCTTCCTTCGGTCGGGCCGGGGCAGGTACTCGACGACATCATCAATTCCGGCGCAATACCGGTTGCCCGGTTGACCGAGGTGTTTCGTCAGGCCGCCGAGAGTCGGATCGTCGTCAACGCGCACCGCATCAATCGCGGTGAAATGCCGGAATGGCCAAAGCGGGGCGAGGATTCGGATTTCTGGTTTGTCGATGCCGACGATCCGGAGAAGGGGGCGGCGAAGGTCGTGGAAATTGTCCGTGAACGGATTCCGCGCCGCTTTGGCCTCGATCCGATTCGCGACATTCAGGTGCTCTGCCCGATGCAACGCGGCGCGCTCGGCGCGCGGGCGCTCAACGCCGATCTGCAAAAAGCCCTCAATCCTAATCCTTCCGCGAAGATCGAGAAATTCGGGTCGATTTTCGCGCCCGGCGACAAGATCATGCAGACCGAAAACGATTACGATCGCGATGTCTTCAATGGCGACCTTGGAACCGTGTTGCGGATCGACGAGGTTGAAGGCCTCCTCGNNCCGCCTATGCGACGACGATCCATAAGTCGCAAGGCTCGGAATATCCCGCCGTCGTCATCACGCTCGCGACCCAGCATTACACCATGCTGGCGCGCAATCTCGTCTACACAGCCGTCACGCGCGGCAAGCGTCTGGTGGTCATCGTCGGTCAACGCCGGGCGATGGCGATCGCGGTGAGGAGCGGCGGCGGACGCAAGAGGTGGACGAAGCTCCGGGAGTGGCTGGCCGCGGATTGATTCTGACCGATAGGCGCGCTTGATCGTTCGCGGCTGTTCTTGCGCGACAGTTGCGTTAGGCGGCTCTCTCACGGCGGGAGGTTTGAGTGAAGTCCGAAGACGACCACGAATGACGGGTACTTTGAACACGGATTTCGGGCATCTCGCGCGAGGGTTGTCTCCGGGGGACGGGGTTGTTGGGAGCTCCCAACGCATCTGTCGAAACGCGTTAATTCCCGTTAACTAAAAATTGCTTGCGCGAATCAAGTTTTCTGGCACTTTCACGGAACCCCGCCGCTCAAGGCGAATCTTCCGTTAGCGAAGGGCCTTTTCGTGAATTCAGCTTCCGCCCGTTCGGAACCTCACGTTCCGTCGATCGACGACACGATCGGCGCGCACGCTCGGCTGCTCAGTGAACAACTGCAGGCGATGAGTGAAGCCCTATTCCCGCCATCGTCCAAAAAGGAATTGAGGAGGTTTACCTCCGGGGAGGCGGCCCGATTAATTGGTGTGTCCGATTCTCGGTTGCGACAGCTTTCATTGGCTGGTGAAGGGCCGCAGCCGGCCGTCACGCCTGGGGGGCGGCGGCACTACACGTTGGCGCAGCTCAACGCCCTTCGAAAGTTGTTGGCCGAGGGGAGTAGGGTACGAAACGAAGGTCGAGTCTATCTTCCCGTACGGATGGCCGGCGAACGCCTGCAAGTCATCGCGGTCACAAATTTCAAAGGGGGCTCGGGGAAGACGACGACGTCCGCCCATCTCGCACAATATTTGGCGCTGCACGGCTACCGGGTTCTTGCAGTGGATTTGGATCCGCAAGCGAGCCTCTCGGCTCTCTTCGGAATCATGCCAGAAGTGGACGTTCGCGCTAACGAAACGCTCTACGCGGCTATTCGATATGACAGTGAAGCCCGTGCACTCCGCGAGGTCGTAAAACCAACTTACTTTGACGGACTTGATCTCGTTCCGGGCAATCTTGAGCTCATGGAGTTCGAGCATGATACGCCGAAAGCCCTTCTCTCGAGGGCGCAGCAACCTGATCAAATGTTCTTTTCAAGGATTGCCCGGGCGCTCGACGACGTCTCTGATCGCTACGATGTGGTGGTTATGGATTGCCCCCCGCAGCTTGGGTATCTCACTTTGAGTGCGTTGTGTGCCGCTACGAGCGTCCTGGTGACGATTCACCCCCAAATGCTTGACGTTGCGTCGATGAGCCAGTTTCTTCTGATGACCCACGATCTGCTTTCAGTGGTTCGGGAGGCTGGTGGCCGACTAGACTACGACTTTTTTCGCTATCTCGTCACGCGATACGAGCCACAAGATGCGCCTCAAACAAAGGTTGTGGCGCTCTTGCGCAATTTGTTTGGCGATCACGTTATGACCAGCCCGATGGTGAAATCAGCAGCGATTTCGGACGCGGGGCTAACTAAGCAAACCTTATACGAAATAGGCCGCGAAAGCCTGACGCGCTCCACTTACGACCGCGCGTTGGAGGCGCTTGATGCGGTCAATGGCGAAATCGAGCAACTGATGCGTGCAGCCTGGGGCCGGAGCTAAACATGAGCAGAAAGGACACCGTAGACGCGCTGTTCACAGGCCGGTTGGGAGCTCCCAACTCAACGCCTCCAATGGAACGAACCGATCGTGTGCGAACGGGCGCTATTTCGGCAATGGGCGCCTCGCTCGCTCAATTGACCGAAAACGCCAAGACTGTTGCACGCCTTCAGGATCAGATCGCAGCAGGCGATTTGGTGCTGGACCTGGATCCCGCCGCCATCGACGAATCTCTTGTTTCCGATCGCTTGACGATTGATGTCGATCCGACGTTTGACGCCCTCGTTGCGAGCATCGCAGAGAGCGGACAGCAAGTGCCGATCCTCGTTCGCCCCCATCCAACCGAAGCGGATCGATATCAGGCTGCCTATGGGCATCGTCGTTTGCGCGCTGCGTCCCGGCTGAAGATAAAGGTCAAGGCCGTTGTAAGGGCTCTCAGCGACGCTGATCTCGTCGTCGCTCAAGGCAAAGAAAACTTAGAACGTCGCGATCTTTCCTTCATCGAGCGGGCGCTTTTCGCTCAGCGACTTGAAGATCACGGTTTCGAGCGCGCTATCATCATCTCCGCGCTCTCATGCGACAAGGCCGACGTGAGCCGGTATATCGCCATGGCGCGCGCGATCCCTGAGAGGATTGCGCTTATGATCGGTCCCGCTCCGAAAGCGGGCAGGGCGCGTTGGGCGGAATTGGCAGAGAGGCTTCGCGATGCGAATGCGACTCGCGCTTTGGAAGCGCTGATGCGGCAAGCGGATTTTCTGATGCTGGCTACCGATCAGCGTTTCTCCAAAGTTTTAGAGGCTTTGCGATCGCCTGCCGAGAGGGGGAAAGCCCCAGAGATTTGGATCGCCAAGGATGGTCGTAAGGTCGCGCGCGTTCAGCGCGGCTCCGAACGGCTCGTCGTGGCGTTCGATGAGAAAGTCGCGCCAGCGTTTGGCGACTTTGTTCTTCGTGAACTCGACTCGCTTCTCGCAGCCTATGAGCGTTCTTTGGAAGCTCCGAGGGGGTCAGCCGGAGGGAAGGACTGTTAAATCTCGGAAGGCGAGGCCAACCTCGCGTTCGGGACCGCAATTCGTAACGCGTATCCACTCAGTCTGAACAGGAGCAGCCACGCAAAAGAAAAGGCCCCCGAAACGTTTCCGCCCGGAAGCCTCTCCAAAGTTCGCACCTTAAGAGAATCACTTCCGCGAATCTCTGTCAAGAGTCGGCGCCGTTT
>PLAI01000121.1:18284-18529 GCA_003134075.1 Methylocystaceae bacterium | reverse complement strand
GGCGGCATCAAGGACATGGGCGGCACGCCCGACCTGATTTTCGTCATCGACACCAATAAGGAAGCGCTGGCGATCAAGGAGGCCAATCGCCTCAAAATTCCCGTCGTCGCGATCCTCGATACGAACTGCGACCCGGACGGCATAACGCATCCCATTCCGGCCAACGACGACGCGGGCCGCGCCATCGCGTTTTATTGCGATCTGATCGCGCGGGCGGCGATCGACGGCATTTCGCGCAGCCAGGG
>PLAI01000121.1:0-18273 GCA_003134075.1 Methylocystaceae bacterium | reverse complement strand
GCACCCGGCGGAGTCGGAAAAGCTCGACGCTGATTTGAAGCTCGGCGGCCGCATCGCGCGCGACAATTGGATCGACCAGGCGCGTTCGCTCGCTTCGGCCTAAGCGCCGCCGCTTTTGGCGCCCGTGCGCCCAAGAAAATGATTGAGCGCCGGTCCAATTTGGGCCGGCGTTCTTTTCAAAAAGGCTTCCGCCGGGCGCCAAGACGCCCTCAAAACATGCGCCGGGATCAGGGGAAGCTCCCGCGGCCGGCGCCCGCCAACATGTAAGGATTTGCCCATGGCCACGATTACAGCCGCTCTAGTGAAGGAACTGCGCGAAAGCACCGGCGCCGGCATGATGGACTGCAAGGCCGCGCTGACCGAAAATAACGGCGACATCGAAGCGTCCGTCGACTGGCTGCGCAAGAAGGGCCTGTCCAAGGCCGCCAAGAAGGCCGGACGCGTCGCCGCCGAGGGTTTGGTCGCGGCCTTGATCGGCGAGCGCGCCGGCGTTGTCGTCGAAGTCAATTCCGAGACCGATTTCGTCGCCCGCAACGAGGATTTCCAAACCCTGGCGCGCAACGTCGCGGGCGTCGCCCTGTCGAGCGGCAAGACGGACGTCGAGGAGTTGGGCAAGCAAGCCTATCCCGCCGGCGGCGGCGTGGCCGACGCCGTCACGACCGCGATCGCCAATATCGGCGAAAACCTCACTTTGCGCCGCGCGGCCGGTCTTAGCGTCGAAAGCGGCGTCGTCGGACGCTATGTGCATACGCAGATTTCCGATGGTCTCGGCAAGATCGCGGTCATCGTCGCGCTCGAATCGAAGGGCGACAAGGACGTTCTCGCGACGCTGGCGCGCCAGCTCGCCATGCATGTCGCCTCGGCCAATCCGCTGGCGATGACCGCCGCCGAGCTCGACGCCGCGACGGTCGAGCGCGAGAAGAACCTCTTGGCCGAAAAAAACGCAGGCAAGCCGCCGCACGTGCTGGAGAAGATCATCGAATCCGGCCTCAAGACCTATTACAAGGAGGTGCTGCTGCCAGAGCAGGTCTCCAATCACCCCGACCACGCGGGCAAGACCGTCGCGCAGGCGGTGAAGGAAACCGAGGGCAAGGCCGGCGCGCCGATCGCGATCAAGGGCTTCGTCCGTTATGCGCTAGGCGAGGGCATCGAGAAGGCGACGGGCGATTTCGCCGCCGAAGTGGCCGCCGCCGTCAAGGGCTGACGCCGCGCCGCCGAGGTTGGCGGTTATCGTTGATATGACATGAGACGCGTCTTGCGCCCGCTTGCGGCGCGGGCGCGTCCTTTTGTATGAAGAACAGGCAAAGCCGCACGAATCGCCGCGAAGAGAGAAGGACCGCATGACGACGAACCCCAGTCCGGCGAGCAGTTGGAAGCGCGTGGTCGTCAAGCTGTCGGGCGAGGCGTTGATGGGCGATGGCCAACACGGCCTCGACGCGCCGACTCTGGCGCGCATCGCCCGTGATCTCGCGTCGGCCGCCGACACCGGGATCGAAATCGCCGTCGTCGTTGGCGGTGGCAATTTTTTTCGCGGCATCCAGGGAGCCGACAAGGGCATTGAGCGGGCGCGGGCCGATTCGATCGGCATGCTCGCCACGGTCATGAACGGCCTCGCATTGGAGCAGGCGGTCGAGGCGCAAGGTCGGCAGGCGCGCGCCTTGTCGGCCGTCTCCATGCCCTCGCTTTGCGAGTCCTATTCTCGCCGCGCGGCCTTGCACCATCTGGCCAAGGGCAGAGTGGTGATCGCGGCGGGCGGCACCGGCAATCCGTTTTTCACGACCGACACGGGCGCGGCGTTGCGCGCCGCCGAACTTTCCGCCGACGCGGTGCTCAAGGCGACGCAAGTCGATGGCGTCTACACCGCCGATCCGAAGCGCGATCCCGCGGCGCGGCGCTACGACGTCTTGACCCACGACCAAGCCATCGAACAAAATCTCGCGATCATGGATACGGCCGCGTTCGCGCTAGCCCGCGAGAATAAAATTCCGATCGTCGTCTTTTCGATTCGCGAGGAGGGGGCGATCACCGCGACGCTAGGCGGCGTGGGTCGAGCCACTTATGTCGTGCCGTGACCGTCTCGCCGTCGTCGGCAGGCGCGGCGCGGATGGGCGCTCTCGAAGTCCGGGCCGCGGGAAAAACCCGAGCAACGGCGTGCGAAGCTGCTATTATGCGGTCACAAACCGAAACCCGAAAATAGACAGGCTGCGACCAATATGAGTCAGACTTTCGATATCGCCGATTTGAAGCGCCGCATGCAGGGCGCGCTCGCCACCCTGAAGCATGAGTTCGGCGGACTGCGAACCGGCCGCGCCTCGGCCTCGCTGGTCGAGCCCGTGCATGTCGACGCCTACGGGCAATCCACCCCGCTCAATCAGGTCGCCACCATCAGCGTGCCCGAGGCTCGCCTTATTTCCGTTCAGGTGTGGGACAAGGCTCTCGTCGGCGCCGTGGAGCGGGCGATTCGCGACGCCAATTTGGGGCTGAGCCCCAATGTGGAGGGGCAGACGCTCCGGATTCGCACGCCGGAGCTGAACGAGCAGCGCCGCAAGGAGTTGGTCAAGGTCGCTCACAAATATGCCGAGGAAGCCCGCGTCTCCGTGCGCCACGTTCGCCGCGATGGTATCGATATTTTAAAGAAGCTATTGAAAGATCATGCTATCCCAGAAGACGACGAGAAACGTCATGAGGCCGAGGTGCAAAAGGCCACCGACGAGTCGGTTCGCGAGATCGACAGCGCGCTCGCGGCCAAGGAAAAGGAAATTATGCAAGTGTGAATGCGTGTAATATGCGACGACGGGCGTCAATCGCGAATTTCGGCCTCCTCTGGCGGCAATCGCGATGGGGTCATAGACCATGATTTGGGTTGGTGAAATGGCGGATGGCGATGTTTTGGACCTCATAGGCGCCGCGAATGACGCGGCAGCCGTTTTGCGCCGCGTCCCGCGCCATGTCGCGTTGATCATGGACGGCAACGGTCGCTGGGCGTCCAAACGCGGCCTGCCGCGATTCGAAGGCCATCGGCGCGGCGTGGAGGCGTTGAGGCGGGCGGTGCGCGCGGCGATCGAGCTGCGGATCGAATATTTGACCGTTTATTCTTTCTCGGTCGAGAACTGGTCGCGCCCGCGCGAAGAAGTGCAGGGGCTTCTTGGCCTGTTGCATCGTTTCATCCGCAAGGATCTCGCTGAACTCGACGCCAACAATGTGCGAGTGCAGGTGATTGGCGCGCGTTCCGATCTTCCGTCGGATGTCGCGGACCTTTTGCTCGAGGCCGAGCGTGACACCAAGGAAAACACGGGTCTGACGCTGGTGGTGGCCTTCAATTACGGCGCTAGACAGGAAATCGCCGCAGCGGCGCGGGCGCTGGCGCAAGAGGTTCTCGAGGGACGGCTTTCGTTGAGCGAGATCGACGCCGGGGCGATAGCCTCGCGGCTGCATACGGCCGACATTCCCGATCCCGATCTCATTATCAGGACGTCTGGCGAGCAGAGACTGTCGAACTTCTTGCTTTGGCAGGCGGCTTACGCCGAATTTGTGTTTTTGCCGATCAACTGGCCCGATTTCGACAAGGCCGCGTTCGAGGCGGCGATCAGCGACTATTCAAATAGAGACCGTCGTTTCGGACAGCTTGGCTCCGTCGCGTGCAACGCGAAGACCGCTTCATGAAAGAGGCGGATCGCGACGAAGGCGGCGCTCCGGCTCCGGTCGCTCGCGAGCAGGGCGACGCGCAAGTTTCGAAAGCGAAGTCGGGTGGATTTGGCGATCTCGGTCCGCGCGTGGTTTCCGCGCTGGTGCTGACCGCGCTGGCGGTGGCGGCGTTGATCGTAGGCGGCCATGTCTTCGTGCTGTTCTGGTTGATTGCCGCTTTCGCGATTAATTGGGAATGGCAGGGCCTTATAGGCGGCGAGCGGCGGCTCGCCCGCGTCGTGACCGGCGGCGTCGCCCTGGCGGTCGCGGCGGGCTTCACACAAGCTGGCGAGACGATCCCGGGCTTGCTCGTGCTCATATCGCTCGCGGGCGTCGCGGCGATACTCGCCGGACCCGCGCGACGGCTTTGGGCCTTCGTCGGCCTGGTATACGCGGGAGCGCTCGTGGTTTCGGTCTGCGCGCTGCGGGATTCGCCGGGCGTCGGCCTGTTGGCGGTGGCTTGGCTGTTCGCGCTGGTTTGGGGCACCGACGTCTTCGCTTATTTTGGCGGCCGCATGATTGGCGGACCGAAGCTTTGGCCGCGGATTTCCGCCGGGAAAACCTGGTCCGGAACGATCACGGGCGTCCTCAGCGGCGCTATGCTGGGTCTCGCCGTCGTCCATTTCGGCGCCGCCGGCCCGACCAAGAGCCTTCCCATTCTTCTGGCGAGCCTTGTCGCCGCCGCGTTGGCGCAAGTCGGCGATCTCGGCGAATCCATGGTGAAGCGGCGCTTCGGCGTCAAAGATTCAAGTCAGTTGATTCCGGGACACGGCGGCGTGATGGATCGACTCGACGGCTTCATCTTAGCGAGCCTCTTCGCGGCCCTGCTTGGGGCTTTTCGCGGCTTGTCGTCGACAGCCGCCGGCGTCTTTACTTGGTAGGCGGAATATCATGGGTTCGAGCACTAGACCGGCCAGGGCGACGGCTTCGAGCGGCGCATCGCCTCGCCGCATCATTCTACTTGGCGCCACCGGCTCCATCGGAGCCTCGACGCTGGACCTGATCGAGCGCAATCCGGAGAGCTTCGTCGTGGTGGCGATCGCTGGCGGGCGCGACCACGCCGCCCTGGCCCGGATCGCGCTGGCCTTCAGGCCCGAATTCGTCGCGATTCGGGACGAGAGCGCCTATGCGCCGCTGAAGGAGGCCTTGGCCGGGACAAATATTCAGGTTGCCGCCGGACGCGAAGCCGTGATCGAGGCGGCGACGCGCGAGGCCGATCTCCTGGTTAGCGCCATCGTCGGCGCCGCGGGCGTCGAGCCGACCCACGCGGCGATCGAGGCCGGCCGCGACGTGGCGCTCGCCAATAAGGAATGCCTGGTCTGCGCCGGCGTCCCCTTCATGCGCGCGGCACGCGAGGCCGGGGTGAGGCTCCTGCCGATGGACAGCGAGCACAACGCGATTTTTCAGGCATTGGGCGGAGCGGATCCGGCCACGATCGAGCGCATGATCATCACCGCTTCCGGCGGGCCGTTTCGAACCTGGAGCAAGGAGGCCATCGAAAACGCGACCGTGGCCGAAGCGCTTAACCATCCCAATTGGTCGATGGGACCCAAAATCACCATCGATTCCGCCACGATGATGAACAAGGGCCTCGAATTGATCGAGGCGCATCACCTTTTCGGCGTCCCCGCTTCCAAGCTCGATGTTGTCGTCCATCCCCAGTCGATCGTCCATGGCCTCGTCTCCTTCGCCGACGGCGCCGTGACGGCGGGAATGGGCGCGCCCGATATGCGGGTGCCGATTTCCCATTGTCTTGGCTTTCCCGACCGTTTGGCGGCGCCGACGCCGCGCCTTGATTTGGCGGCGATCGGCTCCCTCACTTTCGAGCGTCCCGATTATGACCGCTTCCCCTCGCTCAGGCTGGCGCTGGACGCGCTGGCGGCGGGCGCGGGCCTGCCGACCGTGCTGAACGCCGCCAATGAAGTCGCCGTCGAGGCGTTTCTGGCCGGGCGCATCGCGTTTGGCGGAATTGCGCGGCACGTGGCGGAGGCTATCGACGCGGCGCTCGGGAACGGCTCCGCGAAAGAACCCGCCACGGTGGCGGAAGCGCTCGGCGTTGACCATATTGTGAGAGAAAGGTCGCGGGCCATCTTGGCGGGGCGATAGGCATCGGGCATGTTAACGTTTCAGTAACCAAGCGGGCCGCGAGCGGCCGGCGGTGGGGCGTTAGCGTGCAAGGAGCTCGAATCACATGGATTTCCTCATGACTGTCGTGACTTACGTCTTGCCCTTCCTGATTGTTCTGAGCATCGTCGTGTTCGTGCACGAATATGGGCATTTCATTGTCGGGCGGTGGTGCGGCATCAAGGTGGACGCTTTTTCGCTCGGCTTTGGGCCAGAGCTTTGCGCCTTCGACGACAGCAAAGGGACACGCTGGCGGATCGCCGCGATCCCGCTCGGCGGCTACGTTAAATTCCACGGAGACGCCAACGCGGCCAGCGGCGTCGACCCCTCATCGCTGAGGGGGATGTCCGAAGCCGAGCGCTCCGTGACCTTCTTCGCGCAACCTGTCTGGAAGCGCGCCGCGACCGTTTTCGCCGGCCCTCTGTTCAACTTCCTGCTGGCCATCGTGATTTTCGCGGGAATATACGCTTACTTCGGGCAGCCCGTGCTGGTTGACGGACAGGTGGTCGTGACGCCTCGAATTTCCGCCGTCCAACCGGGTGGCGCGGGCGCCGCGGCGGGTTTTCGCGCGGGCGACGTGGTGAAGTCGGTCGACGGCGAACCCATTGAGAGTTTCTCGAAGTTCCAACGGGTGATAGCGGCTTCCGCCGATAAGCAGTTGCATATCGAGGTTCTGCGCGACAAACAGGATACGGTCCTTACCGCGACGCCCACGCTCACTGAAATCGAAGGGGCGAACGGAAAGGTCAAGGTTGGCAGGCTGGGCTTGAATTCGAGCGCGGACTTTCGCGACATGCTCATGCGGCCGTGCACTCCCGTCGAAGCGGTCGGCCTTGGGCTCCGCGAGACCTGGAACATCGTCAAACAAACCGGACATTTCGTCGGGGGGCTGCTGAGCGGTCGCGAAAACGCCAACCAACTTTCGGGCCCCATCGGCATCGCCGAGGCTTCCGGCCAGATGGCGCAGCAGATTCCGACGCTTGGCGTGTGGCCCCTGGTCAATTTGATCGCGCTGCTCTCGGTGTCGATTGGACTGTTGAACCTGATGCCGGTCCCGCTTCTGGACGGCGGCCACCTTTTGTTCTTCGCCATCGAGGCGTTTCGTGGCCGCGCCCTGAATGAGCGGGTGCAGGAATACGCCTTCCGAATCGGGCTTGCGATGGTGTGTTCGCTAATGCTCTTCGCGACTTACAACGATCTGGCGCGGCATTTGCACCTTTGATTTTCCNNCGGCCGCGCCGGCCGCGCCCAATCTCTCATGTGCGCTAAGCCATTGTAATCCTGTTTCGCCCGCTTGGCCTTACCGACCGAGCGGGCGAAGCTGCGGAACGCCCTGGACGGGCGGCGCCTTTCGTCCCTCTTCGCGATGCGAAAGAAGCGTGGCGATTCTTTAAGAGAACTCGCGCGGGCTTCGTCGACGTTAACCTTCCATTGGCCACGATATGTGGCTTTCCGGTCACGGCTTCGACAAATTGCTGTTTCATTACTCCTTCGGCATTTGCAGCATTCGTTAAACCTAGTAGAAGGGATATACGGATCTGACAAAGGGCGCGTGTGCGACGCGTCATGTGCGAGAGGCCCCCGCCGCGCCCAGGGGCGGCGGAAGTTGCGACGAGGACCAGGATTACATGCTGTCGACCAGAGCTATTTTGAAGCGTCCCACTTTCGTAATGATGATCCTGGCCGCTCTCGTCGGATTCGCCGCGCCGGCGGCTGCGGACATCGAAGTCGTGGGAAACACGCACGGCGACGCCGACGCGATTCGGTCCTATTTCGCCGGCACCAGCGATGCCGAAGTCCAGGCGGGGCTGGAGGCTTTAAAGTCCAGCGGGCGATTCTCGAACGTTTCCGTCACCCGACGCGGTGATCACGTCATCGTTCACGTTTCCGAGGGCAATCTGATCAATCGCGTCGCCTTCGAGGGCAACAGCAAGGTTAAGACGGAGACGCTGCAGACCGAAATGCGCACCAAGGCGCATGGTTCGTTCAATCAGCAGGTCACCGAACAAGACGTGGCGCGGCTGGTCGAGATTTACAGGCGCTCGGGGCGCGCGGCGGCTAAAGTCACATACCGCACCGTTGCTCTTCCCAACGGCCAGATCGACGTCGTCTTCACCATCGAGGAAGGCGACAAAACGGGCGTGAAGGAAATTAGATTCATCGGCAACGACGTCTATTCCACCAGCCGGCTCGTCGGCCTGATGGAGACGACCGAGATGAATTATTTGTCGTTTCTCAAGACCAGCGACGTCTACGATCCGGACCGCGTCGCGGCGGATCTGGAACTCGTGCGCCGCTTTTATCTGAAGAACGGCTACGCGGATTTTCACGTCATTAGCTCCGAAGCGCGCTACGAGCCCGCCGAGGTGGGCTATATCCTCGAAATAAGGGTCGAGGAGGGGCCGCAGTACACCATCTCCACGGTCGACGTTGAATCGCATTTGCCGGACATCGACCCGGCCACGCTGCGGCCGCTGGTGCGGTTGTCGCCGGGCGACGTCTATAACGGCGACGCCGTGGAAAAGACGGTCGACGTATTGACGCGCGAAATCGCGCGCAAAGGATACGCCTTCACGCAAGCTCGCCCGCGCGGTCAACGTAATCAGGCCAATCGGACCGTCGCGATCAATTTCGTCGTCGACGAGGGGCCGCGCGTCTATATCGAGAGGATCAATATTCGCGGCAACAACAAGACCCGCGAATATGTGATCCGCCGCGAGTTTGAGATCGGCGAGGGCGACGCGTACAATCGCGTGCTCATCGACCTCGCCGAGCGCCACCTCAACGGTCTCGGCTACTTCAAGAAGGTCAAAATCTCCAACGAGCCGGGGTCCGCCGCGGATCGCGTCGTGATCAACGTCGAGGTCGAGGAGCAGCCCACCGGCAGCTTCAACGTCTCCGGCGGCTACTCGACGACGGAAGGATTCATCGGCGAGGTTTCGGTTTCAGACAGCAACTTCATGGGCCGTGGCGAGGCCGTTCGGCTTTCGGTCAACGAAGGGCAGCGTTCGCGCGGCGTAAACTTCAGCTTCACGGAACCCTATTTCCTCGATCAGCGCATGTCCGGCGGCTTCGACCTGTTCGTGAAGCAGAGCGACGCCTGGACTTATTCGTACTACAGCACGACGTCCTACGGCACGACGCTGCGTATCGGCGTGCCGATAACCGAAGAACTCAGCCTGCAACCGCATTATTCGGTTTATAACACGATTATTACGATCCCCAACAACTCCCAGACGCCGTATGACGACTGTCAAAAGCCGATCCCTTTCTATACGCCGGGTTACGGTTATTGGCTCGCTCCGACGCCCAGCAGTCTTAACATCGCCTATAACTGCATGAGCAACGGCGAGGCGTCTCTCGCGATCAAGGATGCGCAAGGGTCGACCGTGACCTCTCTTTTGGGCTACACGTTGTCATTTAGCAATCTCGACAACTTCAAGAACCCCAAAAACGGTGTTCGTGCCACGTTCACGCAGGATGTGGCGGGCCTGGGTGGTGATACGCGCTACATTCGCAGCTCCGGCGACATTCGCTACTTTTACGAGTTTCCGTACTTCAGCGACGTCGTCGGCATTGCACGCTTGCAAGGCGGCGATCTGACGGGGATCGCGGGGTATCAGCCGCGCGTGTTCGACAACTTCAATCTTGGCCCGAGCCTCGTGCGCGGTTTCGCGCCGGGCGGCATTGGTCCGCGCGACGTCTCCAACTGGACCAGCGAGAAGGGCAATTCGATCGGCGGCACGGATTATATCGGCGGCACGCTGGAAGTTCAGTTTCCGATCTGGGGGGTGCCGAAAGATATCGGTCTGCGCGGCGCGCTGTTTACGGATGCTGGTTCGCTTTGGAATTACAAAGGGCAGACCAATTTCAGCAAGTTGCTCTATGGCGTTGCGGGTGTGCCTTGCGTGCTCCCCTATACGGCTCCCAGCTATGGGCAGGGTAGCTGCCTGGTCACGACGCCTCTGACAGGGGGCAGTTCCACCACCGACTTTAGAATGCGGCAGACGGTCGGCGCGTCGATCCTATGGCAATCTCCGCTTGGTCCGATCCGCTTCGATTATGCGGTCGCGACAATGAAGGGCCCATACGACGTCACGCAGCGCTTCCGCTTCTCGGGCGGCACGAGCTTCTAAGCGCGAACGCGTCGGGACAATCAACGATCCCGACGCGGAAGCACTTGGGGCGCCGCACTTTCGTGCTGGACGGCTGGGAAGAACGGACGATTTTTGCGCGGCGCGCCTTTATACGCGTGCTTCGAATTGATGCGAGCGTTTTGGCGCTTATGTGTCTTCTCCCGTCTATCCGTTTCGCTATTAAAATTTCAATTCGGCTGTCCTTTTCCCGTTGGTTCCGTAATATTCGCACGACCGGGGTCGGCGGGTCCGACGATCTTTCGCGAGGCGCGAACATTGACCGCCATAGGCTTTTTTCAGTCCTCTCGCTCTCTTTCGCTCGGCGAAATCGCGACGGCGACGAATGCGGAGTTGCGTTTCGCGTCGTCTGGCGGCGAGGTGGACTTTCCCTGCATTGCGGGCGGAGCCTCGTTGGAAGAGGCGAGGCCTGGCGATCTGACCCTTTACGAAAATACCCGCTACGCCCAAGGCTTGCGGCTCTGCCGCGCCACGGCTTGCTTTATCAAGGAGGTTGACGCGGGGCTTTTGCCGCTAGCGACCGCCGCTCTTGTCGTCGCGAAGCCGCAACGCGCGATGACGCTCGCGATGAGTCTTCTCTTTCCACAAGCCTTGGCGCCTCGCTCGCTCTTTGGCGCGTCGGGAGTGTCCCCCGGCGCCTTCGTGCATCCGAGGGCGAGATTGGAAGCAGACGTCATCGTCGACCCCGGCGCCTCGATCGGGCCGCTCGCCGAAGTGGGCGCTGGCGCGATCATCGGTCCGCACGCGGCGATTGGGCCTGGCGTCAGGATCGGGCGCGGCTGCCGCATCGGCGCGCATGTCAGCATCACGCACGCCCTGATCGGCGATCGTGTCATCATTCATTCGGGCGCGCGACTGGGGCAGGACGGATTCGGTTTCGTGCTCGACGCGAAAGGCAACAGGAAGACGCCGCAAATTGGGCGCGTGATCGTTCAGGACGATGTGGAGATCGGGGCCAATACGACGATCGACCGCGGCGCGCTGCGCGACACGATCATCGGCGAGGGCGCGAAGATCGACAATCTCGTGCAAATCGGCCACAACGTGACGGTCGGACGCGGCTGCGTGATCGTCGCGCAGGCCGGGGTCGCCGGCTCCAGCGAGATCGGCGATTTTGCGCGGATTGGCGGACAGGCGGCGATCGGCGGCCATCTGACGATTGGCGAGGGCGCCGGCGTCGCGGCGAAATCCGGGGTCATGCGCGACGTGCCGGCGGGCGTGCGTTATGGCGGGGCTCCGGCGCGGCCAATTCGCCAGTTTTTGCGTGGAGAGGCGCTGTTGGCGCGACTGGGGCGCCGCGCGTCGCGAGGGCGGGACAGCGAGAGTTGAGCGCAAGGACGCAAAGAACGTCTGGCGCCGGAGGGAGAGAAAGATGAATGACGCCATCGCGGGCGCGACACTCGAGACCTTGGATATTATCCGCATACTCGACTATTTGCCGCACCGCTATCCATTCCTGTTGATCGATCGCATCGTCGATATTCGCGGCGACGAATCTTGCGTCGGCATAAAGAATGTGACGATCAACGAGCCGCAATTTCAGGGGCATTTTCCATTAGCCCCGGTGATGCCGGGGGTGTTGATGATCGAGGCGATGGCGCAGACGGCGGGCGTCATCGCGATGCATGCGCAAGGCGCCGTCGAGCGCCCGAAGAGCGTCTATTTCGTCACGATCGACAAGGCTAAGTTCCGCAAGCCGGTCGGACCTGGAGATCGAATTGAATTCCATATGACGAAGACCGCGCAAAGGCGCACCATCTATTGGTATGAAGGCCGCGCGATGGTGGATGGCGCGCTGGTTTGCGAGGCGCAAATCAGCGCGATGGTCGGGGCGTGAAGCCTTGCGCGAGGCCTTTGCATGACTCCTTGGCGTCGCCGCCGTTCAAGCAGGGCCTAGCCGCGTGACCGCTCGCGCGCACCCATCCGCCGTTATCGAGGCGGGGGCTCGCCTTGGCTCCAATGTCGTCGTTGGACCATTCTGCCATATCGGGCCGGGCGCGGAGCTTCGCGACGGGGTGGAGCTTGCTTCTCACGTCGTCGTCATGGGCGAGACGTGCGTCGGATCGCGAACGAAAATCTTTCCCTTCACGTCGATCGGCGCGCCTTCGCAGGATTTGAAGGCGGGCGGCAAGGGCGGAAGGCTCGTCGTCGGTTCCGATTGCGTCATTCGCGAAGGGGTCACGATTAACGCGGGGGGCGGCGGCGAGGGTGACGAAACGCGCGTCGGAGATCGTTGCGTTTTACTGGCCTATTGCCACGTGGCGCATGATTGCCGCCTCGGCGAAAGCGTGATCCTTTCCAATAATGTGCTGCTCGGCGGTCATGTTCGCATCGGAGACCACGCGATGATCGGCGGCGCCAGCGCCGTGCATCAATATGCGCGCATCGGCGCGCACGCCTTCGTGGCCGGATTCTCCGGCGTCGAGGGCGATGTGCTTCCTTTCACGATCGCCAGCGGTAACCGCGCGCATTTGTTCGGCCTCAATTTGGTTGGGCTGCGCCGCCGCGGATTTTCGTCAGAGCGGATAGCCAGGCTGCGCGCCGCCTATCGGCTGCTGTTCGCGCGAGAGGCGCTGTCCGAGCCGTCGCCGCTCGCCGTGCGCGCCGAGGCGCTCTCCAAGCTGGACGAGGGCGACGCCGACATAGCGCTGATGGTCGAATTTTTGCGCGCGCCGTCGAGCAGGCCGGTTTGCGCGCCGCGCGCGGGCAGGGCGACGTGACGCGGATATTCGTCGTCGCGGGCGAAGCCTCGGGGGATCATTTGGGCGCATTGCTGATGCGCGCGCTCCGCGCGGCGGAGCCGAGCGTCGTCGTCGCGGGCGTTGGCGGGGAGGAAATGACGCGAGAGGGGCTCTCCAGTCTCTTTCCGCTCTCCGACCTCGCGGTGATGGGGCTTGTCCCGGTCCTCGCCCGTCTGCCACGGTTGCTGGCGCGTTTGGACGAGACCACGCGGGCGGTGCTCGCCGAGCCGCCCGATTGTCTCGTGCTGATCGACGCGCAGGAGTTCACCCAACGCGTCGCGCGCGGCGTGCGGGCGCGGGCGCCGCGAATTCCGATTGTTCGCTATGTCAGCCCTACCGTCTGGGCGTGGCGGCCGTGGCGGGCCCGGACGATGCGGACCTCGATCGATCATGTGCTGGCTGTGCTGCCCTTCGAGCCCGACGCTCTCGCGCGGCTTGGCGGGCCCCCTTGTGATTATGTGGGCCATCCGTTGATCGAGCACATCGACGCCCTCGCGCAGGGCGCCCCTGACGGCGATCGGCGCGAGGGGCCGCTACTGATTTTGCCCGGTTCGCGCCACGCCGAAGTGCGGCGGATGATGCCGGTCTTTGGCGCGGCGGCGGCGCTGCTCGCGCGCGCGCATCCGGGCCTCGACATCGCGATTCCCCTCGCCCCGAACGTGGAAGCGGCGGTGAAGGAAGAAGCCTCGCATTGGCGCGTTACGCCGCGGCTGCTATCGCAAGACGAAAAGTTCCCCGCCTTTCGCGCCGCGAGGGCCGCGCTCGTCACTTCGGGCGCCGCGACGCTGGAACTTGCCCTGGCCGATGTGCCCATGGCCGTCGCCTATAAGGTCTCGCCGGTCGAGCGACTGCTGAAATTCTTGATCACGGTTGATTGTTTCAGCCTGCCCAATCTTATCGTGGGGGATCGGGCCGTCCCCGAATTTTTCCAGGGGGAGGCGACGCCGCGGGCTTTGGCCGAGGCGATTGGCCCGCTCCTTGTCGGCGGGCGGGCGCGCGAGGCGCAACAAACCGCCTTCGCGACGCTACGCGCCAAAATCCTGGCGGGCGGCGCCGTTCCGAGCGCGCGCGCGGCGGAGATCGTTCTGCGTCATGCGAGACGCGGCCAAATGTCGCCGGTGAACCGGTCGTAATAATGCTTGGGCGCCGGCCAATTTTGAATTATTCTAAGTAGTGACGCCTTTGACGCGCCGCGCGGCGGGAGCGGGCGTCTTTGGATCAAAAATTCCATCAAGGAGCACAAGGCAATGGCTACGCTCAAGGGCAGCAAGACCGAGGAAAATCTGAAGGCGGCTTTCGCCGGCGAATCGCAGGCCAACCGTCGCTATCTCTATTTCGCTCAAAAGGCGGACGTCGAGGGCTATAACGACGTGGCCAGCGTTTTCCGCTCCACGGCGGAAGGCGAAACCGGCCATGCGCATGGCCATCTCGAGTTCCTGGAGTCCGTCGGCGATCCGGCCACGGGCCTGCCGATCGGCAAGACCTCCGACAACCTCAAGGCCGCCGTCGCCGGCGAGACCCATGAATATACGGATATGTATCCGGGCATGGCGCGTTCGGCGCGCGAGGAAGGCTTCGAGGAAATCGCCGAGTGGTTCGAGACTCTGGCCAAGGCCGAGCGCTCACACGCGGGCCGCTTCCAGCGCTCGCTCGACGAACTGAAGTAAGTCGCGTCCTCCCTCTTTCCGCAAGGCGGGAGGAGGGAGCCTCGCCTCGACGGGCGATCATCTTCGAGAACATGGATTCAAGATGCGGGAAGGCAGTCTGGACGCCCCGACGCGGCATCCGATCGATTGGCAAAGCGCCGACTTTTACGATGAAGCCAATCTCGACGCCGAGATGCGGCGTGTTTTTGACATTTGTCACACCTGCCGCCGCTGCTTCAACCTCTGCGATAGTTTTCCGCGGCTGTTCGATCTGATCGACGGCTCCAAGAGCGGCGAACTCGACACGGTGGAGAGCAAGGATTTCAAGCCGGTCGTCGACGCCTGCACGCTCTGCGACATGTGTTTCATGACCAAATGCCCCTACGTGCCGCCGCATGAATTCAACATCGATTTCCCGCATCTGATGCTGCGCCACCGCGCCGTCGAGGCAAAAGGGGGGGCGGTGAGCTTCGCCGACCGCCAGCTCGCGCAAACCGACCTGACCGGCGCGCTCGCGACGAAACTGCCGGCGCTCGCCAATTGGGCGACCGATATCGGCAACAAGTTCACGCGCGGACTCATGCAGAGGTTTCTCGGCATCAATCCGCGCGCCGCGCTGCCCAAATTCGCCGACCAGACGCTGGAGGCCGCGGCGGCGCGAAATCCGCCGAAACGTAACGAGACCGCGCCCGCCAAGGGCCGCAAGGCGGTGCTCTACGCCACCTGCTATGGCGATTATAACGACACCTCGATCGGTAAGGCGGCGCTCGCCGTGCTGGCGAAGAATGGGGTCGAGACGAAGGTCTTGCATCCGCATTGCTGCGGCATGCCGAAACTCGAACAGGGGCTGATCGGCGAGGTCGCCGACGCCGCGAAACTCGTCGCCGCCGCCTTCGCGCCCTATATCGATGAAGGCTACGATATTGTCGCGCTGGTGCCGTCCTGCGCCTTGATGCTGAAATTCGAATGGCCTCTGATCTTGCCGCATGACGAAAGCGTCAAGCGGCTGGCGGCGTCGACCTTCGATCTCTCCGAATATGTCGTGAGCATCGCGCGCGACGAAGGATTGGCCGAAGGCGTAAAGCCGATCGATGGCGGCGTCGCCTTCCATGTCTCTTGCCATTCGCGGGCGCAGAACATGGGCCAGCGCGGCGCGGATCTCTTGCGCCTCGTGCCGGAAATGGACCTGACGGTCGTCGAGCGTTGTTCGGGCCACGGAGGGGCCTGGGGCTGCAAGGGCGCTAATTTCGACATCGCGCTGAAGGTCGGAAAGCCGGCCGCGCGCCAGATCTCCGGCGCCGGCAAGAAATACATGGTTTCGGAGTGCCCGCTCGCCGGAACGCACCTCGCGCAGGGCGTCGAACTGCTTGGCGACGACGCGCCAAAGCCGGAACTGATCGCCCACCCGATCGAACTGTTGGCGCGCGCCTATGGCGAGGCCGTTGGAGCGAAGGATGCCCAGTAAACACGAACTCACGGCCGCCGAAATTCTCCCTTGGGCGGAATATGCGAAGGCGCGGGCCGAACATCGAAGCCGGGTAAGCGCGATCAAGCGCAACCGACGTGTCGAAGTTGGTCCTCATGTGACTTTCTATTTCGAGAGCTTCGACACGATGTGGCTGCAAGTGCAGGAGATGCTGCACATCGAGAAGGGCGGCGCGGAGCAGTTGAAGGACGAACTCGCCGCATACAATCCACTGATCCCCAAGGGCCGCGAACTGGTCGCCACCTTCATGATCGAAATAGACGACCCGCTGCGCCGCGCCCGCGTGCTGGCAGGGCTCGGCGGCATCGAGGAGACCGCGTTTTTTCAACTTGGGGCTTCGAAAATCCCGGCGCTGCCGGAGGCAGATCAAGACCGCACCACGGCCGAGGGCAAGGCGAGTTCGGTGCAATTCGTGCATTTCCCGTTCACGGAAGCGCAGATCGCGGCCTTCCGCGAGCCCGGCGCGCAGGTGATCCTGGGCTTTTCGCATCCGGCCTATAGCCATATGGCCGTCGTGGCGGAGGCGACACGGGCGGAACTTGCCGGGGATTTCGATTGAGCGGCGCGCGCCCGATTTTGACCTCGGGCGCCCGCGCGAGCGACTGGTGACAACTTCATCGCGCCAAAACGGGCGCCGCCGCGACGAGGCTCTGCTTGAACGCCAGCCACAAATCGAACACCTGCGCGTTCGGCGGCAGATGCCGGCAAAGCGAGCCATGGCCCTCCACCGGGTTGCTGTCCAACGCGATGTGCCCGACGAGGAAGTGCTTGAACGCCTGAAGCAACGGGCCATCCCAACGCCGAGCGCGCAAAATCGAGCGAAATACTCTTTCGAGTCCGCCATCCTCATAGGTCGGCAGGCTTAACGCCCTGGTCGCGTCATCGGCGGCGCGCACCTTGCCGAGGTAGGCGGCGCCGATTGTCAGAAGGCGGCGCCGGCGAATCTCGTTGATGGCCTCGAGGTTTAGCGCTCTTCTCATGAATTCATCGTGATCGACTCTCTCCCCGGCGTCCACGACGCCCGTGCAGGGCGAAAGATTGTCGGTGTCGCGCTCGCCACGATCGAGTTCCTCCAGGCGCTTGTCGTCGGGATAGAGGCGCCGGGCGATCCCGACGTTTTCGCAAAATTGAACCGAGAAAAAATAATAGGCCCA
Source organism: Methylocystaceae bacterium (assembly GCA_003134075.1). Lineage (GTDB taxonomy): Bacteria > Pseudomonadota > Alphaproteobacteria > Rhizobiales > Beijerinckiaceae > Methylocystis. The sequence goes on along the minus strand of PLAI01000121.1, from coordinate 1,284 downwards.
TGCGACGTCGATGAGCTCGTCCCGCGAGAGGGCACTCCAATTCAGGTCGCATATTTCGTCGATTACTTGCGCGTAGGGCGCTGTTTCGCGGCTCGCTTCCGGCTGTGGGTCAAGGGGGAACTCGCGGGCGGTCTGGAGCTGTATTCGCGCCGCGCTCATGGCGATACTCCTTTCAAGGAGATTTAGATTTGATGTTTATCGGTAATAAAATATTTACACGGCGGCTTTTTCAGCGCCAAACGACGAATGCCGTCAACCTTACCTGTTAAGCTCTCTCGTTAACCGATCGACCCGGCGCCCAGGCGGACGCCGCGTCGCCATGCGCTCTTTTCGTCATGCTTCGACCGTGATAAGCGCTTGGGCCTCACGCTTGCGCGTCGCGGCGGCGGCGCCCCTTTCCGTTCCCGCCCCCTTGGTCTAGAGGAAAATAATGAGCCAGTCCGGTTTCTTCACCACCCCGCTCGCCAGCTCCGACCCCGATCTCGCCAAGGCGATTGAACTCGAACTCGGGCGGCAGCGTCACGAAATCGAGCTGATCGCCTCCGAGAACATCGTTTCGCGCGCCGTGTTGGAGGCCCAGGGCTCGGTTCTCACCAACAAATATGCCGAAGGCTATCCGGGCAAGCGCTATTACGGCGGCTGCCAATATGTCGATATCGCCGAAAACCTCGCGATTGATCGCGCGAAGCAGCTTTTTGGCTGCGGCTTCGCCAATGTGCAGCCCAACTCCGGCAGCCAGGCGAACCAGTCGGTGTTCCTGGCGCTCGCGACGCCCGGAGACACCTTCATGGGCCTCGATCTCGCCGCCGGCGGCCATCTGACGCACGGTTCGCCCGTGAACCTGTCGGGCAAGTGGTTCAAGCCAATTCCCTACACGGTGCGCAAGGATGACAACCGCATCGACATGGAGCAGGTCGAGGCGCTGGCCAAGGAGCATAAGCCGAAGATCATCATCGCGGGCGGCTCCGGCTATTCGCGCATCTGGGACTTCGAGGCGTTCCGCAAGATCGCCGACAGCGTCGGCGCCTACTTCATGGTCGATATGGCGCATTTCGCCGGCCTCGTCGCCGCCGGTCTGCATCCGTCGCCGTTCCCGCACGCCCATGTCGTGACCACCACGACCCACAAGACCCTGCGCGGTCCGCGCGGCGCGATGATCATGTCGACTGCGGAGCACGCGATGGCCCTGGACAAGGCGGTGTTCCCCGGGCTGCAGGGCGGCCCGCACGACCACACCACCGCCGCGATCGCGGTGGCCCTGCACGAGGCGGCCCAGCCCGGGTT
>PLAI01000389.1 GCA_003134075.1 Methylocystaceae bacterium | reverse complement strand
TCCAGCATCATCTGCAACCCGCCGATGCCGAGCGACAGCACGCCGAAGCCGATCCAGTCGAACTTCATGTTGAAATTGGGATGCGAGCGCGGCATGAAAAACAGCAGCCCGAGCGTGGCGAGAATGCCGAATGGCAGGTTGATGTAGAAGACGTAGCGCCAGTTGTACATCTCGGTCAGGTAGCCGCCGAGCGTTGGCCCCAGGATCGGCCCGACCATTACCCCCATGCCCCAGATCGCCATCGCCGCGGCGCGCTGGCTGGCGGCGAACCCCTGGGCGGCCCAATATACGCTGCGCGCCGACGCCGTGTTCGTCGCCCCTCGCCGCCTGCCGCGCCATGTGATCGACGTGATGGAGCTGCGGATCGGGTGACGGGCGCCGCGACTGGACAGGGACGGGCGGGCGGGGCAAAAAGGCGCGAAGCAGGCCGCCTTCGCGCCGCGCAACCTCACGAGACTCTGATATGAACAAGCCGGCAACGGACATCGAAACCCTCAAAGGCGCGGCGGCGATGTTCGCCCGCTATCGGCGAGACGATTCGCCAACACCCATGCACTGGAACGAGACGCTCGACCTCCTGCTCGCGCATCGCTCGCATCGGGCCTTCCTGCCGCGAAAGCTCCCCGAGGGCGCGTTGGAGACCATCATAGCGGGCGCGCAATCGGCTTCGACCTCATCGAACCTACAAGTCTGGAGCGTCGTCGCGATCGAGGATCAAGAGCGCAAGAACCGCCTGGCCGATCTCGCCGGCGGCCAACAGCATATCCGCGACTGCGCCGTGTTTCTGGTCTGGCTCTCCGATCTCGCCCGACTCGACAATCTCGCCAAGCTCAACGGCCGCGAGGCCGGCGCGCTGCCCTATGTCGAATTGTTCCTGACCGGCGTCGTGGACGCGGCGCTGGCCGCGCAAAACGCGGTCGTGGCGCTGGAATCACTGGGGCTCGGCTCGGTCTATATCGGCGCCATGCGCAACAAGCCGCTGGAGGTCGCCAAGGAGCTGAACCTGCCGCCCAACGTCTTCGGCGTGTTCGGCATGGCGGTTGGCTTTCCCGACCCCGCGGTCGATACGGGCGTCAAACCGCGCCTCGGCCAGCGGGCCGTGCTGCACCGCGAGCAATATCAATGGGGGGAGGCCCAACTCGACGCGATCAACACGCTCGACGCGAAATTCCGCGATTTCCAGAAGGAGCAGGGCCTCCCCGAACAGGGTTGGATACGTCAGGTTCTCTCGCGCGTGCGCGGCCCCGACGCGATGAGCGGCCGTCACAAGTTGAAAGAGGAACTGGCCGCCTTGGGCGTCGAGTTGAAGTGATCGCCGCTTAGCGCATCGACGGGTTCATCTCGTCGACGCGCGCGCGCGCGGGCGCGCTCGCGTATCCCAAAGGAGATGATCAGGCTGAACATGGCCGCCGACATGCACCATAGCGAATACCAGGCCGCGCGGTTGTGCAGCAGCGAATAGACGAAGGTGAGGAACACCATCGCCCCAAACAGCCGCAGCGCCCGATTGTCGGACGAGACCAGCGGAACGACCGTCAGCGCGAGATAAGCGAGATCGGCGATCAGGGGCGGGCGGTCGAAACCCGGATCGTAGGCCAGCGAATGTCCGACGACGGTCACCGCGACGCCGTCGGCGCCGGCGAGCAGGAAGCCGAGATACAGCGCGAGCAGGCCGCCGCAACCGCACATCCACTTCCAAACACGCTTACGCCGCGCGTGGGTTTCCGCGATCGACGCGGCCAGCGGCGTCAGAACCGGCCACACGAGAAACGCGATCATCGTGTAAAGGTAGCGAAAAATCTCGTCGCCCTCGAAGGGATGCTCGAGCGACCACCAAACGACGGCCTCGACAAATTGATGCAGGGAAAACACCAGGGGAAACACGGCGAAGCCAAGCATCCGCCGGTCATGGCGCAAGGCCCTATGGACCGTGGCGGCGCCGATCACCGCGAGAGCGCATCCCGCGTTAACGCTCGCCCCCAGGGATAAGCACATCGCCAATTGCGCCCTTCGCACGAAACCGTTCCGCGGGGGACGATGGCTCTCCACGCGGACGAGAGAAACGAAATTTTAGCGTCTCGGGACCGACCCGAGACGCCGCCGATTGCGGAAAAAATATCCGCGCTCCCGACAAAATCAACCGCGTACTGTCCCTTAACCCAAGCGCCGCTCCGGGCTCGAAGTGGGGCCGGCGAACGCCGCCCTTGCTCGCCGGCGCGAGAGTGCCTACATGCGAACCTTGGCAGGCAAAAGAGGCGCGAATGGACGAGGACCAAAGGGCGAGACCGGCGAGCTGGCACGCCACCACCATCGTGATGGTGAAGAAGGACGGCAAGACGGTCATCGCCGGCGACGGTCAGGTGAGCCTCGGCCAGACCATCATGAAGGGCAACGCCAAGAAAGTGCGAAGACTCGGCAAGGGCGACGTGATCGCCGGCTTCGCCGGCGCGACCGCCGACGCCTTCACGCTGTTCGAGCGGCTCGAATCCAAGCTCGAACAATATCCCGGCCAACTCACCCGGGCCTGCGTCGAACTCGCCAAGGATTGGCGCATGGACCGCTATTTGCGCCGATTGGAGGCGATGATGCTGGTCGCCGACAAGGATGTCGGCCTGGTGCTGACGGGATCCGGCGACGTGCTGGAGCCGGAGGCCGACGAAACCGGCTCCGTCACCGCGATCGGCTCTGGCGGCAATTACGCGCTCGCCGCCGCGCGGGCGATGCTCGACGGTCCGCGCGACGCCGAGGCGATCGCCCGCCGCGCGATGAACATAGCCGCCGAAATTTGCGTCTACACCAATCACAATATCGTCGTGGAGACGATTTGATCCCCGTCGCCTTCTGAAGGAACCGAAATATGGCCGATTTCTCGCCGCGCGAGATTGTTTCCGAACTCGACCGCTACATCGTCGGACAATCGGCGGCCAAGCGCGCCGTCGCCATCGCGCTGCGCAACCGCTGGCGCCG
>PLAI01000252.1 GCA_003134075.1 Methylocystaceae bacterium | reverse complement strand
CCGACGAAGTGGGTCATCATGGCTGAACTCCGATGGTGCGAATCACCGGGCAACGCCGCCCGGATCGCGGCACTATCGGACGATCAGGCGCCCACCGCGATCACCGGATGTCCACATGTGACGGCATGGACGAGCCTCAGCGCCTTGGGAGGGTGTTTCTTCATTGGCAATGCTTTAGGCGGAGATCTTCGCAGCGACGAGGCGGGCTAGATGTTGGAAGGTTGTCAGCTAGCCGAACGCCCCAATGACGAGGCCCATGACGAGAAGCACGCCGAGCCAATGCCAGGAGGCGACCGCCGAGAGCGCGGACGGATTGCGGGCATAGCCGTTGGTGACGACGATGGTCGTCAGGACGAAGCCAAGCCAGCATGCGCCGGCGGTCAACCATCCCGAGGCGATGGTGGTCGGTCCCATGGCGGGGATGAGGCGCGCTAGCACCGCCGCCATGACGAGGTCAGCCAGGAAAACGATCACCATGCTCGATATCGGCCGCCTACCGCCGGGCATCAATTGGTCTTTGGTCTTGCCAAGCGCATCCATCCAGCGTGTGGCGAAGGCCCTGTACCAAACCGCGCCGAACAACCAAGCCGCGACCGCCGCGGCGACAATGGCGAGAAAGTTCATGTTGGCGAACATCAGCGACTCCACCTCTCGAGGTCGACGTCGTCCCCTCCGGCCATGCGGAAGTCCTTGGTGTGAATTTTCATCTGCTTCTTTTCGGTGGGCGCGCGTCGAAAATCGACTCACTTGGCCGGAATTCACCAGATGGCTCCCGATCCGAGCGGAAGTTTCTTTCAATTGAGCGTTTTTGACAAGGCGGAGCCGTGGCGGAAAGCTCCAAAGAGGCGCACGACGCGCCTCTCCCGTCGTTTGGCTCGAACTCATGACGCGCGAACTCCCTACGCCGTGGACGCCAAGGGCGGCGGTCGCAACTCCGCGATTAGCCGCAGAATGTCAGCGAACGGGTTTCTGGGAGTAGCGACCTCAGCCAGCTGGAATGCGACGTAGCTGGCGTGGCTCACGACCTTCGCGCCGATCTTGATCAGCTTCTCCTTGAGCGTCGTCAGCGACCAGTTCTTGATCGGCTCTGGCGTCGCCAGCGTGCGCAGGAAATTCCCGAGATTATAAGCGAGCGCATGAAGCTGAAGACGCACGGCGTTGGCGGCAAAGGAGCGACATGACAGCCGCGTCCAGTTGATCGCGCCTATGCCTTCCTTGATGTATTGCTCGAAGGTTCCGCGCTTGTTGTAGAAGGCGACGACGCTCTCGGCGACCCGCGCCATGTTGGTCACGATGAAGCCGACGCGAGGATAGAGTTCGCCCGGATGCCATTCGACCTTGGCGACGACCCGGCGCGGCTTCTTCCAGCTTGCAGCCGGATAGCTGAATCTTGCATAGAAACGCCGCACCTCGTTCGGCGGGCGTCCGACTGGCCGTGTCAGCAGATGGCCGATCCGTTCTTGCAGGATGCGGTTCGCAGGCTGGCGGATGGGGTATTTGACGCCCTCGGCTTCGAGATAGTCGTAAATCTCGGGATTGGCGAAGCCGGCGTCGCCTCGGAAATAGATGCGTGAGACATGGCCTTTGTAGCGCGCAACGACCGGCTTGAGCACGCTATCCCAGCCGTCGGCACTATGGACGTTGCCGGGACGCCGATATCCGGCGCGCTCGCGGGTGCCGCTGGGGGCGCCGTCGGCGGCTCCTTGTCCGAATGCGGCATGGACGATGCTTTCATAATGAAGAGTGTTTTAGCTTGGCGGCGCGGCGCACAGCATCTCTAGCGCACCCCGGACGATTGGGGCCGCGACGGTGAGCTAAAACACCGTTGGACTGAGCCGCCGCGGCGCACTCGCACTCGCGGTGCATGGCGGCGGCGAGCAGCAGCAAAACCGTGATTTTTTTGCGCGGCCGATCAAGCCGCTCCACGAACGCCCGCCGGCCCCATCGAGGAGGAGAATGGCGTGCTTGCCCGGTGCGACCTCTGTGAGGATTTCGGGTCCAACGCAATTTGTCTGCCCGCAGCGGCGCGCTTGGCGAAATCAAAAAATTAGCCCATATTCTTTGTGCGTGACCCAGCAACCATCTGGGGAATGTCGGCTCACAAGGGGGAAAATGAAATGAAAATTCCAGCTTACGCCATCTATATCGCGGCTCTGAGCCTCGGCGCGCTCCTTCCGCCAGGACTTTCCGCAGCTCAATTTGATTCTCCGAATGGGCCGGAGAAGCCCTCGATTGATCGAACAGCGATGATCCAGGCGTCGGTATTCCCGTTCCAACCCACGCAAAATCAATCGAATTACATTCTAGCGAAGACGGACAAGTCTTCCGATCAGCTGGCGTGCGAAGCACAATGTCGGAAGGCGTATCGGCGGTGTTACAGCCAGGGCAACAAGATCGGAACGCCCGAGGTTCATGGCGGACAACCATGCAGCGAGCAAAAGGTGATGTGCCTTCGAGCCTGCCCGCAGTGACCGAAGCTTGCCGCGTGACATTAAAGATGACAGTTGCAGCGCCACGCCTGAAATGTTCCTAAATGCTGAGTCTATTCGGCGCACACAAGCCGAGGGGGTCAGGAGTCGCGCCGATTAACAAGGGGTGCGGACGGTGCGCTCAAGACGTCCTATTTCCCTATATCAACCCGGAGTGCCTGGCCACGGCAGAGCTCTTGTGGCTCATTGCTTACGACAAGCGTCATCGGCTCCCCTGCTTCCAGCGTCGCTTCAAGGCGCTGCTCGGTTTGATCGATGCTGATCTTGAGGTGACGGCCGCGCCACTGAAGGCGGAAACCGAGGCTGCGCCAATTCGCCGGCAGCTTCGGATCGACGGCTACGCTGTCATTTTGCAAGGACACTCCTGCGAAACCGAAGACGGCCATCAGCCAGATCCCACCCAGAGCCGCAATGTGCACGCCACCATCAATCGCCGCATGGGTATCTGCGAGATCGATCGCCGCAGTCTGCCGAAAGTAGCGTAGCGCCGCGTCGGAGTATCCTAGGCGGGCAGCGACCATCCCATGCATGGCGGGGCTCAATGAACTGCCGTGGTCGCAGCGAGACTCGTAGTAAAGGAAATTCTTCGCGGCGTTCTCGCCACCGAACTCTTCCGGCAACAGCCCCAGCAACGCGACGACATCGGCCTGTTTGATCACCTGGGATTGCCGCGTCCGCTCCCGCCCAAGCACCACGTCCATTGGCACGGAGCGACCTGCGTAGGCGGCGAGATCAATCTCTTCGAGCGTGAAGAAGCCTGCGAACTGCTCGAACAGTCCGGTTTTAGGATCGAAGCCGGTCGCCATTGTTTCCGCGACCTTCCGCCACTGCTCGAGTTCGGAGTCGTCTAGCGCGAGTCGGCTTGAGAGACTCGTCCATAGCTTTGGCCAACGCCCACGCAACAATGTCGCTACATCAAGGGCGCGCCGGATGTTCCAGCGCGCCATGACGTTGGTGAAGGCGTTATCGTCGATATGCTCGTGATACTCGTCCGGTCCGATGACGCCTCGAATATGGTGGCGTCCGTCCGCCTCCGGTCGAGCGCGACTGGACCAAAACCGGCCAGTCTCAAGGAGGATCTCGGCGCCGGCGTCGCGCAAGAACGCATCATCCCCGGTCGCCTGCCAGTATTGCCAGACCGCGTAGGCGATGTCCGCGCTGATGTGCTGCTCCTGCTTGCCGCATAGGATGTCGATGATCTGACGATCCGGACCGATCGCATGTTCGGGTGTCGTCTCAATGCCGGTGTCCGCGGATTCCCAGGCGTATAAGGCGCCCTGCCAACCCATCCCAGCGGCTTTTGTCCGCGCCGCATCGAGCGTGTGAAAGCGATACATGAGCAGCGCCCGGGCCGCCTCTGGCCAACTCAGGATGTAAAAGGGCAGCAGAAAGATTTCGGTGTCCCAGAACACATGTCCACGATAGTCGTCGCCGGTCAGCGCGCGTGCGCCAATCGACACATGCTCATCGTCTGGGTTTGCCGCGCTGTTCAGATGGTAGATAGCGAACCGTAACGCCTTCTGTGCAAATGCGTCGCCGTCGACCTTGACCTCACTGCATTGCCAGCGGCTTGTCCAAGCAGCTTCATGCTCCGCGAGCACGCCGCGCCAACCAAGTTGTCGCGCAACGTAGATCTTATCCCGCGCTCCGCCACCAGGGTCCAAACTTTGGGCGTCACTCCGCACCACGGCGACGGAGCGTTCGAAACACACGATCTGACCAGGCCGGGATTTCCAGCTCCAGGAGCATTTTAATTGACCCAGCGGAGTCGGCGGAAGGTCGTGGCCATCTACCTGCAGGAAGGCCGCCGTCGCCATGGCGAGACTCTTGCCGGAACGCAAGGTGCGCCATACGCCGAGATCCTGCTCGAGCCTTTCGGGAACGAGCCCGAGGTCCAACCCTTCGAAGGAGGCTTCGAGCGTGACCTCGACCTCTCCCTCCTCGATCTCCAAGTGGATAAGTTGCAACCCAACCGAACGTTCGTTCAATGATACAAGGCGCGCCGTGCGCAGGCGCATGCCCACGTCAGGCGACTTTAGCTGGCCGAATTCGGAGAACAATGCACCCCGCCTCAGGTCGAGCGTCATGCCATGAGACGACACGTCACCCGGGTGATGCACCAAAGGTCCGCCAGGCAGCAAGATGCGGACGCGTAACCAGTCGGCGGCTGGGATAAGCCCTGGCGTTGTTCCCTCGGCGCCGGGCGTGTCGAACAGCCCGGCCACATAGGTGCGCGGCGGAACGACCCAGCGCGCCCCCCGAGTGGTCGCTCGTGAGCCCCGTATGCCTAGAAAACCGTTGCTGATGGCGAAGCGCGATTCGAGGTTGCCCTCACGAAGTGGATCGTAGCCATTCGCGGCGAGGACCCAAGTGGCGTCCAAGGTCGGCTTCAGCGCGCGTTCCATTATGTCCCGTCCGATCAATTTGGCCGCAGGCAGAGCCGCCCGTCGACCAATTCATTTATTGCGATTTCATCTAGGCTCGTCACCACGAGATCCGCCCCTGCCGCCCACAAAAGGGCTGCGTCTCCACGTCGGGCGACGCCGAGCGCCGTCATGCCGCCTGACCGGGCCGCCTCAATGCCCGCAGGCGCGTCCTCGGCCACGAAGCATTGCGCGGGCTCAATCCGCAACTCCCGCGCGGCGAGCAGAAAGATTGCCGGGTTGGGCTTGCCTTCAGGCAAATCGCGTCCGCAGACGTTGACGCTGAATGCGTCGAGCAGGCTTTGGCCGACGTCAAGGGGGATCGCCTTCATCATCTGGTTGGCGTTGCGCGAAGAGGAGGCCGCCGCCATGGGCCAACCCAGCGCCCGGACCGCCTTAACGAAGCGGAGCGCGTCGGGAAACGCCGCGACAGTCCCGGCGTCGATAAGTTCTTCCAGCCGCTTCTGCTTGCGTTCGGCATAGACGACCGCCTGCCGCCCCGCGTCCGGCACACCCAATGCCTCCAGGGCCGCAAGGGCGCCGCTGAGACGCGGTTTGCCCGCCACATGGGCCTGATACATCGTGGTGGTAAAATGCACAGGATCGGCAAAACCTTGCAACGCTTCGCGCCAGGCGCGCTCATGAGGGGACGCGAGCAGGACGCCGTCCACGTCGAAAATGGCCGCGGTCAGCGGTGGCGGCGGGTTCGATCTTGGTTCCGTTGATTCGGAAGCGATCATGATACTTGCAACACCTAAGCTGTCGTTTCCCCGGAACACGCGCCGGCATTCAGATTTGATGGAGTGGCTATGTGTGAATAGCGGTCACACGGAGCTGTCCTTCCCGCCGCAGCACCCGCAGGGAAACCTCCCCGTCGTGACGACCGATGGCTAGGTCGAGGCTGGAACTTCCAAGACGAAGCTGACGCAAGATGACTTCGTCAAGGAATGACGGGAGCCGCGGATTGATCAGCCGGATTTCGTTGCGCGCGGGATTGAAGCTGAGCCCAAGCGACGCCTGAAGCAGCGCGAAGGGCGTGGCCGCGGCCCAAGCCTGCGGCGCGCAAGCGACAGGATACAGGGTCGGACCGCGCCCACGCCGCCGCCGGAAGCCGCAAAACAACTCCGGCAGGCGGTCGATGTCCATGTAAGTCGCCGCGTCGAACATGCCCTTGAACACGCGCTCGATCGAACGCTGCGATCCATAGCGTGCGAAGCCAAGCGCAATTATTGCGTTGTCATGTGGCCACACAGAGCCGTTGTGATAGGACATCGGATTGTAGCGCCGCTCTTCTTGCGACACGGTGCGAATTCCCCACCCGGAAAAAAAGCCTGGGCGCATAAGGCATTCGGCCACTGAGAACGCGCGCGCGCGTGAGGCGATGCCCGTGAAAAGAACCTGCCCCGAATTCGAGGTGCGGATTTTGCATTGTTTCTTCGCTCCATCGAGTGCAAGCGCATAGGTTCCTATTTCCGGACACCAGAAGGCTTCCTCAAAACGGACAGCAAGCTCGGTCGCTTGTCTATCGAGCACATCAGCGAGGACATGATTCCCCAAGCATCGCGCGACGCGCGCTGCGAGTTGCTTGGCCATGAATACATAGCCCTGCACTTCCGCGAGCGCGATCGGTCCCTTCGCCAATTGCCCGTCGGCATGGAAGATGGCGTCATGGGAGTCCTTCCAACCCTGATTGGCGAGCCCCTGATCGGTTTGACGATGATATTCAACAAACCCGTCGCAATCGGCGCCGCCCGGTCCATCGATCCACGCCAGAGCAGCTTCAATTTGCGGCCATAATTCCAAGATCGTATCGCTGTCTCCCGTGCGCTCGAAATAGAGCCCGGCGAGCATGACAAAAAGCGGCGTCGAATCTACGCTTCCATAATATAATCCAAACGGCACCTCGCGCAGGTTGGCCATTTCGCCCGACCGCATCTCGTGCAGGATTTTTCCCGGCGCCGCGTCGCTGATCGGATCTAAGCTCTTTGCCTGATACGCCGCGAGCCGCTTCAGCACCCCGCGAGCAATGCTGGGATCGCACCACAGCATCTGAATTGCGGTGATGATGCCGTCTCGGCCAAAGGTCGTCGAATACCAAGGTATCCCAGCATAAGGATAAGGCCCCTGCGCGGTTTCTGTTATCAGCATTCGCAAATCAGCCATCGAGCGGCATAAGATCTGATTGAACAGGTCGTTAGAGGTTTCCACAGTGGCCGTATTTGCGTTTACGTCCTTCGTTGCGCGAGCCGCCGAGACCAGTCCCCTCAAGAAAGGAGCAGGCGGCGTTCTTCCTGAGCCATCGCAGCCGACGGTAGCGAATAGCGAATGCCGCTCACCGGGTTCCAAGTCGATTGCGTACGACGCAACACTGGAGGTAAGTTCTTTGGGTGGAGGATCGAATGTCAACGCGCTGGTGCACACGCGACCATCGAGCCCCTCATAGCTCAAGACGACAATTTTCTCGTCAATCACACAAGCGGCGGCAACGCCACGACGCTCGCGTCGAATGCCCCGCACTTCGAAAATGTCGGCAAAATCACTGCCGAACGCGAACGACAGTCGCAACGCGACAGTCTGGTCGCCATGATTTTGGATGCCAAACCGCTGATAGGCGGTTCCACGCCATAAGAACAAAGTCCGTACGATGTGTAAAACATCTTTATGCAAAACAAGCTTGTTCTCGAAGTAGATGTCAGGATTCGTCAAATCGACGGTGAGAACGGAATTGTCATCACGCACATTTGAGCCAAGCAGCAGTAGTTGCATGCCGTTGAGCAGGAATTCAAAGCACGAGAGATATCGCGTATCGGCGTGAAAGATTCCATCGGAGCCACCAGCGCTGGCTCCGATGTCGCCATGACTGTCAACCACGGCAAAGGTATCGTCATGCTTCAAATTGCGCCTTAGTCGCGTTGGGCCGGTGGCGGGAATGTAAAACTCGGTTTCCGGCATAGGATCAATGGAGTCGATGGTCGATGGCGACGCGGCTTCTTTCAATGTGCGGCCCCCGGTAAGTCATGTCTTCTCGGTGGGGCGGCGTCGCTTTCTCCACCATGGACGACCGCAAGAGCTGGCATCAACAACGAACGATATAGGTTCACATAATTCTTCGCCATTAAGGCGGCCGAAAAGCGTTCCTCG
>PLAI01000235.1 GCA_003134075.1 Methylocystaceae bacterium | reverse complement strand
CGCCGCGCCGGCCTTCGCGACGCCAATCACCGCGGCGCCGGTGAATTCCGAAACGACGGCCGTTTCGGCGGCGGAAAAGACAGAGCAGATGTAACGGCGTCCCGAGAGTCCACGCCAAGAATAAAACCTTTCGCGCAAATCCGAGGTTAAGAGCGAGGCGAGGGCCTGACCACTCGGCGACGCCCCTGGGGGCGCGTCGCGCCGCGCCTTGGCGAATTTCCTTTTGCGATCTTCGCGCATGGTGGTGAATCCGTCGAGGAAACCGATCTCAATCACCGCGCTCTCCGTCTCGCCAAGCGCCCATAGCCCGAACATAACTAGAACAAACAGCGATCAACGTCAACTGACGTCCCTAGCAATAGGGACGAACGACCCATAATCCCGCCGAATAGTGAAATTTACCGCCCGAGCTGCTCCGCCTCGCGCCCGTAAGGCAAGAGGTGGTGGTGGTTTCGCACTTATTCAAGGTGAAGGCCGCCAGCTTCGGTGCGTCTCCACGCGGCGCCGCAAGCTTTGGCTAATTCGCGGACACGCAGAATGTAGCTTTGACGCTCGGTCACGGAAATGACGCCGCGCGCATCCAAAAGATTAAATGCGTGGGAAGCTTTTATGCATTGATCATATGCAGGCAAACACATGAGATGTTTCGTTTCACCATCGCCCTCTCCGAACTCGAGCAAGCGTCCACACTCCGCTTCGGCGGAGTTGAAATCCGAAAAAAGCTTATCCGTGTTCGCCGCCTCGAAATCATAGCGCGAGTATTCTTGTTCTGCCTGCAGGAACACATCTTTGTAGCTCACGCGCGCCGCGCCCTCGCCGCCGTTGAAGTTCAACTCCATGATGCTGTCGACACCCTGCAGGTAGCAGGCCAAGCGTTCGAGTCCGTAAGTGAGTTCTCCGGCCACCGGCGCGCACTCCACTCCGGCGACCTGTTGGAAATAGGTGAATTGCGAGACCTCCATCCCGTCGCACCAGCACTCCCAGCCCAGTCCCCAGGCGCCAAGGGTCGGGCTCTCCCAATCGTCCTCGACGAAACGGATGTCGTGCAGGCGGGCGTCTAGGCCGATCGTCGCGAGCGAATCGAGGTAGAATTGCTGCAAATCGGGCGGCGACGGTTTTAGTATGACCTGAAACTGGTAGTAATGCTGGACCCGGTTGGGATTTTCGCCATAACGCCCATCCTTCGGGCGTCGGCAGGGCTGTGCATAGGCGGCCCGCCAGGACTTGGGACCCAGCGCGCGCAAGGTGGTCGCGGGATGAAATGTGCCCGCTCCCATCTCCATGTCATAGGGCTGAAGGATGACGCAGCCCCGCGCGGCCCAAAATTGTTGCAGGGTCAGGATCAGCCCCTGGAAAGACTTTGCCGGGGACAACTCGGTCGCGGTCATCGGATTTCCTCAAAAGGGGCGTCGACGAAGGACGCTCTCCAAATCGTCACGGCGCCTATTCGCGAGGCTCGGGCTCGCGAGATTCCAACGATTTTCCCGCCTCGGCCCAGCCATCGGCGCCGTCTGGATACCAGGAAACATTGGTGTAGCCAATCGACAGCGCGCGCTTGGCCGCGTTCCAGGACATCCAACAATTCCTGCGGCAGTAAAACACAAGAACTTTGCTCTTGTCGTCATGGGTCGCGCGGCTGAGCCCGTTTTCGAAGTAGCGCTGGGTTGGCGCCGCCAATTCGCCATAGCCCGTATCTGGAAGCCAAACGCTGCCCGGAATGTCCTGGCGCGGCGCGTCTCGCCAGACAGCTTCCTTGGGCAATCCCGCGGGCTTCGGCGGACGCGGCAAGACATCCACGAAAACAGCCGCCTTATGGCTCCATAGTTCGAAGGCTTTTGTCGTGCTCAGCACCGAAGCACCCTTGAGCGTGACCGGAACGAGCGCGCCGTAATCGTCCATTCGATAGCCGCTGGGTTCCCTCGGCGTGGCCTTTTGCGCGGCGAAACTCGCGCCGGCCGCGGCCGCGAAAAGACAGCCCAGCAGCGCGCGCTTCATCGCGCCGACTCGAGCGGCCGCCCGTCCTCGCCGAGCAGCGGCACGCCATATTCCTCAAGGATTTTTTCAAGCGGCGCTTTGTTTTGCGCGATGAACTGATTGAGGTCGCGCTTCCAGTTCTGGTCGGAGTGACGCACGCCGAAGGCGATACGAAAACTCATCCGCGTCCCCGGGGCGTCGGCTATCGGCGTCACGATCAGCCTGTCGGCGGCCTTTTTGGCGTAATAGCCCGCGAATGGCCCCCAAAGGATAGCGATGTCGAGGTCGCCCTTTTCCAGATCGGCGATCATCGCGGCGCTGGAGGATTCGATGCGCGTATCCACCATCAGCGCATAAGGCCTGACCGCGCCCATCGATCCGTTCGCCGCGAGAAGATTGCCCGGCGGCGTATTGGCGACGAGACCAATATGTCGTCCATTTTCTTTTAGTCGCGGATCGTCCAGGGATTTCAAATCCGCGAGATCGGAGCCGGCGCGCGTCACGATCGCATATGTCGTGCGGTAATAGGGATTGGTCGGCTGAACCAAATCATTGCCTTGCGGCATGCCAAGGACGACATCGCAAAGATGGGCGTTCAAAGTGTTGCGAATAAAACCGGTCGCGCCGGGATAATACGTGTAAGCCACGTCCTTGTTGAGCTTCTCGGCCAGCAACCGCGCGATCTTGTTTTCGAATCCGTCGCCTTTGTCGTTGGAAAACGGCATATTGTTGGGATCTGCGCAGACACGCAGCACCTTGGGGTCCACGAGCTCAATGGAGCCGGCGTTGTCCGCGCCCTTGGCTCCAAATTCCGGCCCGAGATTTTGCCCGCTCGTCGCCGGCGCGATCAACATCGCGACGGCGATCACTAGCAGGGAAACTCCGCGAGGGCTCAGTCGTCCTTGCCCGACCATGCGCGACTCCCTGCCTTGGCGCTTGTCCAAAATGGGCGTCAACCCATTTCCGCCCACGATATTTCTCGCCGGGCGCCTTACTTGGCGCTCATGCACTTGGTTTCGGCGTCGGAGAACGCCGCGGGCTTGTCTTCCTTCTTCTCTGGACGACCGCGGCCTACCGCTTCGGTCGAGCGCGCGCGAAGATAGACGTAGATGTCGTCGAGATAGCACATGGCGTTTTTATTGTCGGCGAAGGCCGGCATAACGCTGTCGTTGCCCGCCTGCTTGTTTTCGCGGCCGCCAATGACAATGCCGGAAAACTCCGCGTAATCGAAGCGCTTCACCGAGTCCTTCAGGGCCGGGGCGTAAGTCGAGCCTTCGGCGTTCGGACCGTGACAGACATGGCATTCCGAGTGGTAGCGACGATAACCGGAGAAGGTATAGAAATCGACGGTTCCATCGGGCTTCACATTATAGGTGGGGTCACCCTTCGCGTCGAAATATTTGCCATCGACCGATTTGACCGCCTTCGGATCTCCGGGCGCTTCCGCGTTCGCGGCCGTTCCAACGCTCATGATAACGCCCAGGGCGAGCGCCCCGGCCAACGACAGTCTCATCACACTCTCCGACGTTTTCTCGTTTTGACGTTTTCATCCAAAAAACGGCGCCCGGCGACACGCCTTCGAGGCAGTGGGCCGAGCGCCAAGTCGCTATTGCGTTAGGCTAGGCTCAGTTGGGCAGGGCGAAGACCGTCAACACGCCGCCAAGAGCGGTGTAGTTGGACAGCGACGCATAATTGCCAACGGCGCCGAGACCCTCGTTGCCCTTCGTGAGGCCCGCCGCGAGACCGATGCCGGCCCAGCCGCCGACGCCTGAAAGCACCGCGACATATTGCTTGCCGGCATGCTCGTAGGTGATGACGTTGCCGATGATGCCCGACGGGGTCTTGAACTTGTAAAGCTCCTTGCCCGTCTTGAGGTCGACCGCCTTCAGATAGCCCTCAAGCGTGCCGTAGAACGCCAGACCGCCAGCGGTCGTGACCGTGCCGGACCACACGGAGAACTGCTCCTTGTCGGACCAAACGATCTTGCCGGTGCGCGCGTCCCAGGCGATGAAATTGCCGGTGTTGTCCGTCTTGTCGCCAAGAACCCGGCCGGCCGGGAACATTTCCAGCGTCGCGCCGACGTAGGGCTGACCGGCGGTGTAGCTGACCCGGAAAGGCTCGTAGTCCATGCAGACGTGGTTGGTCGGCACATAGAACAGGCCGGTTTCCGGATTGAACGAGGCCGGTTGCTCGTCCTTGGAGCCGAGCGCCGCCGGGCAAACGCCCTGCGTGTTGGTGTCCTCGCCGTTTTTCTCCGTCGAATATTTGTCGACGACGAGCGGCCGGCCATAGGTCTTGGAGCTCTTGTCCATGTCGACCTTGGTCGCCCAATTCACGGCCGGGTCGTATTTCTCGGCGACCAGCAATTCGCCGTTGGTGCGATCGAGCGTATAGGCGAAACCGTTACGATCGAAATGCACCGCCGTCTTGCGCTTGACGCCGCCGATTTCCTGATCGGCGAGGATAACCTCGTTAATCGCGTCGTAATCCCATTCGTCATGCGGCGTGAGCTGATAGACCCACTTCACGGCGCCGGTGTCGAGATTGCGCGCCCAAATCGTCATGGACCAACGGTTGTCGCCCGGACGCTGCTTCGGGTTCCAGGTCGACGGGTTGCCCGAGCCGTAACNNCGTAGGAATACCAGCCCCAAGTGGTGCCGCCGCCGATCTGCCATTGATCGCCCTGCCAGGTGCTGGTCGAGGAGTCCTTGCCGACCGGCTTGCCGAGGTGGGTGGTCTTTTCCGGATCGATCAGCGTGTCGGTGTCCGGCCCCATGGAATAGCCACGCCAAGCCAACTTTCCGTCGGCGACGTTATAGGCGGTGATATGGCCGCGCACGCCGAATTCGCCGCCGGCGATGCCGACGAGAACCTTGTCCTTGAAGACGTGGGGAGCGGCGGTCGAGGTCTGGCCCTTCGACGCATCGCCGTTCTTGACCGACCAGACCACCTTGCCGCTCTTGGCGTCGAGCGCGACGAGAGTGGTGTCGGCCTGAGCCAGGAAAATCTTGCCGTCGGCGTACGCCAGACCGCGATTAACCGTGTCGCAGCACATCACGGGAACCACGGCCGGATCCTGCTTCGGCTCGTATTTCCAAAGGATCTTGCCGTCGTGATTGAGATCCAGCGCATAGACGATATTGGGGAACGGCGTATGAATGTACATCACATCGCCGAGCACCAGCGGCGCGCCTTCGTGGCCGCGCAGCACGCCGGTCGAGAAGCTCCACGCCGGCGCCAGCTTGGAGACGTTTTCGGTGGTGATCTGCTTTAAGGTAGAATAGCGCGTATTGGCGTAATCGCCGGTCGGAGACACCCATTGCTTGGGGTCTTTCTGCAGGGTCAGCAATTCGTCGGCCTTCGCCGCGCCAACCGAAAGCAGCGCGAAAACACCGACCGAAGTCGACAACAACAGCTTATGCATGAGCTTTTCCTCCTGACGACATCGGCGCGCGCCTATCTTGGCCTCGTCGCCGACATCGCGCCTCGATGGCGCCTCGACACTGGGAAGGCGTTTTCCGTTCCTTGTCTCGCGTCGATCGGCTGGACCCTACAAAATGGCTCCATCGACCTCCGAAGAGAAGCTTCCAGTTCCCGTCCAGAAGACATCTTTTAAGTCGGAAACGGCGGGATAATATGGCGCCGCCTTTTAGAGCGCAACCCGGAAAAAGCGCTCTACTGAGTTTGCGGAGCCGGGACGCCGATTGGACGTGATCAGCGAGGTCGAACATCATGGTGCGCCGCATTATATTGTCGCTAGTCTTGGCGCTTTATTACATAAGCCCATCCGCCGCGACGGAGTTCAAGCTCGAGGAAATCGCGCCCGGCGTATTCGCCCATCCGGGCCGGACCGCGCTCATGGACCACGAAAATGATGGAGATATCGCGAATCTTGGAGCGATTGTCGGTAATGACGCCGTGGCCGTGATCGACACCGGCGGCAGCCTGATCGAAGCAAGGGCGTTTATTGCTGCGCTGCAGCAAGCGACATCCAAGCCGATTCGCTATGTGATTAACACCCACGCCCATCCGGACCACGTCTTCGGCAATGGCGCATTTGTCGGCCAAGGCGTCGTTTTCGTCGGTCACAAGAATCTTCCACGCGCCTTGGCGGCGCGGGGCGCTTTTTATCTGGAATCGTTTCGCGCGGCGATGGGCGACGCTCTCGACGGCGTGGTTATCGTCGGCCCAAGCGTCACCGTCGAGACGGCCACGACGCTCGACCTTGGGGGACGAAAGATCACCCTGCAAGCCTGGAGCGCCGCGCATAGCGATTGCGATCTGACAGTGTTGGACGAGCAAACCGGCACGCTGTTCGCAGGCGACCTTTTGTTCCTACGCCACGTCCCGATCGTCGACGGCAGCCTGCTCGGATTTCTCGACGTGGCGGAAGAGTTGGCGAAAATCCCCGCCGCGCGCGTCGTGCCCGGTCATGGGCCGCTGGTCGCGGCTTGGCCCAAAGCGCTCGACGACGAACGAGCCTATTTGACCCGGTTGACCGCCGATTTGCGCGCCGCCATCAAGAAAGGCGACACTGTCGCGGACGCGGCGAGCGCGGCGGCGCAAAGCGAGCGAGAAAAATGGCGTCTCTTCGACAATTACAACGGCCGCAATGCGACCGCTGGCTTCGCCGAATTGGAGTGGGAGACGCCTTGAGGAATTTTCGCGCGCGGATTAGCCTGCGCCTTTATTCTGGAGGCAAGCATGAAGATCGTCGCCCCGCGCCGCTGGCGCCCCGCCGGACTCCTGTGCGTCGGACTTTTGCTCGGCGGGCTTGACGGAGCGCTCGCGCAGGCGCCCGCTCCGATCGACCCCTGGCCCGATCTGGCCCGCGATTTGTTTCAAGGCCGCGCGATCGCGAACGACGACTTTGTCGTTCTCGAAGCGCCGGTCCGCGCGGAGGACGCCGCGATCGTGCCGATGACGCTGCGGCTCAAGGCCGCTGGATTGCGTCGGGCGACGCTCGTCGTCGATCAAAACCCGATGCCGATGGCCGCGACTTTCACATTCGGCGAAACGGCGGGGGTGACCTTTATTTCGACTCGCGCGCGGGTGAACTCTTACACCAACGTCCACGCGGTCGGTGAATCAGGCGACGGCGCCCTTCACGCGCAAGTCAAATTCGTCAAGGCCGCCGGCGGCTGCTCCGCGCCCGCCGTAAAAAACATGGATGAAGCCGCGTCTCATCTCGGACAGATGAAATACCGCGAATTCAAGAGCGCGGAATCTGGACATCGCGAAGCGCAAATCATGATCCGACATCCCAATAATTCGGGAATGCAGATGGATCAACTCACGCATCTCTACATCCCCGCCCATTACATCGACAAGTTGGTGGTCCGGCAGGGCGAGACGCTGATTTTCTCAATGGAGGGCGGGATCTCGTTATCGGAAGACCCGAATTTCCGGTTTAGCTATGCGCCCAACGGCGCCAAAACAATTTCGGTCGAGGCTCATGACACGAAAGGAAACGTATTTAAACAACAATGGCCCATCGGCGACGCTTCTTGACGCGTGTTCGCCCACGCTCTCGATCCATTGCACCAAGAGAATGTCGCGCCGAACCTCCGCGAAAGGGCTCGCCCTACTTGGAGGACCGTGAGCGCTCCCGTCCACCCGGACTTTTTGGCTCGGAGGTTAGCCGCCCCAGATCATCAGGGCGATGGAAATCAGCAGCGGCGTCGACGCCAGTAAGCAGATCGCCGCGATACAGAAGACTTTCTGTTCCGACGACGGAGCGCCAGCCGTCAGGCTGTCGTCATGCTTAGGGAACATCGCGAAGGACATCGTTCAACCCTCTCAGATCACATACGCCGCAGCTCCGAGAATGACGCCGCGCAACTCGTCGCCACGTTGGACCCGCAACCGTAAACGCAAGGGCGTCGATTAGGTTCCATTTTAGCGATGGCGAAGTAAACATCTTGCTGACGCGCGAAATCTCGGCGCTTCGTAACCCACGAAAATAATTCGTGATTAACGCGCGGCGATTGATCGCGCCGCCGGCGCGTTGTTTCGGCCGGGCACCGTCGGAACGGCGTTCTCGCTGAACAATTCCGCCAGCTTTTCGGTCATGGCCCCGCCCAGTTCCTCGGCATCCACAATCGTCACGGCCCGGCGATAGTAACGCGTCACGTCATGGCCGATGCCTATGGCGATGAGTTCGACCGGCGATTTCGTTTCGATATCATGGATAATCTGGCGCAAATGCCGCTCGAGATAATTGCCGGGATTGACCGACAGCGTGGAATCGTCGACCGGCGCCCCGTCCGAGATCATCATCAGGATGCGACGTTGCTCGCTGCGAGCCATCAACCGGCGATGCGCCCAGTCCAGCGCCTCGCCATCAATGTTTTCCTTCAGGAGACCTTCGCGCATCATCAAGCCCAGATTGCGCCGGGCGCGCCGCCACGGCGCGTCGGCCGCCTTATAGATAATGTGGCGAATATCGTTGAGCCGGCCAGGGCTGGGTTTTTTGCCGTCGTTTATCCAGGCCTCGCGCGATTGACCGCCCTTCCAGGCGCGCGTCGTAAAGCCGAGAATCTCGACCTTGACCCCGCATCGCTCCAATGTTCGCGCGAGAATGTCAGCGCAGGTCGCCGCGACCGTGATCGGGCGGCCGCGCATGGAACCGGAATTGTCGAGCAGCAGCGTCACGACAGTGTCGCGAAAATTCGTGTCCTTCTCGCGCTTGAAGGAAAGAGGCTGCTGGGAATCGATGATGACCCGGGGCAACCGGGCCGGATCGAGCATGCCCTCTTCCAGGTCGAACTCCCAGGATCGGCTCTGTTGCGCCATCAGTCTGCGTTGCAGTCGATTGGCCAAGCGCCCGACCACCGAGGAAAGATGCAAAAGCTGCTTGTCGAGGTAGGAACGCAGGCGGTTCAGTTCCTCGGCGTCGCACAGTTCCTCGGCCCGCACGATCTCGTCGAACTTGGTCGTATAGACTTTGTAATCATTGCCGGAGCGATCGCTCGCCGGCATGTTGGGGCGGCGCGCGCCCGAATCGTCATCGGCTTCGCCGCCGTCGGAGTCGTCGCGCGTTTCGCCATAGGGCGCGTCGGCGGATTCGCTCTCGCCTTCCCGCGACGAATCTTCCGATGCCATCGCCGTATCCATCTCGGATGCGCTCTGGGCCTGATCCTTCTCGTCTTGATCGGCCTCGTTCCAGTCCGGATTGGGGGGCGCGTCGTCGCCCAGGTCCTCGTCGGAGCTGTCATCCCTATTTTGCTCGGGCCCGGACATGTCGAGGCTGGCGAGCAAATGGCGCGCGATCCACGCGAATTCCTGTTGATTCTCGATCGCGTCGCCTAACCGATCGAGATCCGCGCTGGCGCGCTCTTCGATAAATCCTTGCCAAAGATCGACAATTTTCTTTGCGTGCGGCGGCGGCGGCAGGCCGGTCAGCCGTTGGCGCGCGATCAGCGCGAGCGCGTCTTCGAGCGGGGCGTCCTCTCGCCTCTCTATCACGTCGAATTTGCCCCGCTGATAGCGGTCGTCGAGCATGGCGGCGATATTGGCGGCGACGCCGCTCATCCGCCGCGATCCGATCGATTCGACGCGGGCCTGCTCGATCGCGTCGAAGGCGGCGCGAGCCTCCATGCTGGTCGGCGAAAGGCGTCGGTGCGCGGCTTCATTGTGACAGGCGAGACGAAGCGCGAGTGAATCCGCGCATCCGCGCGTGATCGCCGCCTCCTTTTGCGTGATTTTGCGCGCCGGTTCGGGCAGGCTGGCTTTCGCTCCGTCCTCGCCCTCGATCAGGGATGGGCGTTCGGGCGCGAAGCTGACTTCGAGCTTGGGCGTTTTCGCCATCGCCCGCATCGTCCCGGCGACCGCGCGTTTAAACGGCTCCTGCGGAGATTCCTTGGGGGTGACGGCTTTGCGATTGGTGGGCGCTGACATGAGAAAGATATAGCTCCCGCGAGGGCCGCGGCAAAGGCCGCCATAGGGGCCGGCCTTGTCGGAGGTTAGCTTGTCGTTTCATTGCGGAGACGTGGGAGCGCGCGGTCCTTGCGTTTTCCTCAAGTCATGACGACGTTGACCGCGCTCTCCGGCAGTTCCTTGCCAAAGCAGCGTTGATAAAACTCCGCGACCAGGGGGCGCTCCAACTCGTCGCATTTATTGAGGAAAGTGAGGCGAAAGGCGAACCCGATATCGCCGAAAATTTCAGCGTTTTCCGCCCAGGTGATAACCGTGCGCGGGCTCATCACGGTCGACAGATCGCCCGCCATGAAAGCGTTGCGGGTCAGATCGGCGACCCGCACCATTTTGTTGGCGGCGTCGCGCCCTTCCTTGGTCGTTTGCAAATTCTTGACCTTGGCGAGAACGATATTGGTCTCGGCGTCATGCGGCAGATAATTCAACGTCGCCACGATCGACCACCGGTCCATCTGGCCCTGATTTATCTGCTGAGTGCCATGGTAAAGACCGGAAGTGTCGCCGAGGCCAACCGTATTCGCGGTCGCGAACAGGCGAAAGGCGGGATGGGGACGAATAACCCGGTTTTGATCCAACAATGTCAGCCGGCCCGACACCTCCAACACCCGCTGGATCACGAACATGACATCGGGTCGACCTGCGTCGTATTCATCGAAACAGAGGGCGACGTTATTTTGTAGCGCCCAAGGGAGGATTCCGTCGCGAAACTCGGTGACCTGCTTGCCATCCTTCAGAACGATCGCGTCCTTGCCGACGAGATCAATGCGCGAGACATGGCTGTCGAGGTTCACGCGAACGCAAGGCCAATTGAGTCGCGCCGCCACCTGCTCGATATGGGTCGATTTGCCGGTGCCGTGATAGCCCGTGACCATGACGCGCCGATTGTGCGCGAAACCGGCGAGAATGGCCAAGGTGGTCTCGCGATCGAAGAGATAGTCGGGATCTAGCTCGGGCACGTGCTCGTCGGCCGCCGTAAAAGCTGGAACCATAAGTTCGGTGTCGATTTTGAAGACTTCGCGCACGGAAATTCGTTTGTCCGGCAATCCCGACATTTGCGCGGCCTTTTCTACTGCGACCAACACTTTTCCTCCGTTTCGCCAGCGGTTCGGCTCGCGTCGCCCAAATTCGCGCGAAACCATCAAACCAGGCGGGCGGCTCTCAACGTCTTATAGGCGTGGATGATCTCCCGCAATTTTTCTTCGCAGGATCGATCTCCGCCATTGGCGTCGGGATGGTTGCGTTTGACCAGATTCTTATAGCGCGTTTTGATTGTTTCAGCACTGGCGGCTTCGTCCAGGCCCAAAGCGTCGAGAGCGCGCATCGTCACCGGCGAATAACGAGGGGACACGGGCTCCGCCTCCCTCGCGCGATGGTGGCGTTTTCGATTTGCCCCGAGCGGATCGGAATAATTGCCGGCGCTTTGTCCGTCGGCGCGGAATCCATTGGCGCCGCGCTTAACGCCCATCGACCAGGTAGGGCGATGGCCAACATTCGCGTCCTTTAGATACCGAGCCACCGCCTCATCGCTCATCCCATTGAAATAATTGTATGAATTGTTGTATTCGCGAACATGTTCCAAACAAAAGCAGAAATATTGGCCCTCGCGCAGGCGCCCCATCGGCGCTCGAAATTCCCCGGCCTCTTGGCAGCCCGGGGAATCACATCGCAGCCGAGCTCCGCTCGGCTCTCGCTTGGGGGGGCGATTGACGCGGATACGATCGAAGAGAGGTGAGTTAAGATCCATGCGGCTCATTATGAAGAACTAATATGATGCCGCAAGTGACGAAGCCGCATTTATTTTGCCTCCCCGCTGGGATATGGGGCTCCAACCCGGAACATCCCAAGGCATCGTTGGGATCGAAAATAAGGATCGGAAAAATGACAAATCTCGGTAAAGGGCCCGTCAAGGCCGCGATTGAAAGCAAGATTACCACGGCTCTGGCGCCGACGCGGTTGATCGTTATCGACGAATCGGCCCAACACGCCGGGCATGGCGGTCATCACTCGGATGGAGAAAGCCATTTTCGCGTCGACGTAACAAGCGAGGCTTTTCGAGGCAAAAGCCGAATTGAGCGCCATCGAATTATTCATCAGATTTTGGCCGAGGAATTGGCGGGGCGCGTCCATGCTCTCGCGGTGGTGGCCTCGGCGCCGGAAGAAACGGATTGAATGGTTTTCGCGAGTCGGCGGACGCCGCTTCGCGAGAAGGCGCGCCTCTGCTTGGCTGCGTGTCGTAACCGCTTTATCGCCTTGCCCCGCCCGCAAAAAGAAGCCGG
>PLAI01000273.1 GCA_003134075.1 Methylocystaceae bacterium | reverse complement strand
GGCGCGCGCGGCGCCTCGGCGCGGAGCAGCGCGCCAAAAGGCTCGGCCGCCAGCGCTGCGTCGATCGCCGCGATCCGCTCCGGGCGATCCCAGCGGCCGGGGCCGGGGTCGTAAACAAGCGCCGATGGCGGCGCGACGAGAAGCGTTTTGGCCTCGCCCGCCGCCGCCGACAATGGCGCCGCCGCGCCAAGGGCCAGCGCTTCGCGGCGCGAAAACCTCACCCCACCTGCCCGCGATGGCGCAGAAACTGGTCGGCCAGCACGCAAGCCATCATCGCCTCGCCGACCGGCACGGCCCTTATGCCGACGCATGGATCGTGGCGGCCCTTGGTGACGATCTCGGTCTCGGCGCCCTTGTTGTCGATGGTGCGGCGCGGCGTGAGGATCGACGAGGTCGGCTTCACCGCGAAGCGCGCGATGATCGGCTGGCCGGTCGATATGCCCCCCAGCACGCCGCCGGCGTGGTTCGACAAGAACGTCGGCGAACCATCCTGGCCCTGGCGCATTTCGTCGGCGTTGTCCTCGCCGGTGAGTTCGGCGGCGGCGAATCCCGCGCCGATCTCGACGCCCTTGACCGCGTTGATCGACATCAGCGCGCTGGCGAGTTCCGAATCGAGCTTGCCGTAGATCGGCGCGCCCCAGCCGACGGGAACGCCGACAGCCTCCAGTTCGATCACCGCGCCGATGGACGAGCCAGCCTTTCTGATGTCGTCGAGATAATCGGCCCAGCGCGCGGCGGCGTCCTTGTCGGGGCAGAAGAACGGGTTCTTCTCCACCTCGTCCCAGTCGAAGCGGGCGCGGTCGATCTTGTGCGGACCGATTTGCACCAGCGCGCCGCGGATGGCGACGCCCGTCAGCACCTTGCGCGCCACGGCGCCGGCGGCGACGCGCGCGGCGGTCTCGCGCGCCGAGGAGCGCCCGCCGCCGCGATAATCGCGGACGCCATATTTGGCGTCGTAGACGTAATCGGCATGACCGGGCCGGTATTTGCGCGCGATCTCGCCATAGTCCTTGGAGCGCTGATCGGTGTTCTCGATCATCAACGCGATCGGCGTTCCCGTGGTGACCTGGCGGCCGCTCTCGTCCTCGAACACGCCCGAAATAATCTTCACCTCGTCGGCCTCGCGCCGCTGCGTCGTGAAGCGCGATTGCCCGGGCTTGCGCCTGTCGAGAAAGAGCTGAATCTCTTGCGCCGTCAGGGGAATGCGCGGCGGGCAGCCGTCGACGACCGCGCCGAGCGCCGGCCCATGGCTTTCGCCAAAGGTGGTGACGCGGAAGAGGTGGCCAAAACTATTATGGGACATGGTGGTGTCGCGCCGCTAGAGGGTAGCGCGTTTGTAAGACGCGGGCGCGAGGGGGTCAAACGCCCGCGCGAAACCCGCCGATTGTCGCGGCCGCCGCGCGTCGCTACTGATGACGCGATCGGTTTGGCGGCGAGAGGGAAGCAGTTCGATGGCATGGGGGATTTTGCTGCTCGCCGGTCTGTGCGAGATCGTCTGGGCGGTCGCGCTTAAATATGCCGGCGGCTTCACACGGCTATTGCCTTCCGTCGGGATCCTCGCCGCGATGGCGGCCAGCGCGGGACTCTTGAGTCTCGCTCTCAAATCGCTGCCCGTCGGCACGGCCTATGCGGTGTGGACCGGCATTGGCGTCGCGGGCGCCGCGGGGCTCGGGATCTATCTTTTCGACGAGCCGGCGGACGTTTGGCGGTTGTCGTGCATCGGCCTCGTTCTGGCGGGCATCGTCGGATTAAGGCTTGGGTCCTAGTGGTGAAAATCCAACACTTGATACCCGCGACAGGGAGTGCCGCAAGCGGTCGCCGTTAAGCCGCTTTTAACCCAAACCAGAACTCGCGGATCAATACGTGAGAGTACCATAGGAGCCGTAAGCGCCAGTTTGGGGTTCTCCAACGAACTTGAGTGTTCGTTGGTTCTCGGCTTCAGAGCGGCTGACCCAAAAGCAAACAATGTTGTGGGATCTAGGCTCGGATGCGACGCTATCGTCGCGCTCCCGCGATTCTAACGCCTCCGTGCCGCCACGGAGGCGTTAGAGCGGTTCAGATTGTTGGAAGCGCGGCGATCAATATTTGGCGCTCATCACCGGCGGCGGCGGCGGCGCGACATCGAAGTGATAGTTCACGCCGAGCCGGAACACTTCCGCATGCGTCGACACGTGCTCCACATTCGGCGGGAGCGCCGTGAATATGCCGTGGTCTCCGAGATCGACATGCAGATATTCGAGCTTGACCGACCAATGCGGCATGATCATCGCCTCGAAGCCGCCGCCGACGGTCCAGCCCGCGATCGTCTGACTGCCCGACGCCCCGAGGAGAGAATCCCAAGCGTGAACGTCGCCGATCGCGAGACCGCCGGACACGAAGGCGAGGACACTGCCGAACGGCGCGATCACATTTCCGAGGTCGTATCCGATGCGTCCGCGCACCGTGCCGAGCGCGTCGATCCCGCCGCCGCAGCCGTGCGGCGCGGCCGAATAGTAACCGCAAGTCCCGCTTCCCGAAATCGACGACCAGGAGCCGTCGCCCTCGATGCCGAACACGAAGCGCTCCTGCTGCCAGTTGAAGCCGACGCCGCCCCCCAGCAGCGCCCCGGAAATTCCGTATCCGCCGTCGGAATAGTAAGTGCTCGTAGGGACGCTCGTCGGACCGATGCTGGTCCCGGTTGTGGCGCCCGCGGGAAGCGGCAGGAGCAATAGGCCACCGTGCTGGCTTTGCGCGCCCGTGCCGCCGCCAGCCGAAACCCCGACATAGGGACCCGCCCATGTCCCCGGCTCGGCCTGCGCCGCTTGTCCAGCGAGGCCGGACACGGCGAGCGCAATGGCCAGTGATTTACGGGTTTCCATGGGATGCTCCCCTGAGTGATGAACACCGCGCAGCGCCTCGATTGCCAACGAGTGAATCGTTGGCGGCGAATTGTCCACATCAGAACATGAGCGGGACCGCGCCTCAACTCATTTTGCCATAATCGGAGTTGTCGAATTCACTTTTTGCGTCGGGTGTTGCAAATGGGATACAGTTCGAGCGCCGGCGCGGCGCGCGCGTCAATAGACGGCGTGTGATTTGACTTCCATCAACGCGGAGCCCGAGATTTCGTTGATCCGGCGCTTCAACTCGGCGCGGCGATCGTTGGTCTTGTAGACAGCGCGCGCAAGCTGAATGAATTCTTCCCCGAAGCTCTGTTCCCGCTCACAGTCGCGTATGCGGTCTTCGATGTCCCAGAGCGCCTCGTTGACCTGGCGTAATTCGTCCTTCATCGCCTTGATCGTTACGCCGCGCTCGCCCATGGCGAAATCGATTTCGTTCAATAAACAGAGCTCCTTGGAAACCGCGTCGCGCTTACGCGGGTCGCGCAGTCTTCGCGCCTTGATCTCGAGGATGGTGATCTTGTCGACCAATTCGCCGATCGAAATCGGCGCATAGGGGAGCGGCGAGGGAGCGATGGCGTTGGACAAGGATTGCCTTTCCTAAGCGGGCGGCGGCTGGAGCCCCGGAGCGCCGGTCTCCACGCGTGTCGCGACCAGGCGAGCCAGTTCGCCAGCCACGTCTTCGACGACCGGTCCCCAATCACCCGTCGTCCTCTGCCGGAACAGACGCGCCGTCGGATACCAAGGCGAGTCGGCGCGATCCAACAGCCAGCGCCACTCGGGCACGCGCTTGAGCATAATCCACAATGGGCGTCCCAGCGCGCCAGCCAAATGCGCGACGCCCGTATCGATGGAGATCACCAAATCGAGACTCATCATGACCGCCGCCGTGTCCATGAACGCGTCGGGGCCGGCGTCGAAATCCGGGCCGAGCGTCACGACATGCATATCGGCGGGGATGCCGGCGAGTTGATCGAGACCGTCCTTCTTTTGTAACGCGATCAGAGTGACGCCGGGAATGCGGCCCAGCGGGGCGAGTTCGGAGAGCCGTATCCATCGCTCGGGGTCCGACTTGCTGCCCTGCCAGGCGAGGCCGACACGAAAGGTTGATCGCGGCAGTCCGCGCTCCCATGTCTCGACGCGTCGCGGATCGGCTCTGAGGTAGGGCCGCTTCGTGGCGAAATCCTTCGGCTGCAACTTCAGCGCCCAGGGAACGCTCATCAACGGCAAATGAAAGTCATAAGCCGGAGTCGGATCGCCGTGGCGAACGATCGCCGGTTTTTCTTCCATGTCGCCGAAAAGCGCGACGAGCGGCGCCCACATTCCCAAAATCACCTCGGCGCCCATCTCGGCCGCGAAACGCACGAAAC
Organism: Methylocystaceae bacterium; assembly: GCA_003134075.1. Lineage (GTDB taxonomy): Bacteria > Pseudomonadota > Alphaproteobacteria > Rhizobiales > Beijerinckiaceae > Methylocystis. Next base: position 10,870 of record PLAI01000273.1, on the reverse strand, counting down.
GGACGTATTGAAACGCGTCGCCAAAAGCCTGTTCGCCATAGAGAAGCAATTTCTTGCCCGCCAGCGGCTCTCCGCGCCACTCGGGCCCATCGAGGCGCGTCCAGAGCGTCCCCTTTTGAATGCGGCGCGCCTCGTAATAATTCCAGCCGGCGATGAAGTCGCCATGCAGCAACGAGAGGCAACTCATGTTCCAGGCGGCCTCCGGATTGTCCTCGCGCAGTTCGAGCGCGTGGCGAAGGCAAACGATGGCTTCCGCAGTTCGCTCCAATTGCATCAAGGCGATGGCGCGCTGATGGAGCCGGTCGGGAAGTTCGTCGAGCGAAGGTCCAGCCGCGTCGGACGCCGCGGTTTCATCGGGAGCCGAAGTCAGGACGAGCGCGCGCTCGAGATCCACCGCCGCCTCCTGATAGCGCCCCAATTTTTTGAGGCACGACCCACGACGCATCAGGAGGACGTAATTTGGCGGCAGATGCGCGATCGCGCGATCGCAGTCCGCGACCGCCTCGTCGTAACGTTCGAGCCCTTCGAGCGTCCTGCTTCGATGAGTCAAGGCCATCGTACAGCTGGGATCGAGTTCCAGCGCCCTCGTGAAGCAAGAAAGCGCTTCCTCGAAACCCTGGAGGCAGTTGAGCGCGACACCGCGGTTGATCAGGGCGTCGAAATAATTTGGTCGCAGTTGGAGCGCGTCCGCAAAACAGTGCGCCGCGTCCTCAATGCGCTCCAATTTTGTCAGCGCGCGCCCGAGATTGTTGACGATCTCCGCGTTGTTCGGATCGAGAACCAGCGCCTTGCCGTGAGCGACGAGCGCGTCCTCGTAGCGCTTCATACGCATCAGCGCGCAACCGCGATTATTCAAGGCCTCGGCATGGTTGGCGGCGAGCGCCAGGGCCTTGTCGTAATCGGCCAACGCCTCTTCGTAACGCCCGAGTTCGGTCAGTGCGCTGCCGCGGTTGTTGAATACGTCGGCGTTGCGCGGGCGCAGCCCCGCGGCCCGGTCGAAAAAGGGCAGAGCCGCGTGAGCGCCGCGATGGCTCATCGCCACCGCCAGCAGATGCGTCGCGTCGAAATAGGCCGGGTCCGCCTTCAACGTCGCTTGGCAGAGCTGTGCGGCCGTGTCGAGGTCCCCGCGTTCGAAAGCGGCGACCGCGCGCTCGAAAAATTTCCGCGGCGCTAAGCCCGGCTTAGACATGGGGCGGTCCCGTGTACGATGGCGCAAAAGGCGCGGTCGCCCAAAACTATAGACACGACGCCTCCGCTGCGCAATTTCGGCCGTTGTTGGCGCATTGCTGACCTTGGCATCCTCCTCCTAAAACAGGGTTCCCAAGTGTCAGACTTCGACCACCAGCTCCTCAAAAATAGCTCTGGAGCCCGCCGCGCCGCCTCACGTCCAGCGTCGCGCAATGGAAGGACCCGCCGAAGGCCGCGTAATGCAAAAACTCGCATGGAACGGGCTCCAGCCCCCATTCCTTCATCGCCTTCACCGTCGCCTTGTGATGGGAATCGACTATCACCCGCTTTTCGTCGATCATCAGCACGTTCATATTGAGCCATTTTCCGCACAGCGAGGTGATTTTCAGCAAGCGGTCCTCGATCGGGTCGGGCTCCGGCGCGACGAGAATGTCCCATTTTTTCAAGATGGGCGGCAGGCGCTCGATGTCGACATATTCGGGATTGACCAGCATCTTGCCGGGGCCGAGCGGCAGCATCGTCGTGTCGATATGCATCGGGGTGCGACAGCGGCTTTCGATCTCGTGGACGCGATAGTCGTCGCCGAGATAGCGCCGCAGCCATTCGATGCCGAAGGCGTTGGTCACATTGCTGCGGATCGCGAAGATATCGCGGCCGCAGCGGAAGAAATCGGCGGCGTCGAACACCGGCTCGAATTCCGTTAGAATATAAGAGATTGGCTCGCCCTGTTCGGGGACGTGATAAATCGGATCGAACAATTCGTCGATGAGTTGGGGGCGCGGCGCGGCGGTCCAGCGCGCCCCGCCGCGGAAGTATTCCTTCAGCAGCGCGCGATAGGAATGAGTCTCGAAATAGCGACAGGGCCAAGCCATCGGCGTTTCGATGATCTCGTCGCCAATCACCAGCATGCTGTCGCGCGGACAGGCGTTGCAAAAGCCGCGCGACGACCATCCCGGCGCGCCGAAGCGCTGGCGATAGTCCGTCGCGTCTGGTCGCCGCACGACGACGCCCAGCGATTGCAGCAACGCGATGAAGCCGTCGAGCTCGCGCCGCGCGGGTTCGAGGATGAGGCCCGGATAATGAAAACCCGCGACCAGCGCCTCGGCCCGCGCGGCGAGGCCCGGAATATTGCTGGTGACGACGGGGTGATTCGAGGGAATGACGGCGCCTTCCAGCCGACCGACGATCACATCGTCCAGCGGATCCCACTCATTATGGGAATTTACCGGAATTCGCGCCGGGGCAGCCGCTTCGGCAAAATCTGGCGCGGGCATATCCATGCTAAAAACCCCTCGACTGAAAGCCCGCCGGCCGCGCCGCTTCGCGGCCGACGTCCATCATATCAGTGATGAAACCACATACCAGGGTTCCAGCTCCAGCCATGGCGCTCGTCGTGCCAGCCCCAGTGTCCTTGCACCCAGACATGCTCGGGCGAGGGGCGCGGCGGCCGGGTTTCGACGATGACGGCGGGCATCGGGGCCACGGCTGCCTGGACATAATGGCCCGGCGCCCAGGTCCATTCGAAGCCGCGCCAAACCCAATGACCGGGAACCCAATTATAGCCGGCGCTGGGCGGCGGCGGCGCGTGCTCGACCATCGGCGCCGGCATCGGGCGTTCGACGATGAGCGTTTCGGCCCGCGCCATCCCCGCGCAGACGGCGGCGACAACGAGCGCGCAGCTCAGGGAAGCCGATAGCCGGCGGCGAAATCTGGTTTGCATCAAGTGAACTCCTTTGCTGAAGTGACGACTGCCCTCTACCCCATGTCAGCGATGATGACCGCCATGTCCGTGGCCGTGCCCATGTCCGTGGCCGCCGTGGTGGAAATGCCCGTGGCCATGGTGACGCCAACCGCCGTGGCGGTGACCCCAACCGTGGCCGTGGCGCCAGTGGCCCCAAGCGTGGCCGCGGCGCCAGCCCCAGCCGCGTCCGCGCCAGCCGTCGGGACGCCAGCAGCGGACCCAGCGGGCCTGTTCGACCGCGCCCTGATCGTCGATGACGCTTTGCGCGACGCCCGAGGGCAGCGGCGCGGCTTGCGCGGGCGCCAAATTCGCGCCGGCGGCGAGAATGAGTCCGGCGGCGGCCGCTGCCGAAATAATGAAGCGATTCATGGCAAGTGCTCCTGTTGCATTGGGACGAGTCTCCAGCTGAGCGTGACAGCTCTCGACGGGCTCGGCCGGACGGTCGCCATTCCCGCCGCCGGCCTCGCCGCCGCAAGCGCAAAACCCTCGCGACCCCCGAAGAATGCAGGATTCGATCTGAACGCGGCTTGAAGTCTTCATTCACCAGGCGTTAAGCGGCGCGTCGGCGAATCGGCGCGCAAAAAAAAGGCCGCCGCGGGAAGCGGCGGCCTTCAAACGTCAAAGGTCGCGCGAACGCGATAATGCGAACTTTAGATTTCCTTGAGCTGGTCGGCCGAGGATTTGCCGGTGCGGCGGTCCTGGGCGATCTCGTAGCTCACCTTCTGGCCCTCGCGCAGGTCGCGTAGGCCGGCGCGCTCGACGGCGCTGATATGAACGAAAACATCCTTGTCGCCATCGTCGGGCTGTATGAAGCCATAGCCCTTCTGGGCGTTGAACCACTTGACGGTTCCGGTAGCCATGGTCGTCTCTCCAAAACTTNNCAGGCCGAAAATCGATGGGCAGCATTTATATTTAATGGGACGAAAAATTGCAACGGCGCGATCGTGGATTCCCGAGCCTCGGGCTTGCGCGCCGCCGCGTGAAACGCCGCCCCGTAAAGAAGTTGGAAACCATGCCCGCATACAATTTTTGACAGTTCATTTACCGTTCAGGCGCCATAGCCCATGTTTCCCTCCAGGTGTCCTCGACTTGCCTCGTGTGCGGAAGCGCACGGCGCCCGCCGCGCCCCAGGTGTAGAGGTGGCAAGTCTTCAAAAGGCCAAGGAGTATTGTGTGATGCAAGAGATCGTCCGCCGTTTGCTCGAGGAGCATGGCCGCCTGCACAGCCCCGTCGCGGGCCTGTCGTCCGACGCGGACCTTTACGACGCCGGGCTGACCCCTTTCGCCGCGATCAGGGTCATGCTGGCGCTGGAAGAGCAATTCGAGATTGAATTTCCGGTGCGCATGCTGTGCCGGCAAAGCTTCGCGTCGATCGACGCCATCGCCGCCTGCCTTGTCGAACTCGTCGGCTCGTCGGACAAGATCGCCAGCAGCCGCGCCGCCTAACCGCGGCGGCGACGCTCGCACTCCGTTCGCCGCCGCGCTATATTGCGGGGCGGCGCGCCTTCGGCTAGGTCATCTTCACGTTTTTCGCGCCGGGTGAATGGGCCCGCGCCAACGAGAAGAGACCGCTCATGCCTCCCTATCGCTCCCGCACGACGACACATGGCCGCAACATGGCTGGCGCGCGCGGCCTGTGGCGCGCCACGGGCATGAAGGACGAGGACTTCGGCAAGCCGATCATCGCCGTCGCCAATTCCTTCACGCAATTCGTGCCCGGCCATGTGCATTTGCAGAATCTTGGCCAATTGGTCGCGCGCGAGATCGAAAAGGCCGGCGGCGTCGCCAAGGAATTCGACACCATCGCCATCGACGACGGCATAGCGATGGGCCATGACGGCATGCTCTATTCGCTGCCCTCGCGCGAAATCATCGCCGACAGCGTCGAATATATGGTCAACGCCCATTGCGCCGACGCCATCGTCTGCATCTCCAACTGCGACAAGATCACCCCGGGCATGCTGATGGCCGCGCTGCGGCTCAACATACCCGCCATTTTCGTCTCCGGCGGTCCGATGGAGGCCGGCAAGGTCGTGCTCGGCGGCAAGGAGCAGGCGCTCGATCTCGTCGACGCGATGGTGGCGGCTGGCGACGACAAGGTCTCCGACGCCGATGTCGCGGCGATCGAGCGCTCGGCCTGCCCGACCTGCGGCTCCTGCTCCGGCATGTTCACGGCCAATTCCATGAACTGCCTCGCGGAGGCGCTCGGCCTCGCTCTGCCCGGCAATGGCACGACGCTGGCGACGCATAAGGACCGCGAGCGGCTGTTCGTCGAGGCCGGCCACACGATCGTCGATCTCGCGCGCCGCTGGTACGAGCAGGACGACGCGTCCGCGCTGCCGCGCTCCATCGCGACGTTCGAAGCCTTCGAGAACGCGATGACGCTCGACATAGCGATGGGCGGCTCGACCAACACCGTGCTGCATATTCTCGCCGCCGCCAACGAGGCGGAGGTTCCCTTCACCATGGCCGACATCGACCGGCTGTCGCGGCGCGTGCCCGTGCTGTGCAAGGTCGCGCCCTCCCGCTCCGACGTGCATCTCGAGGACGTGCATCGCGCCGGCGGCATCATCGCGATCCTGGGCGAGCTTTATCGGGCCGGGCTGCTGCATGGCGATCTGCCGACCGTGCATAGCGCGACCCTCAAGGACGCCATCGCCCGCTGGGACATTGGCGTCACCTCGAGCGAGACGGCGAGAAAATTCTTCCGCGCCGCGCCCGGCGGCGTACCGACGCAAACCGCCTTCAGCCAGGAGCGCCGCTACGAGACGCTCGACGACGACCGCGAGAACGGCGCCATCCGCGACGCCGCGCACGCCTTTTCGAAGGACGGCGGCCTCGCCGTGCTGACCGGCAATCTCGCGCTGGAGGGCTCCATCGTGAAGACCGCCGGCGTCGACGCCAGCATCCTGAAATTCTCCGGCCCCGCCCGCGTCTACGAGAGCCAGGACGCCGCCGTGTCCGGCATTTTGACGGGCGAAGTGGTCGCCGGCGACGTGGTGGTGATCCGCTACGAGGGGCCGCGCGGCGGGCCGGGCATGCAGGAGATGCTCTATCCCACCAGCTATCTGAAATCGAAGGGCCTCGGCAAGGTCTGCGCGCTGATCACCGACGGCCGCTTTTCCGGGGGCACCTCGGGCCTCTCCATCGGCCATGTCTCGCCGGAAGCGGCGGAAGGCGGCCTGATCGCGCTGGTGCGAAACGGCGACCGGATCGAGATCGATATTCCCGCGCGCGAGATCACGCTTGGCGTAAGCGAGGCGGAGATCGAGACCCGCCGCGCGGCGCAGCAGGCCAAGGGTTTCGTGCCGGCGCCACGCGAGCGCAAGGTGTCGAAGGCGCTGCGAGCATACGCTGCGATGACGACAAGCGCGGCCAGGGGGGCGGTGCGGGAAGTTCCGTAACATAGAGGTGGGGCGCGCTCCCTCTCCCCGCGCGCGGGGAGAGGGCCGGGGTGAGGGGCTCGGGGCGGTAATCACCAACGTCAACCGCGCCAACGAATCCGTTGGTCTAATCAGCATCCGGGGCAAAAGCCCCAAGCCCCTCACCCTAACCCTCTCCCCGTTAAAACGGGGAGAGGGGACACGCCCGGCGAATTTGATCGAGGATTTTTTCAAGAAAGACACCATGCGCGGCTTGCGTCTTTTTGAACGAAATCGCAGCCGCGACCTTCGCCGCGCGCAGACGCCCGCCGAACAAAAGCTCTGGCGAAAATTACGCGGGCGCCAACTCGGCGAGTATAAATTCGTGCGTCAGGAGCCTATCGGGCCGTTTTTCGCGGACTTCGTTTGCCGCGAGAAAAAGCTCATCGTCGAAGTCGACGGCGCGACCCATTCCACGGAAGATGAACTCGCCTATGACGCCCGCCGCGAGAAATTTTTGGCGGGGGAAGGCTATCGCGTCCTACGCGTGAGCAATGACGAGGTGTTCAACAATCTCGACGACCTTTGCGAGACGATTTTCTTGGCGTTGCAGACGCAAAAACCATAGCACGCGTGCGTGATTACATGAATTGACCGGGCGCCTCCCTCTCCCCGCGCCCGCGGGGAGAGGGTTGGGGTGAGGGGCCTGGGGCCGTAATCACCCACGTCAATTGCGCCAACGAATCCATTGATTTAACGGCATCCGGGGCAAAAGCCCCAAGCCCCTCACCCTAACCCTCTCCCCGTTAAAACGGGGAGAGGGGACGCGCCCGACGTATTTGATCGAGGACCTTGCAACAAGCCATCCAACCATCTCCGCGCGCGTGTTTCAGGATTTATGCGAAACCTCGATGGTCAGATGTGACAGAGACCTGAAGCGAGCGAGCCGCGCGCGATAATAATCCGCGTCGCGCGCCTTAGTCGTGACGACCGAAACAATCGCCCCCAAATGTCCGGGCCCCAAGCGCCAGAGATGGAGATCGGCGAGTTCGTCGTTCTCGCTTTCGATGGCTTGGCGCAGATTGGCCGCCATATGCCGGTCGGGATTCATATCGAGCAGGATCGCGCCGGTGTCCCGGATCAGACTGTAGGACCAGCTTGCGATGACGACAGAACCGACGATGCCGGCGAGCGGGTCCATCCAGAGCCAGCCAAAGGCGCGGGCGAGCAGCAGGCCTATGATGACGAGAACCGACACCGCGGCGTCGGCGACGACGTGGATGACGGCGGCGCGCATATTGTTGTCGCGCGCGGTCGCGATGTGTGGGTGTTCGTGCTCCACGAATTCGACGGCGTAGCTTTCGCCGCCAATGCTCAGTTGCGCCGTGAAAGCGTGCGGTTCTGGAATTTCCTCGATCGACTCCATATAGCCGCCGCGATCCACCAACGTGAATCGCTCCCAGGAGCCATCCGGCCGCGCCGTTTCGATTTTTACGCCGCGCGTCTCCAAAACCTCGCCCGCGTCCCACCGCAGTTGGAAGCGCGGCGGGACGCCGTCCTCGAATATTTCCAGCGTGACGCCTCCGGCTCCGGTCGCGATACGGCGCGCCTCGTCATGGTCATGTCCATGCGCGTGTCCATGTCCGTGTCCGTGCCCGTGATGATGGCCGCCGCCGCTCAGGAGCCATGCGCTCGCGATGTTCACGGCCAGGCCAAGGCAGGCGATCGGGATCGCCTCGCGGAAGTGGATCGCGACCGGCGCGAAGATGCGGCTCACGGATTCATAGCCGATCAGCAATGCGATCATCGCGAGGATGATCGCGCTGGTGAAGCCGGCGAGGTCGCCGAGCTTGCCCGTCCCGAAGGTGAAATTGGGATCGTCGGCGTGCTCGCGGGCGTAGGTGTAGGCGAGCGCGGCGAGCAAGAGCGCGCCGGCGTGCGTGCTCATATGCAGCCCGTCGGCGACGAGCGCGATTGAGCCGAACAGCAGGCCGCCGACGATTTCCGCGATCATCATGGCCCCGCAGAGCCAGATCACCGCCCATGTCTTGCGCTCGCTTTTTTCGTGTCCCTCGCCAAGAAACACATGTCGATGGAAAGTCGAAAAGGCGTCGCCCTCGTTCATCGCGGCCCTCATTTCAGGTAGGCGCGGACAACTTCGAGGAGTTGTTCCGCGGCTTCGGCGTTTAGAGCGTTTGGATGCTTCTCGGCGTCGACCAGATGGGTGCGAACATGATCCTCGACGATCTCGGCCATCAGGCCGGCCGTAGCCCCTCGCACGCCGGCGATGAGATGCATGACTTGTTCGCAGCCGGCTTCGCCGTCGAGCGCCCGCTCGATGGCTTCGACTTGCCCTCGGATACGGCGCACGCGCGCCAGCAGCTTTTGTTTATCGCGGACAGTATGTGTCATGCCTCTTTATGACATAGCCCCCCACCCTATACAAGGCGGGTAACGGCGAGCATGATCCCCGCGCGCCCAAATTTAGCCGGATCGCTTCTGTAAGGATCGAGGGTCGTAGAGCGGCGTCCGGAGCTTGGCCTTTTTGGCGCGGAGCCTGTCCATTTTTTGCGGCGGCGCCGCCAGCGCACATTGTTCTTTATTGGCGAGACGTGGGCGCCCCGCCGGCGGCCTCTCTCGCGTCACCATGCGCCTCCATGCGCGAAAATGCGCGCTCCATGCGCGATTACGCTCGCGCCGATTCCGGGTCTAATCCTCCGGGTCGATGACCCCGGCCGTGGTGATGACGACCCAGTTGGCGCCATGACGTTCGATCGATTTGACCCGCCCCGCGCCGGGCAGGACGCTGCCGGGCGAGACCTCGCGCAGGCCTTGCGCTCCCTCGACCAGCGCCGTTCCGTCGTGGACGCCGCGCAAAACCCAATTGTCGAGCGGGCGCGGCGTCTCCGCGTGGTGGGCCTGAGTTTCCTTGGCCCGTATCTCCCTTGGCGGCGAGACGGCGGCGGTCGTGTGAAACGGGAGCAGCGGCGCGGCGGCGGGCGTGGGCTTTGGGATCGAGCCGGTCGTCTCCATCGAGATCGTGGCGATCTGGTGATGAAGCCGGTCGAGCCGGTCGGTGATTTCCGAGAGCTTGGCGGCGCTCTCGCGCGCGCTCTGCGCGTCGAGTTTTTCGAGCTGCGAGGCGAATTGCGTCAACTTGGAGGAGGTCTTGCCCGCGCCGGCGTCGAGCCGCGCTTCGAGCTGAGCGATGGCGGCGCGGAGCTGCACGGCGCTGACGGTGGCGGCCTTGTCGGTGGGCTTTTTGGCGACGGAGGATTCGAGCGTGGCGACCTTGTGCTGCAACGCGCCAACGGCGTCGGCGAGGGCGCGCTGGCTGGTCGCGCCGTCGTCCAACTTCGCCGTTCCGACCGCCCAGACGAGAGTGATCGCGGCGGCGATCGAGGCCCCGCCCGCGCTCGCGCCGATGATCCACTTCCACGGGCGGGACGGCCGGCGCGAGGCGGAGCGCGAGCGCGGCATCGCATATTGGCGATAGAGTCTCTCGCAGGTCATGTCGACCAGCGGCGGCGCGCGTTCCGCGCGAGCGTCGCGCGGCGGGTTCGGCTCGCGGCGGCCGGCGGCGTCGCGGCGCGGCATGCGGATCAGCTCCTGGGGGCCGACGATGATGGCGTCGTCCGGCCCGANNCGTTTTGGTTCGCCGGTCCCGCGCCTTCGGCGTTGTTCTTGTCCTGGCGGCAGGGGTCCATGTGAAAGCGTCCTGTTACGGCGACATCGATACAATTTAAAATAACTCGCGCAAGCTGAACGCCGCCCCAACAGATTAGGTTAAAAAATTGTCAATAAATTTGATGTTTCCATGCTTTAACGCGAAGTTAAAATGCTCGGGCAAGTTCCAGCCGCGAAAATCCGTCAATTTTCGCCGCGCTTGCCCGAGCGCCCGGCGGCGCGTAGTTCTGGGCGCGGCCGTCCGCCGGGCGGACGGCGGAAACGGGCGACGATGGCCGAACTCGATCTTCTCTCCAGATTACTTCACCGCGACGGGCTGATGCTCGTCATCGACAAGCCCGCCGGGCTGCCGGTGCATCGCGGGCCGAAGGGCGGCGACAATCTGGAGGATTGTTTCGGTCAACTGCGCTTCGGCCTGCCGCGCGCGCCGGCGCTGGCCCACCGGCTCGACAAGGACACGTCCGGCTGTCTCGTGCTCGGACGGCACCGCAAGGCGCTGGAGCGTCTCGGCAATCTGTTCAAGGGTGGCCGGGTTCAAAAGACCTATTGGGCGGTCGTCGAGGGCGCGCCCGCGGACGACAGCGGCGAGATCGACCTGGCGCTGGGCCGGCTCGACGCGACGCGGGGCTGGTGGATGCGGGTCGATCCGCTGGGGCTCCCCGCCCGAACCGGTTGGCGCGTCCTCGGGCGCGGCGTCGATGCCGAGCGCGGCGAATTGGCGCTGCTGGAGCTGAAGCCCCACACCGGCCGCACCCATCAATTGCGCGTGCACATGCAGGCGATGGGCTGGCCTATATTGGGCGATCCGATTTACGGAACGGGCCTGAGGGCGGGCTCGCCGCCGCTGCATCTCCACGCGCGCGGCGTGAGCATTCCGATGCGGGACGGAAAGC
>PLAI01000265.1 GCA_003134075.1 Methylocystaceae bacterium | reverse complement strand
TCCTATGCATGAGGCTCTGCGCGGTCGTGTCCCCGGTGGTGGTGTAGCCGGCTGGAGCAAGACCGGCCGCGAAGCGCGCTCGACATAGCGCCGCAGCGAGCGGGCGGCGGTCATCGGCGGTTCGCCGGTATGGTTGGGTTGCGAGACACAACGCAACCGAGGAACCATCCAATGACCGACGACATGATGAACCTGCGCGCGCTGGTGGAGAAGGCGCCGGACGCGGATATTTTGCGCGAGATGATCGGCTTTGCGGCCCACCGCCTGATGGAGCTGGAAGTCGGCGCGCTGACCGGAGCCGGCCACGGTGAGCGTTCGCCTGAGCGGCTCGTTCAGCGCAACGGCTATCGCGACCGCGATTGGGAGACGCGCGCCGGCACGGTCGAGCTTCGTATCCCGAAGCTGCGCAAGGGGTCTTATTTTCCGGGATTTCTCGAACCTCGTCGCATGGCCGAAAAGGCGCTGATCGCCGTTATTCAGGAAGCCTATATTCAGGGCGTTTCGACCCGCTCCGTCGACGATCTGGTCAAGGCCATGGGATGAGCGGGGTTTCGAAGAGCCAGGTATCGCGCCTTTGCGAAGAGATTGACGAACGGGTCAAGGGCTTCCTCGACCGCCCCATCGAGGGCGAATGGCCCTACATCTGGATCGACGCGACCTACGTGAAGGTTCGTCAGAACAATCGCATCGTCTCCGTCGCCATCATTCTCGCCATCGGCGTCAACAACGACGGGCGTCGCGAAGTGCTGGGCATGGATATCGGCCCCTCCGAGGCCGAGACCTTCTGGACGGCTTTCCTGCGCAAGCTCGCCCGTCGCGGGTTGCGCGGCGTCAAACTCGTCACGTCGGACGCGCACGAGGGCATCAAGGCATCCGTCGGAAAGGTGATGAACGCGACATGGCAACGCTGCCGCGTCCACTTCATGCGCAACGCGCTCGCCCATGCCGGCAAGAGTGGACGCCGCGTTGTTTCCGCTTTTATCGCCACCGCCTTCGCGCAGGACGACGCTGGAGCCGCCAGAACCCAGTGGCGCAAGGTCGCCGATCAATTACGGCCAACAATTGGCAAGCTTGCCGCCTTCATGGACGAAGCCGAGGCCGATGTGCTCGCCTACACCGCCTTCCCGAAAGATCATTGGACCAAGATATATTCCACCAATCCAATCGAGCGGCCGAACGGCGAGATCAAGCGCCGCACCAATGTTGTCGGCATCTTCCCCAACGAGGCCGCCATCTTCAGGCTCGTCGGCGCGATCCTGCTCGAACAGAACGACGAATGGGCGGTCCAGAGAGGGCGCTATATGACCCTGGAAACAATCACTCCATTGAGCGATACTCCGATCGTCGGATTGCCCACCGTGGCAACCTGAACAACCCGGCCCACGCCGGCGAAGATGGTGATCAAGCCAAGCTTGCTACACCACGCCAAGGGACACGATCCTCTGCGCCGGCCAGCCGGCGTAACCCTCGCACCGTCGCATATCGGATGACGGGCCACCCTCAGGCCCAGCAATCATAGGGTCTAGGGAACGAGTCTCGCGATGACGGCAAAAGGAGAGCTTAGATGGCGGCCTGCTCATCTTCCCAACGGATAGGGCCAGTAACTGTGACGTTCTGGCTCTGCATGGCGCGGCTTTTTATAGCGACGCAATGCCTTTCGGCGACGGCCGGCTCGCCCGCGGCCAGCGAACTCGTCATCGCTAAGGACAGAGCCAGCGACGCCGTGATTGTGCGCGCGCCGGGCGCGGGCCCTCACGAACGACTGGCCGCCGAGGATTTGGCCAAATATATCGAAATGATGACCGGCGCCAAACTTCCCATCGCCGACACGTCCGAGGCCGTCGCAGCGGCGCTTGCGAGTCGTCGGCCGCTGCTGATCGTCGGCGAACAGGCGCTGTTGGCGAAGCCGGACTTGCGCGCGTCCCTTGCCGCGGTCATCAAGAAGCATCCTTATTTACGCACCGATGGGATCGTGCTGCGGCGCGAGGCCAATAGGGTCTATCTCGCCGGCAATGGTGACGAGGCGCATTATTTCGCCGCCGCCGAACTGCTTCGTCGCTGGGGGGTGCGGTGGTTCATGCCCGGCGATTTCGGCGAGTGCGCGCCGGAAGAACGCGAGCTGAAAATCGGTGCGCTGGATTACGCCCGGTCTTCGCCATTCGAAATACGCTCTTATTGGGTCTCATGGAACGGCGATTATGCGGGTGAGCAGATTTTTCAGAAACGCAACTTGATGACCGGTCGCGATGAGTTGCCGCCGGCCGGACACGCTCTCGACGCCTACACTAAAGGGCTGGCAAAAGAGGGATCCGGTTTCGCGCTGACCGATCCAGCGACCGCGGCTTATATCGCGGGTAACGTTGATAAGCTCTACGCCCAAAACCAGAACTTTTCCTTGTCCATCCAAGACAGAATCTATACGGGCGAGGCCGACGTGGATAAAAAACTGACGCACCTGCAATGGGATAAATATTTTTTCACCTGGTCGATAACCGACCCGATTCTTGAGCTCTACAACAATATCGCTCGGATTTTGCGCGTGAAACACCCGGCTAGCACCTCGAAGATTGGCTTTCTCGCCTATTCGAACATGACGCTGCCGCCGGTGCGCGATATGGCCACCGACCCAATGTTTTCCGTGCAATTGGCGCCCATCGACATCGACCCAAACCACGGCATGGACGATCCGCGCTCCCCGCAAAAACAAGAGTATCGCGACATATTGAACGGCTGGGCCAAGGTCACGCAGGGACGCCTCTCGATCTATGACTATGACCAGTCGATGCTCGTCTGGCGCGATTTGCCAAATCCATCGCACATAGCTTTTCGAGACGACGTCAGACATTACCGCGACGCCGGCATTTTGGGCGTTAACACCGAAAGCCGCAACGCCTTGGCGACGACTTTCATCAATTTATATTTGCGCGCCCGCCTGATGTGGAATCCGGACGAGGACATCACCACTCTGCTCGATGATTTTTATGTGAAATTCTTCGGGCCAGCCGCCGGGCCGATGAAAGAATATTGGGAGACGATCTTCGCGGCCTGGGAGAACACCATCGTCACCGAGCATGAGTATTTTGTCGCGCCGGCGATTTATACGCCGGAGCTCGTCGAACGCTTGGAGGTGCATCTGCGCGAGGCCGAGGCCGCCGTGCAAAAACTGACCGCCAAGGGCAAAGTCTTGTCGCGCAACGAAGAGCGTTATCTGCAACGCATGCGCTTCATGCGGCTCAGCTATACGGTGTTGCAATCCTATATGTCGATGGTCAGGTCTGCGGCGACGGATCTCGACTTCGCCGCAGCGGTCGCGGCGGGCGAGCGAGGGCTGCGGGCGCGGGACGAGCTCACGGCGCTGAACAGCGCTTTCACGACGACCAAGCTAGAAAGCGGTTACGCCTTTTGGCCCGGCGAGATCCAACAATATCGCGAGCTGATCCCGTTCATCAATGGCGAGAAAGGAACCCTGATCGCCAAGCTCCCTTTGCTCTGGGATTTCCATCGGGATCAGCCGGGGAACGGGATGGCGAAGGGATTTCTCGATGGGCCGATCGACTTATCGTTTTGGAACGCCCATGGTCAGGAATTCGACGTCGCCGCGAGAAAAGACTATCCTGGTGATCAATGGGAGACGATCCGGACGGATCTTTATGTTCAGGCGCAAGGCGTGCGTCTTCCAGACCAGCAAAGTTTCGTCGGCGATCTGTGGTATCGCACGAATGTGCAACTTTCAAAGGCGCAGGCGAGCGCGTCACCGCACATCCGTTTTCCCGGCCTGTTCAACAACTGCGAATTATATGTCGATGGAGTGGAGGTCGCAAAGCGCGAGATCAAGGATCTGTGGTGGTTGAACGATTATCGCTTCGAGTGGGACGTGTCGCTGCAAGATCGCTTGCAAGCCGGCGGCAATGCGATTGCATTGCGTTGTCACAACCCGCATCACATGGGCGGCATGTTTCGCCGCCCATTTCTTTATGCACCCCGTTAGATGGCGTAACGGGCCGCCGCGGGGCTTCGGCTTTGCGGCGGAGTGGTCATCCCCCAGAATGATGGTGTCATTGACGGAGTCGGACTTTCGCCCGCTCCAAGCATCATCGGAGGATGACCATGGACCATTATGCGGGGATCGACGTGTCTTTGGAAGCATCGAGCGTTTGCGTCGTGGATGGAGCCGGGAAGATCTTGCGGGAGGCGAAGATCGCCAGCGAGCCGGCGGCGCTGATCGGCTGGTTCGCTTCGCTCGGGCTCGATCTGGCACGGATCGGCCTGGAGGCCGGACCGTTGTCGCAATGGCTTTACGCGGCGATGAAGGAGGCGGGCTTGGCCGTGGAGCTGCTGGAGACGCGGCATGTGCGCACGGCGCTGCAAACGATGCCGGTCAAGACCGACCGCAACGACGCGCGCGGCATCGCGCAACTGATGCGGCTCGGCTGGTTTCGACCGGTCCATTGCAAATCGATGGCGGCGCAGGAGACGCGAGCGCTGCTGACGGCGCGCAAGCTGGTTCAATCGAAGCTCTATGATATCGAGATGAGCCTGCGCGGGATATTGCGCGGCTTCGGGCTGAAGGTGGGGCCGACGACGCCAAAGCGCTTTGCGCGGCGCATCGAGGAACTCGTCGCCGGGCATTCGACGCTGGAGGTCATCGCGAAGGCGCTGCTTTCGGCGCATGCGGCTTTGCTGCGCGAGCTCGACATGTTCGAGAAGCTTGTGCGGGCGATGGCGCGGCGGGACAAGCGCGCGAGGCTGATGATGTCGGCGCCTGGCGTCGGCGCGATCGTGGCGCTGACTTACGTTTCGGCGATCGACGATCCGGCGCGGTTTTCCTCGTCGAAGCGGGTTGGACCGCATTTCGGCCTGACGCCGAGAAAATATCAGTCGGGAGAGACCGACGTGACCGGACGGATCACCAAGATCGGCGACGCCGGCGTGCGCACGGCGCTCTATGAGGCCGCCAATGTCATATTGACGAGGCCGGTGAAGGGTGCCGGCCTCAAGAGCTGGGCGATGAAGCTCGCCCGCCGCGCCGGCATGAAGAAGGCGAAGGTGGCGCTGGCGCGCAAACTCGCCGTGATCCTGCATCGGATGTGGATCGATGGGACGGCGTTCGACGCCCGCAAGGCGGCTTTTGCGGGTGTGGCGGCGGCGTAAGGAGGAGAAACGCAAGAGTTTCGGGCGGGGCGAACACCAACCTTCCCGAAGCGTTCGTCCCTCGCCGGGACGA
>PLAI01000167.1 GCA_003134075.1 Methylocystaceae bacterium | reverse complement strand
ATTCTATTCGCCGTCAGCGCCGTTGCGTTGGCGCTATCCGCGGGATCGGCGATGGCCGCCGATCTTCCGTCGCGCAAAGAAGCGCCGGTCTATGTTCCGCCGCCGCCGCCCCCGCCAATGTGGACCGGGTTCTACCTCGGTGTGAACATCGGCGGCGGCTGGGACGCCAATGGCGGCCGATCGGGCTATTCGGCTTACTATGATCCGACTTACCAGATTGGCGCGAACCCCAACCCGGCCGTCGGTCCCAACCTGTTCTTCCTGCCCAACGGCAATACGGTTGGCAACCAGGGCGGCGTCGTGGGCGGCGCTCAGGCCGGCTACAACTTCCAGTTCAATCAGTTCGTGATTGGCGCCGAGACCGACTTCCAGGGCACCAGCCTCAGCGGCGGCGGCAACAACTCCGCTCTGACGCTCTTTCAGTCCCCCTATAACACGAACAGCTACCTGACCCCCGTGTCGGCGCTCACCGGCGCCAACATCAGCATGCCGTGGTTCGGCACCCTGCGCGGCCGCGCTGGCTACCTCATCACCCCGACCTTTCTTGTCTACGGCACGGCGGGCTTCGCCTATGGCCAGGTGGACGCCTGGAGCTTCCAGAACACACGCACCGGCTGGACCGCCGGCGGCGGCGTCGAGTGGCTGTTCGCGCCGCATTGGTCGGCGAAGGCCGAATATCTCTACGTCGACCTCGACAGCAATGGCGCGACCGGCGCCTACGGCTGGAACTACGGCTACCACTTCCATCCGCAGCTCAACGTCGTGCGCGTTGGCGTGAACTATCACTTCAACTTCGCGGCCCCGGCTCCGGTCGTCGCCAAGTACTGATCGTCCGCGGCGATCATGCCTCGGCCATGGAATTGATCGATAGGAACCCGGCCCTCGCGGCCGGGTTTTTTTTACGAGACCGCCACCCCATGCTCAAAGGGATCGCGGCGCGTCACCCATCTACGGCGCGCAACGGGATTGAAGGCTGGCGATTGCGAGGGGCACAAACGGCGGGGCCGAAGGCATTGGCCGAACGATCCAAGATCGGGCCGCGAGAAATCCAGGCGCTAGCGCCCAATCAAGAGGTTTGGGATTCGTCCGTCGCCGGCTTTGGGGCTCGGCGGCAGAGAAGCGAGGCCGTGTCCTATGTGCTGACGCAACCTTAAGCGATAAATTTGCAACAGGCGCCAAAATTCGTCATCTGAGACGCAACGAAATTCAGAACAATCCTTGATTTGGGCCATTTTTGAAAGGATGCTTGATCACTACTTCGCAGGGCTCGTCATAGACAAGCGCGAGAAGGAGAGCATGCTCATGACTATGAGAAAGCTTCTTCGTAAGAGAAGCGCCGTCAGGCGGATTTTGCAGAACCTCGAAACGCGGCCTGTACTCCAAGAGACGACGCCCGTGTCATTCGGATGGTTGAACCAACTGTATCCCGGGATTGTTCATGACTCCGTTTGTGCCCCCGCCTCCTTTTGCCAAGACGGTCGCCGGTGAAGTCTTCTCGGCGCCGTCGACGCTGGAGCCTCCGCGGCTGATGGCGGGGCGGAATCTTGATCCCGCGTAAAACGCGAAGCGGCTCGCCCGGATGTACGGCGGCCAGTTTTGCGTTCAGACGTTAACCGAAAACTAGGATTGCTTTTGATCCCGACGACAACCGAATCTATGTTAACAGCGTTTCAATCTTCTCATATGACGCCACCTCGACGGCCTGCCTCGGATGTAAAGGCGGGCCGTTTTGCGTCAATCTGACGCAGTTGAATACCAATCGCCGCGAAATAGCTACGGTAGCGAGGCAAAGTTCCGCGTGCCCGTGTTCCCTTAGGCGTTCGCGTTCCTCGCGCGTTTTGCATAACCCGGTCCGCAATGGCTGGGTTTCTCTTTGATCACCGCCCCATTTCCACCATGTGACGCTCGCTCCAATCTGGCATAACAGCAGCCACACTGCTGCCGCCAATAAGAGCCGCGCCGACGACAATGGACATCACCGCGATAATGCCGATCACCCCTATAAACTTGACGAGATCGCCCGTATCTCGACGATTTCGCATTTCAGCCTCCTCACGAATACCTTCCACTTCGCGTAAAGTACGAGATCCTGCGCCAGTTGGTTTGACGAACAACAAGAGACGAGTGCGTCACGATGGCGCGGCTTTCGTCGCGCCAGTCCCCGCCTGGTTTCCTAAGCCACGGTTTTCCGAGCGCAACGTACGCTCCGAAATCGATCTGGCGACATAATGCCGCGTTTCGCCAGAACCGCGCCCGGTTGGACGGCAAGCCGGAATGTTAGTCCGTCCACTCGATGAAACGCCCTAGGACACCACCCCCGATCGCACCAATAATCGCCGCGACAATCGCGGTCGGAACGCCAAATGTCGTACCGCCAACAAGCATGGCCACAGTTGCGCCCATGCCTGCGCAGGCGATCATGGTCCGCGAGATGGCGTAGCCATGGAATTCGAGTTTCATGGGGATCATCTTGTCCTGAGTTGCCGAACCGCTGCCAGCGTCTCGAGACAGGATAGCGATCGCACCCGTTATAACCAAGCCGCGGCTCTTATCAAAGAGTGAAAGGGGGGCAGGATTCCGCGGCGCAAGTCCGATCAACTGGACACCTTGGCTGTTAAAACCGAGCGCTTCACCGCCACCAAGGCCGACGCCACAGACAAATATTCGCGCCAGTCGGGCGAAACGTCGACGCGCGGCGATCCGCACGCCGAGTAAACGAACCGATGGGCGCCGGTGACGCCTTGGGATTGCAGGCCGGCGATTGTGGGCGGGGCGACGCTTATAAGGCCGACTCGCCACGGCAATCACAACGCCGATTCTGGTCAAAGTGGCCGCGCCTCGCGTTACCTATCTGTTGCCGAGGCCATCGGGTAGAAACCGCTGGAGTTCGAGAAGGGCAAGGCGGGAGTCGTCGCCGGGACGATGGAGAAACTCCCGGGGATCATTGACACTTTGATCGGGGCTGTCCGGGCTCGAGAGTTGGACCCGATGCTTGAGCAAGCGAAGACCGCTCGACCGGCACCGAAGAAGAAGGCGGCGTGATCGTTGCACGGCGGCTACCTGCGCGATCTTCGATCGAGCGCAGACAAATCCTCGCCACGGCATGTGGACGACGGCACAACCGCAAAAGATCGTAACGATTACAAAGCCCTTTGGTTGATGTAGTTTTTCTCCGCACGCACTCGACGATCTTGTTCGAGTGTTTCGGTCCAGAAGGCTTATCCCGCTGCTTCCGGAGAGATCAACATTTTGTACGTGTTGTAGGTGTTTCTTGCGAAGGCCGTGGTAGACGCCGAGCGCCCAGGTTTTTCAAAGCAAGAATTTGTCCCTACGTAGATTCCCCAGCTGCCAGTCTCCGTCGCGCCAGGATAGACGCCCGTGTTGTTCCGTTGCGTCTCCCTCCGGATTCGATAATCACGCTCAAGCGCTGCGCGGACATGTGCAAGAGGAAATTCGCGATGTTGACCTCCGCTCTACTTCGCCGCCTTCTGATCGCCGTCGCCGCGCTCTCGATCAGCTCGTTTTTCGCGGCGGAAGGCTCTGCCATGGCGAAGACCCACGCCGTCGCTCACTCCAAACTGAAAACGTCCGCGCCGGGCGGATGGATTTACGGCTGATATTACGGACAGTGTGCGCTAGCGCACAGCGCCAAAAATTGGGATTGTCAAAGGCCGGCCCAAACGGCAACTTCAGGCCCAACAAGGGCTCATTCGGTGGATGGGATTGAGCGTACTCGCTGATGAACTTCGAACCCCTGCTCGATCGAATTTACGAAGCTGCCGTCGATCCGGAAGTGTGGCCGTCGGTTTTGCATGATCTGAGCAGCACGGTCGAAGGCGCGGGAGCAGTCCTGCTCACCCGCCGAAGTGACGCGTGGCTGGGCTGGCGCTGTTCGG